>JAPOIF010000147.1 GCA_029979085.1 Methanobacteriota archaeon | reverse complement strand
AGCAAGAATTTCCCAGCCCTGTTCGTTAGCAAAGGCTTCACTTGTTACGAGAACGGCGCTTGCACCATCGTTGAGCGTGCTGGCGTTTCCAGCTGTCACAATTCCGTCTTGATCGAAAACTGTGCGAAGGTTGGAAAGACCTTCTGCAGTGGTTTCTGAACGCACGCCCTCATCTCGATCCAGAACCAACGGATCGCCTCGCCTTTGAGGAATTGAAATGGGGAATGTTTCCCAATCGAACCAACCTTCAGCCCATGCTTTCGCGGCTTTATGATGGCTTTGTGCTGCGAATTCATCGGCTTGTTGACGATCGATCGAACATTCCTTTGCAACGACTTCGCCAGTATTGCCCATGTGCATATTGTTGTATACGTCCCAAAGTCCGTCATGAATCATTGAATCGATGAGTTTCGAATCGCCCATCTTCTTGCCGTTTCGTTGTCCCATCAACAATTGTGGGGCATTCGACATACTTTCCATACCGCCCGCAATGACGACATTGTGCTCGCCGAGGCGTACACTCGTGGCAGCTTGCATCACCGCTCGGAGTGAAGAACCACAAACCATGTTGATGGTTACACACGATGTTGTCACCGGCAAACCTGCACCAAGAGCAACCTGACGAGCAGGAGCTTGCCCAGCGCCGGCCTGCAAAACTTGACCCATCAGAACTTCATCGATCATCCCAGATGATGGTTCAAGGCCGACACGCTGGCACAATTCTTTCACAGCCAGAACCCCGAGGTCGACGGCTGTAAGCGATGAGAGGGACCCCATAAATCGACCAATGGGTGTTCGCGCAACACCACAGATAACTGCCTTGTGATTTCCCATATTGACTGCATTGTCAACAGCCTCTTGAACATACGCATGGCGTGATTTCAACCAAACAAAAGAGTTGATGAACTCGACCTCTTGCGAACATCATGGCCAAATTCAAGACTGAACTGACAACATCTCGAAATGCTGATGAAATGCGAGCCGTTGAGGTTGAAATCGATTTTACCAGCAATGCTCTCGCTTCCATTCTTTATCGACAAGGTGAAACCGTGGTTCTGGCATGTTGCACAAAAGAAGCACGACTACCAGGCTGGTTCCCACGAGATTCAACAAAGGGCTGGGTTCATGCTGAATATTCACTTTTACCTGGTTCTACAGATTCCCGATTCCGAAGAGAACGTCGGGGTGCGAAAGGGCGTACTCAAGAAATTGAGCGTCTCGTTGCTCGCTCTCTCCGGGCTGCTGTGGATCTCGAGGAACTCGGTCCGATTGCACTGAATGTTGACTGCGATATTCTCAACGCAGATGGTGGGACGCGCTGTGCGTCCATCACCGCTGCGAATCTTGCCCTTCGACTTGGTGTCCGACGACTTATTGCTGCCGGAATCTGTTTGCCAAAGAACATGAGGCCGACAGAGGAACAACGACGATCGGGTTGGAGTGCTCCTGTTCTCTCGGAAGAAGAACAATTGGCTCACGAAATGCGAGTCATGCCGCACGATGTGGCTGCAATTTCCGTAGGATTGATTGATGGTAAGTCCTACCTTGACCTCGATTACATTCTCGATTCAAATGCAGATGTTGACATGAACGTTGTCAAGGTGAGCAGCGGTGCTTTTGTCGAGGTACAGGGTACTGGCGAAGAATCAACATACCAGCGCAAAGAACTGGATGCGCTTCTTGACATGGCTGAAATTGGGTTTGCATCCCTCTTTGAGATGCAAAAATCTATTCTCCACGGTCAAGAATAATCAACGAAGCCTTGAAATCTTGCGTGTTGTCGCAGGGACGCAAGGGTTGGTAGCTTAGTTGGGAGAGCGCGGCACTGAAGATGCCGAGGTCGCCGGTTCAAGTCCGGCCTAACCCACCACATGCATAGCAATGGGTTCATTTGCTACCGTGCATGTAGAGGCCACATGGGGGAGGCTGTGACTGGGGATGAACTGCCTAAAGAGCAGTTCGAAACCGATTCGAAGAACGACCCTCTGCTCAAGGAATTGAATGAAATCCGAAGACGGAGAACCGATGGCGATCATCGCAGCATGTTCGCAAAGAAGGAAAACCCGGTACTGTTGATGGGGATCGCTTACGGAATGATCTATGGTGCACTTATTCTTTCAATGTCCTCAGGACTCCTTGGTCAATCTACCACACTCGATCATTCGGCTTCAACGACGTTTCTCGACATTGGGGATGAATGCATCGAAATCGATGATGAACCTTGGATTCTCATCTTCCCAAATGAAGATGCTGAGCAATTTTCGTTAAACGCTTACAATCTTCCTGCTGGTATCGCTGTAATGGAGTACAACATTGAAAGCAAAGATTCAACCGAAAACTCCCCCCCTACTCAAGTTCGACGTTTGTTAGACGATGATGTAAATCGAGCATCAGCAAGGGCTGATTACAGCACGCTCGAGGAAGGAACATACGATGTCATCCTGACGGTCATGTTGTACAACAATTCTGAGGATGCAGATGATGGCCTCAACATGACTGGTCTGTTGTCAAAGTCTCTTGAATTTGAACTTGAGATCGGAACAAAAGGCGGCATCATTCCCTTCATAGGGGGCGAAGAACATCGTGAAGTCCGAATTACAGATTCGGGAGCTCGCTCGTGCTGGTCCATTCAAGAACTGGGGAACTGGGGATATATTCTCCTCGTGGCTGAACTTGGAGGTGGAAGAGAAACCGCCATGCTTGCTGGTGGGGCTGCAGGAATTCCTGCTTGGTGGATGGCCTTCAACTCCCTTTCTCTCTCCGTCTTTTCATTACTGATTGCTTATCCACTGATGTACAAAGTCTACCACCAGGAGGCAGACGACATCCTCTCCCGGAACCACATCATTCGATTGGTCGACGATATCATCACTCGATGCGAACGTCGTCTCGGTATTGAGGTCGACCACGATCTTGCGAAGGTGGAACCGAGAGAACTCTCCATCGACATCATGGTTCCGTACAAGAACACGGAGAATACACTAACTGATAGCAAGAGCATACGTGACGAAATTCTGAAAGATGTCCTCGAAGAATTTGCATTATTCCGTGTCTTCAAACCCGTCCAACTCACCGTTCGAACCATTGGTTCAGGACAGGCAATCGATTTCGATTCTGGCGTTGGTGTTGGCGTTGGTGACCGAGATGATGAACTGCCTCCTGAAAACTACAC
>JAPOIF010000146.1 GCA_029979085.1 Methanobacteriota archaeon | reverse complement strand
ACGGCTATCGCAGCCACTGGTCATCGCCCAATCCCTCAGCGGGCTGGGTGGTGCGCAAGGTCTTCAACGACGAGGCCCACATGGAAAACTTCATCGCATACATCGAGCGCAAGACGGGTATGCCATTAGACAACCTTTATATCGACGAACAATGAGCAGAAACACAGTATGGGACTATATGTACGAGAAGTACGGCGAGCAACTGGACATGACTCGCGAACAGGTCTATGAGATGACCATCGAGGAACTGGAATACGTAAGTGAAATTTTTAACGAACAACAATGAAAACATCTATCTTCAACACACGAATCATTCGCAAAGGCTCGCAGGTGCTGTACCGTGGGTCATGGGGACGCGATGCCCAGAAAATCGCAGAGGTAATCGCAATCGAGCAGACACAAGGCCCGAACGAGAAGTACGGGGATGAGGTGGATGCAGTCACACTGGACGACCACTATGTGCTCACACTGAACAACGGTCACTGGTGCTATTCTTATCAAGTTGATGGCCTTGTCCAACTCCCTGAAAATCAGTCAGTTGCAAAATAAATTTGGAAAAACGAAAACTCTGTCTTATCTTTGCAGTGTCAACAACGACATCATCTAAATCTCTTACACATGGCATTACCCACACTTACCGACTTCCTGAATTCTTGGGACAAACTCGTCGTCACTGGCATGACTCCTGAGCGTAACGACTCAGTGTTGACGACTACCACGTACAACATACCCGTGGCTATCGAATACCGTCACCAAATCAACTCATCGACAGGTGAGTGCAGTACGGTTGCGTTCCTCGTAGCCTACGATGACAACGGCAATCGAATCACCCTGCGTAATCAGACGTATGGATGCTTCGGGGACGAAGAAAAGCAGTTCCACCAATGGTTTGCCAAGAAGATGGCAGGTGCGATGGAACTGGATGCACGTCGGCGATTGGACTTAACAAGAAGCATCGACGACTGGTTGGAATCATAACCACATAGCGAGTCCCCGCTGGGGGGTGCAAGGCGCACAAATGCGAGGCGTCAGCGAGGTTCGAATCCTCGGCTTGCTACTAATTCTAAAATTCTAACACATGGACAAAGCAATTATTGACCGCCTCGAATACGTCGAGGAAACCTATGCAGGTGAAATCGAAACGTGGCACGACCCCGTTACCGACACCTACTACCACGTACCCCTCACCATCCTGCGTGACTGGGAGAACTGCGAAGCACTGATGCGAGACCTTCAAAACCCTAACACATGATGAATAACACCATGACATACGAACAATTTGAACTGCTCCGTCAGTGGGCAGAGCGTGTGGCTAACACAGCCAACGACACTGACACGAACATACGCTCCATCGATCTCGTGCATGACATTGCAGGAATCTTGGCTAATGACGAACACTTTTTACCCCGACTCTAATGATGACAGACAAAGAAGCACAAGCCTTCATGCAGAAAGTAGACAGTTCCGCCCCATTCTGGCAGGAACTCCACAGCGAAGACCGACCAACGATTAAGATTCAAGGTCGTGATGTACCCCGATGCCTGTACAACCTCATGGTTACACGGCGCGATGTGAACCTCTACCTCCACGGACTCAAGCCCCACCGTGGGTGGAAGATTGGAGATGTGAAAGCATACTTCGGATTGAAGGGTGGCAAGCAGAAAGTAGCCGATGCCATCAACACTATGCACTCAGAATTTATGGGGCGATTTAACGAACAGAATGATGAAGAAACAACTAAAAACTGACGAACAATGAAATACTGGAACGGAGAAGGTCAATACCAAGACCTATTTAACAAGCACTTTAAGAGCCTCGTACCCGAAAGCGGGCGGGCGGACACAGCAGAAGGCAACGCCCTTCGTGCCATAGCTAGAATCAACCACGACGTCTTCAACAACGGCGCAGGTAACATCGTGAGGGAAACCGAAGAGACGGACGACGATGGTGAATACTACACGGTGTACGAAATAGAGCGGTGGTGGGAGGAATACTTCGACGACATCGAAGATTACTCACGACTGGATGTAGACAGGCTCAAGCGCAAGATCATCGAGTATGTGCAGTACGACAAGGATTACGGGCTGTCTGACCTAATTGATGACTACATTGACCACATCGTCTTAAGGGTTGATAATGAAATGGAGCGATATGCGCTACTGTTGAAGATGCCAGTTACAAAATAAATTTGGAAAAACGGAAACGACACCGTATCTTTGTCGAACAATTTCAAAATCTCTTTCTCATGAAATACTATGCATTATTACACGGTGTATGTGGACTAGCCGAAGGTTACTCCGACACCACAGTCCGATGGTTCAATGACCTGGACAAGGCTATGGAAGCCAAGCAGACAACCCTTGCACGTCTTATGGATTCTGAACACGAAGAAATCGTAAGTAGCACAGACGGCATGCAGGACATCGTTATTATTGATGATGACAACAGCGAACACGAGATTGTCAAAATCATCGAACTCAAACCCACATGGCCTGAGAACAACAGCATCGCCGAGTACTTCGTGTGGGACCAGATGAACTGCGAAGCCCCATTCGATGGTGACTATATGCCGACTGACCTGTCCGTAATCAAGGACTTGTGCGAACGACAAGAAGCTGTTGCTGACACCTTTGATGTCGAGGCATTCCACGAGTTTGTCCGTGACCTGTGGTACGGAAACACTGCTATGTTCGATGCCGATGACATCTGCATCTACTACTTCAAGATGCCAAAGGTGCATCTCCCATCTCAACCCGTAGAATTCAAGTAATCATGACTGAAAAGCAAGCACACGAAACAGCAAACGCAATGGCCTCAAACATTGAGCCTCGCGACGTAAGAGACAGATGCGCCAACCTCGCCTTCATCACACTGATGACAGGGCAAGGAAAGCAAATGGCTGTCAAGAACATCCG
Organism: Methanobacteriota archaeon; assembly: GCA_029979085.1. Taxonomy (GTDB): domain Archaea; phylum Thermoplasmatota; class Poseidoniia; order Poseidoniales; family Poseidoniaceae; genus MGIIa-L2. Next base: position 282 of record JAPOIF010000146.1, on the reverse strand, counting down.
AACATACCTCGATGACGTACAACGAGCAACACCTGAAACACCTTTCTTACCATGCATATAAACGACTTCATGTTCATCTGCGAGGAGTACAACATCGATCCCGTGCTCGCATCAGAGGACGAGGGTGTACGTAAAATCCTCAAGACACCAACATCAGACGTAAACCAGCAGTTAATGCTTTCAGGCTACCTGCACAAAAACTTTTAATCATGACAACACAACGCAAAGAGGAGCATATCCGCAACATCACCTTCTGCATCAAGACAGGTGCATCAGGCTACG
>JAPOIF010000145.1 GCA_029979085.1 Methanobacteriota archaeon | reverse complement strand
AATTACGTGCACAAAAGGCAGGTTTGTCTGTCCGTGTGATTCATGGAATCTCCGTTACAACGCTCGTTCCTGGTTCAACAGGACTTTCGGATTACAAATTCGGGCGTTCGACAACCTTGACTTACCCCTACGGAGATTGGATTGTCACTTCTCCTCTTGAGGTCATGTTGAGGAATCAGAAGCAAGGTCTACACACGCTGGTGTTGTTCGATCTCGATCCCACAGGTGCTGGAACTGGAGAGCAGCGTCCAATGCAGCCAAAGGATGCGTTCGCCAGTATCGAGGCGATGGCGGAGAAAATTCGTGAATCAGATGTTGATGAAGCAATAAAAGAACAAGCGAATGGATTGTTTGATTCCATGTGTGTTCTTTGTTCTGACCTTGGAACAGATGATGCAAGTATGAAGACGACGTTTATCGGCAATCTTGGTGCACTAACAGGCGGGAGATTGAATTGCATGGTCTTCTTAGCCAACATGTCGGAGATGGAGCAAGAAGCTGTCAGCCGCTGGAAGTGATACGATGGATATTGGAATTCTTCTTTCGTTTCTGTTGTTTCTCGGGTTCTTCGCTGGAGTCGGGCTAGCAAGCATGCGTGTCAAGCAGGACACAACCGACGATTATCTCGTTGCAGGCCGAGGTATGCACCCTGCCTTAGCAGCACTTTCAGCAGTAAGCACATGGAACTCGGGTTACATGTTCATCGGTTTTATTGGGTTCATCTACCTGATGGGGTATTCCGCTATCTGGATTGGTGTTATCTCTACCATCGGACAGTTGGTCGCATGGGCATGGCTCTACAAATTCATCCAAAAGGAAGGAAACGAACGAGGCCTTCGCTCGCTTTCTTCACTTGTTTCAGAAAAAGCTGGGGCGCCTGAAGCGAAATTGGCTGCTGTACTCTCGGTGTTTTTCCTTTCAATTTATGCTGCTGCTCAACTCACTGCCGGTGGAAAAGCGCTCTTCGTAATGCTCGGGTGGCCTGAATTGGTTGGAATCCTCATCGGGTTCGTTCTCGTTGTCGCCTATTGCTATGCTGGCGGTATTCGAGCCTCCATATGGACCGATGCTGCTCAATCCTGTGTCATGATCGTCGGTTCTGTCATTCTCTGCTGGGTTGCTCTCGGTAACGTCGGTGGATTCTCAGGCATGCATACTGAACTTGAATCGCAAAGTGCTACCCTCGTCAATTTCCTTCCGACAGACATCTCCTTGGGCATCTCACTCTACCTTCTTGCGTTCTTCTTGGGCGGATTGGGTGTTGCAGGGCAACCTCAAGTTGTGTCAAGAGTGATGACGCTCAAATCCGATGAAGACAGGAAGCAAGCCATGATTTGGTTTTTCGTTTGGCAAACGCCGTTTATCGCCCTCATGTTCATCGTTGGACTCGCAAGTCGGGTCTTGTTTACGGACGGAGACTTCGACGCAGAACTTGGCCTACCCGCACTTGCCATGGATACACTTCCAGCACTCGGTGTTGGAATGATTCTTGCTTCGATCTTTGCTGCAACAATGTCACCCGCTGATAGTCAGGTTCTTGCCTGTACGGCCGCCATTACCGATGACATCAAACCAGAATGGCGAGAAGATCACAAGACGACAAAGAAGGTCACGCTGTATGTCGCAGCTGCTGCAACAATGATTTCCATCGGAGGACTCTACGTTCCAGGTGGGGATTCCGTTTTCGCTCTTGTTGTTCTTGCTGTCTACGGTCTTGGAGGCATCTTCGTCCCTCTCCTTATCATTCGATGGATGGGGTACAAACCCGATACGTTCCATTCGATTGCGATGATGATTTCTGCATTTTCTGGAGTCATCGTTTGGACATTCCTCGGTCTTGGTGGTGACGTTTTCCCATCTGTTCCAGGCGTTGGTTCTGCGTTCATTGCCCACTTCATTATGTGCGCTGTTCGAGAAGATTCTGCTTCGAATCCATTTGGTCGGTTTGAGATTTCCCAAGATCGGCAACGTCAATTTACAACAGTGGGCATCATTGCTCTCTGTTTCATTGGTGTCGCTGAAGGAGCGTATGCTGTCTATGGGCCAGATTCGGGTGAAGATTCTGATGAAAATAGAGTTGCTACGTATCAGATTGATGGAAACTTTACCCTCATCGAAATCGGATCTGGTACCGAGGTCATCTCTGATTCCGCCCAAGTCACTGCATCGAGTGATGCTGTTGATCTAAGTGGACTCAACGTGGTTGGGTTCCATATGGCGACAAGTCATACAGACAACGAACAAGCATGCTTCGCCACTGCAAATACTCAGGATGATGAAGTATCGTATGAGGGTGGTATCTCAGATTACAGTGTGACGAACTCTGGAACACAGCAGACTCTTGAATCATCCGAATTCTGGATTGACGCCACCCTGGTTGGCAGTACAACTACAAATTCAACATCGTTAATCAATTCTATTCTAGATGGCGGCAATGTAGGAATTGGGTTCTATGAATTCAACATTAACGTTGTAGTCAACAGTGGCGGATCTCCTCCAATTTGTCAAAATGGAGACTCTGATGAATCCGTTGATTGGGCTATTTCTCTCATCACGCTCGACTATACGCTTACCGAAGTCAAATCGTGAATTGTTGCGTTTCATGACCAATTGACCAGCCTGACTCACTGAGTTGTCTCGACGCTTCCGATTGTGGATCGTAGAGCGGATTTGTATGGTTGAGGTGAATGAAGAAAAGTTCCGGATCGTCGCCCTTCCTTTGTCCTAATCGCTTGAGGGATTCTTCAACCGTCGGATGTGGAACAACACTCATGTCCCTTCCTTTGAGTTCGCCTCCAGACCAAAAAGTTCCGTCAACAAGGGCAACATCGATTGAGAATTTCTGAAGGAATGTACGGATTGAATCACATCCGTGTGCTTCGAGTGTCTCATTCCATGAGTCGTGATCCGGTAAGAACAGCAGTGACTTCTCTTGGCCTCTGATGATTGTTGCATGCATGTCAGATAGTTCTGCTCGGTGGGGCACTGGAATGAATTCAATCGTGACATCATCGATTTCAACGCTCGGGAAGGCACTCGGTTCAAGCACCTTCTGTTGCAACAATTGGTTCCAAGCAGGCGTAGCTTCAATCAGGTCATGCATCGATGGACTGCAGTGAAGTTTGATGTGTCGAGCTGACATTGTTTCCCGTCCAAACAATCCAAGTCCATCCACATGTCCAAGATGGGCGTGCGTAATGAAGAGATGGTCGATGCTCGGATTGCCCATCATTCGTAATTGTCGGCCAAGGTCTCTGGTGGCTTC
>JAPOIF010000144.1 GCA_029979085.1 Methanobacteriota archaeon | reverse complement strand
GACCCAGGTGAACTCAATCCCACAAAAAGAAGGCCGAAGAGTGAAATGACTGGATTAACGACAATTCCTGCAACGATCATGAGCATTCCAATGACCCATCCAATCCAATATTGCCATCTGTAGGGTAGGGTGAGTTGGAAAAATCCTCGGTCAAGGTCGAGTTCACTGATGTTCATAGCGAGCCCACTACGTCCAACCTTATGTGAATAACTCAATTTTCTGCGAGGATTCCGACAACTTTGACAAGGATTCGTTTCGGACGTCGTCCATCAAATTCTGCATAGTGAATTTGTTCCCAGGTGCCTAGTTGTAGTCGCCCGTTCTGAACAGACATGGTGACTTGTTGTCCAAGCAATTGTCGCTTCAGATGAGCGTCTCCATTGTCTTCACCTGTTCTATGATGATGATATTCTTCCCCATCTTGACCATCTTGCCCGTGAAATGGAGCCAATTTTTCAAGCCACGCCATAATATCGTGGTGGAGTCCATACTCGAGATCGTTCACATAACAAGATGCTGTAATGTGCATTGGATTGACAAGAACCAATCCGTCTTCAATACCACTCTCTTGTACAATTCGCTCAACATCGTTCGTGATGCAAACAATCTGGTATCGTTCAGGAGTTGTGATGGTTAATTCTTCCGTGTAGGTTGCATATTCGCCCGTCTTTCGAACGCCCACTGGTTCAACCCCAAAGAGAGGAGTCGTCCATCATCGAATTGTTGACCATTAATGGGATGGCAACGAGAAGACCACATATTCCATTGCAAATGACCTGCCCTCCAATTTGCGAGCCGTAGTAGAAGCTCTCATTCACTCCCGTCCCTGTAAAATCAACTGGCATGAGGGCGATTTGTGCTAATCCAAGGATTAGTGTTACGAGGATGAGAATCCAAGATAGTTGTACTCCACTTTTCTTCCTTTGATTGATTTGAGCCCCCGAGAGGACAAAACCAACACCAATGAGTGTGCTTAGCATTGAAAACGCAATCATCATAGTACCAGAACCTCCAGTATCGAACTGAGATTCCAACAATGCGCCGCCAAAGACACCAATTATCCCTCCTAAGGCATTCAAAGCCCCATAGATGATTACAAAGATACCAATCACTTTTGGTGCTGAAGAAGGCTGTTGCAGCATGATCATCTGTGGTTGAGCACCATACATCTGTTGAGGGGCTGCCATCGTTTGTGGCTGACCTGTAATCATAACGGATGGTATTGCATCACTTTGTGCCGACTCGACTTCTCCCCAGAAGTCTTCTTTCTCTTCCATACCGTTTCCAAGTCGTGGAGATTTATGAATCATCGGTCTTCTTCAAGAAGGTCAACCACTTGGCTTGGATTGGAGGAGAGGTCATGACCAATGTGCTTGTTGTGTACAAGAAAAACTTCGAATCCATCCATGATGAGAGCCTTGCTCAACTCGAAGCGATTCTTGAAGAGATGAAAACAACACATCAACTTCGTGTGGAATTACGTGCACGAGAACGGGTGCGACGAGCGGATTTCATCGGTCGTGATTTGGTTATTGTTCTAGGTGGAGACGGAACACTGACGTCGATTTCTCACAACATTGATGAAAATACACCAGTTATGGGCGTCAATTCTCACCCAATTGATGATGATGTCAATGGAAGTGTAGGATTCTACATGGATTCGACATTGGACAGTTTTGCCGAAGATTTCTCCGCTGCATTGAGCGGGGACGCAATCGTGAACAATCTTCCTCGATTGCGAGCCATCATCGATTCAACATCAGGAAATCGATATACCACAGATCCAGCAATGAATGAATTACTGATTGCCAATACACATCAATACGCTCCAAGTAAGTACCATCTACGTCGCGGAGAACGAAACACCAATCAACAAAGCAGTGGCCTCATTTTTTCCACATGGCTCGGCCAAGGTGCTTGGTTTTCACACAGTCTCGACCTCTCAACCCTTGAGAAATTGAGAAATTCGATCAATGACCACGATGTTGATTCGCACTACTTCGTCTTGGCACGTGACCTTGGCCATCAACAAAGAAAAGAGGAGCCTTGGGCATGGGTCGATTGGACAAATGAATCAACTCAAATCTTGAGTGACATGCACCGTGGCTATGTGGTACCAGATGGATGGGATGAAGTGCATTTCAATCGTGGGGCATCCATAACCGTGGATTTGAACGCACCAAAACTGCGGCTTCTCACCTTCAGACAGTCGATGAAAGACCGTCTCCTTCAGTCAATAGAGAGGTGATGTGTTGCGTCAAGAACGAGTTGTTCTTGGAGTTGACATCGGTGGTTCTTCAATCAAATGTTGTCTTCTGGATGCTCAGGAGATTGTTCGACATACGACATTGCAATACGAACATGGGAAAGACCCAGAGCATGTTCTTGAGATGATAGCGTCGATTCTTCAATCCTGGAATCATGATGGCCTAATCGGCATTGGATTTCCTGGTCTTGTCGTCGGAAATCGAATCGTTGATGCCCCCAATCTTGGCTCTGAATGGGAGGATTACGATCTTCCAAACAACCTCCTGCTGAGATTCCAAAATCAAGTCTCCATCATCAACGATGCAGATGCTGCAGCACTCGCCATGGCCCGAGAAACAGAAGGATGGGAATTCGAGAACATTCTTTGCCTAACCCTCGGGACTGGCATTGGCTCAGCATGGCTCAAGCAAGGGAATTTGGATGCAGGAACAGAATATGGGCGAATGATGCACCCTGACCTCAACTGTTCACTTGAAGAATGGGCTTCTGTTCGAACCATGAATCAAGAAAATCTTTCACTCAAGGAATGGACAGAAAGACTTGCTACCATTCTTGATTTCTTACTTGAACAATTCAATCCAGATCGTTTTATTCTCAGTGGCGGAATTACAACGAGTTCTGAAGAATGGGTTGCACTGATTGAGGAAAAGATAGCAGTGCCTGTTGTAATATCGAAGTATGGTGATTTGACTGGTGCCGTTGGAGCTGCAAAACTCCATTCGGTGTAAAAAGTAAACTAAGACATGGATAAAAAAAGGTGGAGACTGGGGCTCTAGGAGCCCCAGCCTCGCTTTTCTTAGGAGGTGATCCATCTGCAGGTTCCCCTACAGATACCTTGTTACGACTTAACCCTCCTTGTCGAAGGCAGGCTCGAATACGCCATAAAGCGCAGCCTCACCCACCCCCAACTAAGATGGTTTGACGGGCGGTGTGTGCAAGGAGCAGGGGCATATTCACCGTGCTATATTGAAACACGATTACTACGGAATCCAGCTTCATGAGGGCGAG
>JAPOIF010000143.1 GCA_029979085.1 Methanobacteriota archaeon | reverse complement strand
CCTAGCGATACCGCTCTTTGCCTATCCATCGCTCGAGGCGAGGAACTGAACCCATTTGGCGAGATGGAAGAAGTTGAATTGGCCATGGGAACTGTTTCGACCTACCAGTCTGCTTTGATTGCAGCTCTCGATGATGAGGTCATCACAGAGGATGAATGGGCATTGCTCGACCACCTCCGTCGACTGCTTTCCATTCAACCTGATCAACATGCGATGATTGAGGAAGCCATCCATGCGATGGCTGAAGTTGATGAACAAGGTCAGAGACGTATTGAACGTCTTGAGCGTTTCATGACCGTCTGCCCTCTGTGACCCTTTTGAAACGGCATTTTGGCTACCCATTCAATGACAACCATTAGAAACACTTTGTGGGTCGAGAGGCTCAAGGTGGAAACCCCTTATGCAAATTGTCAAAGAAATCTATGATGCAGTTGTCGCCCGTGATCCTGAACAACCTGAATTCCATCAGGCAGTATGGGAAGTTCTTGAAAGTCTAGGTCCTGCTTTGGAACGCCATCCAGAGTACGTCGACATCGTCAAGCGTGTTGTTGAACCAGAGCGTCTCATCCACTTCCGAGTTCCTTGGGTCGATGACAACGGTAACGAACACGTCAACCGTGGATTCCGAATCCAATTCAACGGTGCTATTGGCCCATACAAGGGTGGACTTCGATTCCACCCATCCGTTAACGCTTCTATTCTCAAGTTCCTTGCGTTTGAGCAGATTTTCAAGAACAGCCTAACAGGCCTTCCAATGGGCGGTGGAAAGGGCGGCTCAGACTTTGACCCAAAGGGTAAGAGCGATGCTGAAGTTATGCGCTTCTGTCAATCCTTCATGATGGAGCTTTGGCGCCACATTGGACAGGATTGTGACGTCCCTGCTGGTGACATTGGTGTTGGTGGTCGAGAAATTGGCTACATGTACGGTATGTACCGCAAACTCCGCAACGAATTCCAAGCAGGTGTTCTTACTGGAAAGGGTCTCTCGTATGGAGGTTCTTTGATTCGACCAGAAGCAACAGGATACGGTCTTGTTTACTTCGCTCGTGAGATGCTCGCTGCTCAAGGTCAATCGTTTGAAGGAAAACTTGTATCCATTTCAGGATCTGGAAACGTCGCACAATTTGCTTGTGAGAAGGTTCTCGACCTTGGTGGTAAGCCTGTCACCATGTCCGATTCCAGTGGATTTATTCACGACCCTGCAGGCATTGACCGAGAAAAGTTGGCTTGGATTATGGATCTCAAGAACAACCGACGTGGCCGAATCTCTGAATACGCATCACATTTCGATGGTGTTACATTCACAGCATCTGCTCCAGAGCCAACACCAAACGGCCTCTGGGGAATCAACGTCGATGTAGCTCTTCCATGTGCAACACAGAACGAATTAAACGGACCTGAAGCACAGATGCTCGTTGACAACAACGTCATGGCTGTTGCAGAAGGTGCAAACATGCCTTGTACCCCTGAAGCAGTCGAAGTCTTCCAGAAGAACAGTGTCCTCTTCGCTCCTGGTAAGGCGAGCAACGCTGGTGGGGTTGCTACATCCGGTCTTGAAATGAGCCAAAACTCACTCCGTCTTGGATGGACTCGAGAAGAGGTTGATGCTCGACTTGACGCTATTATGGTTGGAATCCACAAGGCTGCTTACGAGACTGCCAAGGAATACGGCCGAGATGGCGATTACGTCTTTGGTGCAAACGTTGCCGGCTTCCTCAAGATCGCTGAGGCTATGCAAGCACAAGGTGTTGTTTGATTTCAAAGCCCTAGGATTGTTAGAAACATTCCAAGAGCGATAAACAGTCCAATGACTGTTAAGATCGCTGCTAGCACGATGTTCGTGACAGCCCAACCGGTTCCCTTTCCGTAGGATTGGTTGTGTTGCATCATATTGTAGTAGAAGACAATTTCACAAACGAAAGCAGCATTGAAGAACATACAACATGTTCCATAACCAATGTCGAACAAGAGGTAGTAATTGTTGCCAATTGCAAACACAGTTGAGAGGATATAAATCAAAATTCCAACACCGAACAATACAGAACTGTAGATTCGCGTTTGATGTTTGAATTTCGGCATTTGAATGTAGACGACATTCTGTTGCATTGTTGGTTGACCCATCACAGGGGCTTGAACACTACCAGTTAACTGTGGAGCATTGATCTGAACCGATGGTGGAGGAGAGACAATTTCACCGATGCGTTGCGAGTCAGAACTGTCCTGCATGCTAATCGTTGATCAAACTATCACATAATGCCTTCCGAGATTCAAGCTACCGATTCGCCAACAGCATACGTTGTAACCGTCAACTCCTGCGTTGTGTGGCCACCATCTGGAAGATAGATTGAGTAGTATGCTGTAACACCTCTGTCGTAAATCCATTCTGGTCCACAAGATGTCCCTGCTCCATTTCCAGTTCCAGTTCCACCATCAGCGATGACAAAATATCGCTTGCCAGATACTAATTCATCAGGTAGATCTGTATCCTCTCCAACCTCCCAAAGGGTAACGCCATCAGGCGCAGATGCAACTGGATCTCCGAAGTATCCCATTCTACGGTAAATGACGTCATTGTACTCGCACCAAAGAACCCAAGCCACTTCATCGGTGATGACATTCTTTCCAAGACTTTGATATTCAATCATCAAGAGATAATCATCGTAATCATCATCAATCCATGCACCAACAAAAATGATTTGTGTGTGTGCTTCGTTTGTTGCAACATGGACTGTTTTTTCTGTGGATTGTGCGATACGCTCAAGTTGATTGATCATCACATAAGCAGAAGATGTAACTGCAAGAAGCGTTCCTATGAAGACAATAATCGCTCCAAGCCCAACCTGGGCTAAGCCATCGTATTCTTCTTCCATACTATCAACTCATCAAATCGTATCCAGAGTGAACCTCTGTTGGCAGTTCAAAATCGAGTTCCGCTGTGCGCCCATTCTCGACGGCAATAACGAGTGTCGATTTCATCTCCGGAACCAAATCACACTCTCCAGCACCATCTGGTGAATCCAACTCAAGGATGACATGATAGTAGGTTGTTGGATCAAACGCATCGAGAGCGGTATCATCGAGACCACTATCTGTGAGTTCCGTAGCCGCATCGAAATCTCCACTTGAATAAATTAGCGTTCTCGCTGACCCCCCTGTAATCGCAGGATTGGTGTCATTGATGTCACACATCATGGCCCATTTGACATTGACATCTGGAATTGCAGACATAGTGAATGGAAATTTGAACATCAAATACAATCGGTCGTTGGTATTCCCTGTATCGTCATAGTTTTCGACTTCAAAGACAAGCACGACAGGGATTGAATTCAGTGTCTCCGATTGCTCGGTACTTTGTGTC
>JAPOIF010000142.1 GCA_029979085.1 Methanobacteriota archaeon | reverse complement strand
AGTTGATTGCACATCCATTCCAACGCCTTCTGAAGATCGCCCTTTGTAGCAGCTAGTCTGTTAAGTATAGCTTGGTTCATTTCGATGTGGTTGACACTGTTGCCAAGAATACATCCTTGTGGAATGACGGCCCAACGAAGACGACGTTCTTGATGTGCATTGACGATTGCTTGGCAGGCCAAGCGAGGGCCGTAAGTTTGGACTTCAGTTTTCCCAGACCACATGGCCAACTGGCGTTCATTCGCCCGAGAAGGAATGTCCTTTCGGAATGCAGGGTGTCGAATGTAGACTCCACCAGTCTCATCTTCAGTGAAGTGGACGCCTCGGATGAATGGACGGGATGACTTTGTCTTGTCCCAACTTGAAATGTTGTTGGAATGTGCCGTTTGATCAATTTCCCCTACACGGACTTTGACGGTCTGATCTTGTGTTGCAAGCCAGTGGTCATGGTCACCAAGTCGGGGAAGTTGAGACATTGTATCGAGAATCTTGAGGATGTTTTTCCTCTCGATTTGATCTCGAGGTAAGCGAGGTACTGCCCATGTGTTACGAGCCCATTGTACCCATTGGTTTTGATTCAGAGAAAACGATGGAACCCGTGATGAAAGTCCGGTTCCGACGCGACGCAAGTCCGAACGGGTGACTGGACCGATAATCTTGAGTGATTCTGTCCCATTTGGTGTCGATGAAATACCAAGAATGGCCACACCTTGAGTCATACCAGGGAACAATAGGTTTGCTTCTTCAATCGCCCAAACCTCATTCCACGAATGCTTCTCGACGAGCAGCTTTCGTAGAGGATGCGATGATTGTTCGCGCAAGAGACTGTCTGGTGCAACGATACGCATGTTACCGTCATTTGAGAGAACTTGCATACCGCGTTCAATGAAAAGTCGGTAGAGGTTGACGTTTCCACGCATGGTTGAGAATCGTGGTCCATTTTCGTTGGAAAGGCTTCGAAGTTTCTCGCTCAAATCTTTCCTCCTTTGGGAACCATCGTCCATGCCTCGGAAGCGATCTTTGATTCGCAGCCAAGGTGGGTTTGAGATGATCAAACGAGGAGCCTGTGCCCATGGCCAATCCTCTTGAAGTGTGTCGGAACAAACAATATTTTCCTCGAGGATGTTCTCAACAACTTCTCTTGACAATTTTCCTTCTTGTTCGCCAGAGAGGGCGACGAGGTCGAGTCGAATGGCTTCCAGAAGCAAACGTCGTCGCGTGGAACGAACAACCAGTTCATCAACATCGACAAGTTGGAATCCACGAATCAATCGTTCCGTGTCTTCTTTACGGAGATCCGAAGATTGTCCTTCAAACAACTCACTGTGTTTTCGAAGCATGCGTGCGTGAAAGATTCCTCCACCACAGGACATATCTGAAAAAGGAAGCGGGATACCACTGCTTGTACGTTCATTACGCTTGACAGCGTCAAGTGCGTCTTCATCGAGTGTAACTTCTTCCTCGCTCGGAGGGAAATTGAGTTTCTTGATGTGCTTCTGAAAGCCAGGGGGGAGATCTGCAAGATGCATGTTTGTTGTTTGTTTCTTGACTTTCGGTTGAATGGTCGCCTCGAGCATTTCCGAGGAGATGATCGAATCAGCGAGACGAGGAGGAGTAGGATGTGCTCCACGAGGGGAGCGACCATCGGATTCAGCATCATGACGTGCAAGAAGATGGTCAAGGACATGACCTGGATCGGTCAAGAGATTTGCCGGGAGTGTTGGCCAGTCTTCAGGGAGAAGAGCGGCGATTGGTTGGTGGGTTCGAAGGGAATTTTCCCATGCATCGAGCCACATTTCGATTTGTGTTTGTCTGTTGTCTAAGCATCGATCTAATCTTGCATACCAGCCGCTAACTCCGTTTTGCATAGTCCGCCCCAACCAGTGGGTATTCAATCATGGTTTGAATGTGCCTGTTGAAATCATGAAATGATTCATTCTGAGAGTGAATCGTTTCGCGCGGACAACTTTGCAAGTTTGATTCCGTCAGCATGCCACTCCCAACCCTTTGAGACCCAATCGAACAATGCCTTGAGCTCCTTTTCATCAACATCCGCAGTGGAAGCAATCTTCTTGAGAATTCGTAATTCTCTACGGTCATATTCTCCATCGGCAGCAGCAAGTAAGGCTCCATCTCTGAGAGCATAACGTAGTGTCTCCAACTCAGCATTCTTCAGTAAATTCGAGAGACGATTTGTGTCGTACAATCCTTTTCGAATCGACGTTCTCGCTTCCGGGTGAACCATGGCTCGACCCATAAATCCCTCAAGCACCTGTATTTCCTCGCGAACGAGCTCACCGTCAGCCGCAGCAATGAGAACGAGTAAATCCGCATACCGTGCTCTTTCAGCAGCATCCAAATCAGCGACTCCGTCGCAAAACATAGGCCTTCAACCTTGGAGAGAATTCAACAAATCGTAACCATCTTGCATCCAAGCATATCCTATCTTGGTCCAGTCGATGAGTTGTTGGACAGCGTCAGGAACGAGCCCGAGATGTTCGGCGATTTCTTTCAACACTTCGAGTTCATCATCATCAACAGAGCCATCCGAGGCTGCCATCAGTACAGCATCTCGTAGAGCAAGGCGACCCGCTTCAGGTCCGAGACCGTCCAAGCACTCTTCAAGCGTAGGTGGGCTTTTGAGCGATCGTCGTAGGACTTCACGCTGGTTTGGTGAAAGGAGAGCCTTACCAAGTTGTTGTTCAAACATGGCAAGTTCATCCACGGTAATTTCTTCATCGACACGAGCCATATATGCAAGCAAACGAGCATAGGCGTATCGTTCATCACGGGGCAAATTCTGGAGAGTGTCGGGTAGCATCCGAACCACTCTTACGCTTCTCCATGATGAACCTCTCGCTTCCTAGGCAGTTCAAGGTCATGATTTAGAACCATAATCCATGCTTCCACACGATGATTGATAGGGGAGGGTTGCAAGGCACATTCATGCATCCATCTGTAAATGTTCTCGGAACTGAACTGAAATCATGCTCGACAGACCCACTTACTGGCTGGTACCGCGATGGCTGCTGCAATACTGATGAGAACGACCGAGGTTCTCATACAGTGTGTTGCGTTGTAACTCAAGAGTTCCTTGAGTATGCTCGCTCTCAAGGAAACGATTTGATTACACCAGCCCCTCATTTTTCCTTTCCAGGTTTGAAACCAGGAGATTCATGGTGCGTATGCGCACGAACATGGCTTGCAGCAGTCCATGCAGGCTCAGCATGTCCTGTTGACTTGGAAGCAACTCATGAAGAGGCGCTGAGTATTATTCCGTTTGATCTTCTTGAAACGCATGCGGTCTAGATGAGGAAAATTGGAAGACAAAAATTCTCATCGATAGCCAAATGATAACACCCCAACACATCATGTTGGGAAT
>JAPOIF010000141.1 GCA_029979085.1 Methanobacteriota archaeon | reverse complement strand
ACGAAGGTGGCCGTGACATGTACTTCAGCAACAACAGCGTTCACTTGACCGGTGCATCCTCTGTTCTCTCGATTGGTGATGCGCCCAAGGTCTTCTACAACAAAGTGTGGGATGTTGGCTACCTGCAAACCGACGGTGCTGTTGTCCAAGTGATGCAAGGTGAAGCACCAGGTGCGGAAATCGCCTACAACTGGATCCACGACGTCATCAAGTACGGTGCTCGCTTTGATGCACCGATCAACGAAGTCGGAGAAGGAATGAACGGTACCATGCACCACAATGTGATTTGGAACGCTGCAGGTGGATTGATGGTCAAGGGCGACTACCACGACATCCACAACAACACCGTGTTCAATTCGACCGGCAAGAACGACATCATCTTCCTGACCGATGGTGGTATCAACAATAAGAATTCAACGCTTCACTACAACGCGGTTGACGCCATGGCTGACCATCGCTCTGACGATGTCTTCGCTAATCCGTTACCCAACGGTAGCCATTGGAGCAACTGGAACGGCTATGTCCAAGGGTACGATGGGATGTTTGAGGCTCGAAATCAACACACGTGTGCCCTCTATGAAAACAACTCCTTGTATTGCTGGGGAAGAAACAACTACGGGCAACTCGGCTTGGGTACAACCAGCAGTTATGAGGACAGTCCTCAATTTGTTGATGTTGGTTCCGGGCTCACGGTTGAATCAATAGGAATCAGCGGGTCGGGTGACCAGGCAAGTGGCCCAAAATCTCACACCTGTGCAGTATTGAGCAATGGACAACTCAAGTGCTGGGGCGACAATGCTGATGGACAACTCGGTCTTGGAAACGTCTCAAGCGCTGGAGTCTGGGAACCAACAGCAGTCAACTTGGGTGCAGGTCGTACAGCGGTGGATGTTGCTACTGCTAATGCGGCAACATGTGCGCTATTGGACGACCAGAGCGTCAAATGCTGGGGACGCAACACGAGGGGCCAACTTGGTCTTGGAAACGACTCGTCCAACGATGTACTCACACCGCAATTGGTCACCTTCAGTGGTTCAAGTAAACCAATCAAACTCGCAGGTGCGCTTCGTTCATTCTGCGCTATCATGGATAACGGCACAATGGCGTGCTGGGGTTCTAACGATAACGGAGAACTAGGACTTGGTAACACGACATCAATGGTTCGATCACCGACTTATTTGTCGATCCACACTGGCCGAACCGTCGTTTCTGTTGACCTAGGCAAATATTTCACATGCGTCTCTTATGATAACGGCTCTGTGGCATGCACGGGCGCAAACAACGTTTGGCAACTTGGATTAGGTAATACCACCTCTTCATCCACACTGCAATATGTTGCGGATATGGATGTCAACGCCTACCGTACTGATGTTGCACAAAAAGTAGGTTGTGCACACCTTACCAATGCAAGCCTTGTTTGTTGGGGTCATGACGAGTGGGGTCTATTTGGATACTCCACCAACACCTACAGTCAGGAATTCGGCTTCACAGCCAATAAGTACGCTGTTTTCCCTTCAGGTCGAACTGTTGCTTCTCTCAGCGTCGGGTTTACGCATGCATGCGCTGTTCTCGACAATGGGGATTTGGCATGTTGGGGAAATAACAACATGGCGCAACTCGGTCTTGGCAACACCTCCCAGCAATGGATACCAGTCGTAGTCAGCAATGTCAGTTCAATTCGTAAGATGGCTGTTCATGAGATGCTGGTTGACCCTGCCAACAACGACTTCCGTCCGGCCTGGGGCTCAGCTCTCCAAGTTCGCGGTGCGGGTGCATACGATGCAGGGGATGCTGATCCATGGACGGCCGGAATTTCTTGGACCTACACCACGCCGAGTGCCCCAGTTGCAGGTTGTATGCTCGACTATGCAGACAACTATGATGCAGACGCCACGCTCTCTGACGGCTCCTGTCTCTTCGCTTCCTACACTCCACCATCCACGCTTGACCTGCGTCTCCATCTTGACCCAACCAACAGCAGTTCCTACAGTGGCAGCGGCACGAACGTCGCTGACCTTTCGGGCTTCAACAACAACGGAACAGTCGCTTCTGTTGGGCCGGACTGGATCCCAAGCCGTACTCGATTTGCCTTTGATGGCTCTTGCTCGAACAACTCGGATGGATGGAACTCTGCAGGAACGTATACCTGCGATGAGATCGAAATTGAGGATTCAACGACACTCCGCCCTGGTGAGCCTTACGAGGATTTGGCCCTCAAATTGAATCATGTATTCTCCTCCACAAAGTCACTCAAGGCTCCATCAACCACCGCTGGCTACACCTTAGGTGCCATCAATACCTCCTTTACCGTCCAAGTTTGGCTTTATCCGACCGATTGTGAAACAGCAACAGACTATCAGACATTCCTTCACAAGGAGGAATCCTATTCGTTTGCGTGCAAGAAAGGCTTCTTCCATTATCGTTTAGGAAATGGCACTGGGTGGCCTGATGCTTGGGTGAACACGAGCGTAAATGCAGTAGACGACGTTTGGCAGCACGTTGCTTTCACGCGCTCTGGAATTTCAAATCCAGTCAACATGTACCTCGACGGCGTCTTGTCCTTCACCGCATCCACAAGCGTTGACGAAATCGGCGAAGACAATCAAGAACCCCTCGTGGTCGGTACAAACCCAGGAGATTCGAGTGGCGCGCAACGATTTTACGGAATCCTTGACGATGTTCGTATTTACACTTCAGACCGTTCATCCACCATTGACGACGACATGAACGCATATCCAAATGTCACCGACAACAACCTCAATGCCTACTTTGATTTCAATCTTGAACGCGACGGTGACACCATCACCAGCGTGCCGAACATGGCAACAGGGTCTGGAGCGAGTTCAGCCTCCTTGACGGTGGTTTCAGGTTCGCCTGAAGTCGTTCGCACCTGGGATGTTTCTACCGTTGGAAGCGACACCGTCCTCACCTTCGAGCGTACGGTGCTCACCGCGCAAGGCGGATGGCGCGTACCAACGGGTGTAAGCTCTGCAGACGTCTTGATCGTCGGTGGAGGCGGTGGCGGTGGCTACAACACCGGTGGCGGTGGCGGTGGCGGTGGTGTTGGATTCTACAATTCAACAGCGTTGACCGCAGGTTCTTCCGTTGTCGTTGTTGTTGGACAAGGCGGTCAAGGTTCAACGACCAACACGGCAAACGGTGCGAACGGACAGGCTTCGAAACTTGGAACATCGGTCGTTGGCGGTGGCGGTGGCGGTGCCGGTTGGGCATCTTCGGGCGCAAACGGTGCTGATGCTCCAACAGGCTCTCCAGCGTTTGACAAGAACGGTAGTGGTGGTGGCGCTTCAAACACCGGTGGCGGTGGCGGCACTGGTGCGCCCAACGGTGGTGACGGTGCATCTGACGCAGGTGCGGGCGGTGGAGGAGCCGGTCAAGATGGCTCAAACGCCCCCTCAACCAACAACGGAGGCGAC
>JAPOIF010000140.1 GCA_029979085.1 Methanobacteriota archaeon | reverse complement strand
CAAGCCCAGTCGTAATACCAGCAATTAAACTCACGAGATGTGGGTGGTGTTGTGAAAAAAAATGCTCCTTCAAGATTGTAGATGGATGGGCTTGCATCATTTCTATTTCGTTAGATCCGCTTTCCATATAAAATGGTGATGAAACTAATCTATATTATTCATGCGGCCGTTCCTTTCAATGAGTGAGGGGATGTCCTCAGTAAATTTAGGAATCGCTGTAACCAACCGATTCGGATAAGTTGCAAGGGGTTATCCGAAATCCCTTTGCATTTTATTTTCCGATACAAAGGGAATTCAGTGGGTCGATACAGACGCTACCCTTTGCTCAGGTATCGCCACCGTTGGATTCATGTGCCGTGTATCCATCAATGAACCATGGCAGAGGCAAGGCGATGCGACCTCCTCATTATTGGGGCTGGACCTGGCGGTGGCTCTGCTGCAATTCATGCATCTCGACTTGGCCTTTCGACCATTGTGGTCGAGGCGGATCCTGAAGTTGGAACACCAGTCCATTGTGGCGAGTGCCTTTCTGATCTTGCTGTACAGAATCTGGATTTGCAAATACCGGATCATGTCAAGGCCTTGGATGTCAAAGGCATTCGAGTCATCTTCCCTGGTGGCGAAAACAAGCTGTTGACTGAACCAGGCTACGTTCTCGAGAAGCATTTGTTCGAGCAGTGGCTGATGGATGAAGCCACAGCACTCGGGGCTGAGTTGTTTCTCAACCATCGCGTCACCTCAATGGAAAGGATTTTCAATAGCGAAAATCAATTTTCCAATTGGATTATTGAAGGTAAAGGAAATCAATTTCCAATTGAATGTTCAGCCGTGATTGATGCTTCTGGTGTTTCTGGTGCAGCCTCAAAACTCCTTGACATGGGGACCGAAGTCGAGGTTATTGCTGGATTCCAATATGAACTGAATGATGTCCCGAATGATGGTTACCTCGATTTCTATCTGTGGCCGAAGTATTCTCCGCATGGGTATGTATGGATGATTCCAAAAGAAGGTGAACGAGCGAATGTTGGACTGGTCACAACGGATAAGAAGGGAGCAATTCGATATCTCGACTCGTTCATTGAAGATACGTATCTTGCTGGAAAGCCAGCAGTTAATCCACCATGGCGAAAAGATGGAATGAAGATCAAACCATTTGGCGGAACGATTCCAATCTCTGGGCCTCGAAGTAAGACGGTTGATGATGGCCTCATTCTCGTTGGTGATGCTGCAGGCTTCACATCCCCATTGTTTGAGGGTGGATCGCATCTTGCATTGTGGTCGGGCCGTGAAGCAGCACATGTTCTTTCAAAGGCCATGAAGAATGGCGATTTGTCTGCAAAGGCATTGGCTCCATACGAGCAGGCTTGGAAGTCGACCTTCCCTCCGTATCATAAGATTCTGAAAGGGAAGGATGCGTTGTACAACCTTTCCGACGAAGAGATGACAGCGATGGCAAAGTGCCTTCCTGAAGAGCTTGGAAATATGAGTCCATTGACCAAACTCGGGATTGGATTGAAGATCATGGTTCGTAAACCAACACTTTTGTTCAAACGCGTCATTTCCGTCCTTCTCTCCTTTGGATACAGCCGTGCGAAACACTTCGGCTGGTGATGGACTCACGCAAAGCAATAACAAGGATGCACCCTTGGTAATAGCATGTGGGGATGGACGCTTGTTCTGGCCGTCCTTGCTTGCATCGTCATGATGCTCTGGCCAAAGTGGCGGGTTGAGCAACCCATCGTCTCAGTTCTGCTTCACTTGACTGTGGCCATGCCATTCGTGGCACTTGCTTCGCGCTTCATTGCGAACGATACATCCATTCTCCACGTTGCATTGAACGGAGGCGAAGACCTTCCACTCAAGTACCGTTTTGCGGCAACATGGGCTGCTCGCGAAGGACCTCTACTCATGTGGGCCGCTTGGATGGGTCTTGTTGCATGGTGGTTTGGTCGCCCGCTTGCTTCAGAGAAAGACCAAACACATCAACTACGGCTACGCTTGATGCATGGTTTTACACTTCTTCTTCTCCTGATCTCAATGACATTGGATCCTTTTGCAGAAAACCCACTCGGACTGAAGGGTTCAGGACTGAATGAACTTCTGCAAACCGATTTGATGGTGATCCATCCACCGCTTGTTTTCCTTGCATACTCGTTGTGTATTGCCCTTGCAGCAACCAGTCTTGCCATTCTTCAGTACGGAGATGATGCCGACATCGACAAGCGTATGCTGCATCAAACTCGGCCTGGTTTACTTATTGCTACACTCGGAATTGGATTGGGTGGGCTTTGGGCATACATGGTTCTTGATTGGGGAGGCTATTGGGCGTGGGATCCCGTCGAAACAGGTTCCTTCCTACCTTGGCTCGCTCTTGTCCTGATGGGGCACCTTCGAACTCGCCCTGGAAAGACCTCGACCTTGATGTGGACAGGACTTGGTCTTGCCACAGGCGCATTGGCACTGTTTGCAACGCTGGTCACTCGCGCAGGCGGTGTCTGGGCTGCTTCTGTCCACACATTCGTCGTATCCGCTGAGGGTACGCCTCCAACGGATGTGTTTGGGCGCATGATGGTTCTGAAAGATCGTGCTGAAGGTGTTGAAATCGTCTCTTACGTGCTTCTCATTTTGCTGCTGAGTGGCGTCTTCATTCGAGCCGCACAAGGAACAACACGGCGCCCATTTTCGAACTTGTTCCTCATACCGGTTCTTGGGGCTGCAATTGCAGTTCTGTTTGATTACACAACCTATGCCTATGCGCCCTCGTTGTTTTTTGTGGCAATGGTCTTTGCACCAACGGCTGTTGATTGGCCAAAACATCTCGAGAGGGATGAATCACTTTGGTCTTACAGAGGCTTTCTCTCAGCACCTTGGTTGATTGTAGTACCTACTGTTGCTTATTTGCTGACGCAAGATCTTCTGTTCGTCTTGCTGAATTCGCTCATGTTCGTACCGCTCTACGCCGCCCCAGATGCACGAAAAGCGTGGGGATGGGGCGCAGCGGGAACGATGATGTGTCTGGCATCAGCTTGGTCGGGTTTGGTCGAACTCCACGTTGCAGCCATCATGCTCGGATTCTACATTCTCCCTTGGCTTGTGATGGGCGAGGAAGAAATGGAGCAGAAGCCTTGGATGACCCGTAAATTCATCATGCAAACAACCCTTTGGGCGCCCGTTGTTCTAACCAGCCTCTACATCATTCTCACCTTGATCATCCTCGTTTCAAGCATTGATGCGGTTCAATTCAATGCGCACGAGCTCTACGGTGCTCCATTTGTCATGGGCATGGCTTTAGCTTTGTTTGCTTACACATCGAGAAAACAATCTCCGAAACAGATCGTATCTGTTGTACTTGGTACTGCTCTTGCATCGATTGTTTTGGCCATTCTGATTCCTTCAGCACTCGGAGGAGATGCGAGCGAACCCATTTCTGAATACCTCTCTCGAGGTACCATTGCATGGTTGGTGCTTCCATCCGTTCTCGTTGCGCTGGTGCCAGTA
>JAPOIF010000013.1 GCA_029979085.1 Methanobacteriota archaeon | reverse complement strand
ACTATCTCTGCTCCCCCATCTCTTGTTCTTTGATTAATTTCCTCTAATCTTTCTTGAGAAATTTTTCCTTCTTTCACCAGATCATGCAAAGGCTTTCCTGAAACTTTTGTAAATCTAGGCATTGGTACCATTGTATCTCCGTGTCCACCCAAGACCATTGGACTAACGTCCTCTTCGGCACAGTTCAATTCGAGTGCAATGAAATGTGCCATCCGAGCACTATCCAAAACACCTGCTTGGCCAATAACGCGATTGGCTGGGAAACCAGTAACCTTCTGCATGTGATAGGTCATCAAATCGAGCGGATTTGTAACAACGATAACAACAGAATCGGGAGCATGATCTCGAATACCTGCTCCAACTTGTGCAACAATTTCTGCATTTTTCCCAATCAAATCTTCTCGGGTCATTCCAGGTTGTCGAGGAAATCCACTCGTAACGACGACAACATCCGCTCCTGAAATATCCTCGTAACTTGATGTTCCAGTAATTGTTCCATCGTAATTCAATACATTCGCATTTTGACTCATGTCAAGGGCTTTACCTTTTGCAAAGCCTTCGTAAATATCCAACAAAACAACATCTGCAATTTTCATATTCGCTAGAACGAAAGCGCAGGTTGCTCCAACGTTACCAGCACCTATCACCGCAATTTTTCGACTTCCTCTTGACATGGTATCTCGCCATCTCTCCGTCAAAGACGGTTGCTTTTAATCAAGAGGGTATGCAGTTGTCCCATTTGATAGTGTCAAAGGGTGGTATTGAAGAACCCCCTAACGCTCGCAAAAAACACCGGTGTTCCAATGAAGTTAGGTGTGCTCAAAGAACCAGAAGGAGAGACGAGAGTCGCAATCGTTCCAACGAGTCTAAAGAAGCTGCAGAAAGCAGGTTTTGAAGTCGTCATCGAAACGGGTGCTGGAGTTGCTGCAAACTACCATGATGCCGACTATGAGGCCGCAGGAGCAACCGTAGGTAGTCGAGAGGATGCCTTAGCTTGCGAGACAATCATCACCATTCGATTTCCCGGCGTGGAAGGCATGAAGGAAGGGACAAATCTTGCATGTGTCTCTGATCCATTTCGAAATCCTCAGTTTGTGAAGGATTGCCTTGCGTCCAACATCACTTTGCTTTCGATGGACATGATTCCTCGTCGACTGAGCCGTGCACAATCCATGGACGTCAATTCAAGTCAAGACAATCTTGCAGGTTACAAAGCGGTACTTCTTGGTGCCGCCCATGTCCCAAAAGGTATCCCAATGATGACCACATCCGCAGGTACCGTTCGTCCAGCCAAGGTTGTCATTATGGGATCTGGTGTTGCAGGTCTGCAAGCAATCGCCACGGCTAAGCGTCTTGGTGCGGTTGTTTATGCTTCTGATGTGCGAAAGTCAGCCGCAGAACAAATAGAATCGGTTGGTGGTCGATTTATCGAAGTTGAAGGTATGGATGATTTTGAAGATGAAGCAGGTTATGCAAAACCGCTGACACCTGAGTTTATTCAGAAAGTCAACGATACAGTCTGTGGAGTTGCATCCGATGCAGATATCATCGTTACAACGGCACGAATCTTTGGTCGGCCTGCGCCAATTACCGTTCCATCGAGTGCAGTTCAAGCATTCAAGTCAGGTGCAGTCGTTGTCGACATGAACGCTGACGTTGGCGGAAATTGTGAAGATACGGTAGCCGGTGAAGTCATTACAACCGACAACGGTGTTATCGTCGTCGGAACTTCGAATCTCCCCGGAACGATCGCCACAACAGCAAGTATGCTTTACTCCAACAATCTTACGACGTTTATTACATCGCTTGTGAACGACGGCGCCATTGTGATCTCAGAAGAAGATGACATCTTAGTCGGCGCACCCGAGGGTAGCGATTTCTATGTCAACGGAATGGGAGGGGTGCTTATTTGTCAAAATGGAGAAATGCATCCAAAGCAAACCCGATTGGGAGGTGCACTCGAATGACACCAGAATTTTTGATTGGAAACATTACACTGTTTGTTCTTGCTATTTTCCTTGGTTTTGAACTCATTACCAAAGTACCAGCAACACTTCATACTCCCTTGATGAGTGGTGCGAATGCCATTTCAGGTATATCCATCATTGGTGCCCTGATTGGTGCAAATGTCGCCTATGATGGTGGTGCAACGGCCGTTTCTGGCATACTCGCCTTCGTTGCTGTTGTTCTCGCTATGATCAACGTCGTTGGCGGATTTGCTGTTACCAATCGGATGCTCAACATGATTGCTGGTAAAAAGCGAGGAGGTGCATGATATGGAAGATTGGATTGCACTCGGATATCTTTTATCTGCAGCCTTATTCATCTTCGGTTTGAAGAAACTTGGCCACCCTCGAACTGCTCCATTCGGCAATCAACTTGGCGCTCTTGGTATGCTCGTTGCTGTAGTGACTACCATTCTGCAAATGGGTCTTGGTGATGGAGTCGAATGGGTCTTGATTGGCGCAGGGCTTGTCATCGGTTCGCTCATTGGCCTATGGATGGCGATTCGTGTCGAGATGACAGGAATGCCTGAACTTGTCGCATTGTTCAATGGTTTTGGTGGAGCAGCTTCTGCCCTTGTTGCCCTATCCGAAATTTGGAGATTTATTGAAGAACCAACCAATGTTCCAACCAACCAACTCGAGTTAACGGTCATTATGGTCGCTGCAGGCTTGTCTGCTCTTGTTGGGTGGATGACACTTACAGGTTCGATTCTCGCAATGTTCAAACTCAAAGGCGGTGTTAGCGTCTTTGGAAAGTGGATTAAGACACCAACCTGGGGTCCTGTTTGGCTCAATCCACTCAAGGTACTCATGGTTGTTGGTGTTGCAGTATTGATCTATCTGAGTATCGATGCTCCAACAGATACAAACTACCTGTGGGGAATCATCGGAATTTCTGCGATTCTTGGTATTGTGTTGGTTCTACCAATCGGTGGAGCCGATATGCCAGTTGTCGTCTCGCTTCTCAATTCGCTTTCGGGAATCGCAGCGGCATTTACAGGGTTCATCATTGGAAATTCAGTTTTGATTGTAGCAGGTTCTTTGGTCGGTGCGTCTGGATTGATTCTTACGTTCATCATGTGCAAAGCCATGAATCGTACTCTACCAGATGTTCTGTTCAAGTCCTTTGGTGGAAGTGGTGAGAAAGAATCGTTGACTCGCACCAAGGTCGGATCCGATCCAGATGAGGTAGCGATGATGCTCGATGGTGCTCAAAAGGTCATCATCGTACCAGGGTACGGAATGGCGGTCTCTCAATGTCAACATCAAGTGAAGGAATTTGCTGACCTAATCGCAGAGAAGTACGATACGGATGTCAAGTATGCCATTCACCCTGTTGCTGGTCGTATGCCAGGTCACATGAACGTCTTGCTTGCAGAAGCCAACGTTCCGTATGAACAACTGATTGAAATGGATGAAATCAATCCAGAGTTCCCTGATTGCGATGTGGCGCTCGTTATTGGAGCCAACGATACAACGAATCCTGCTGCACGCAGCGGAGAAGGACCTCTTGCAGGAATGCCAATCATCGATGCAGATGCTGCACGAACTGTTGTTATTGTCAAGCGTTCCCTTTCGGTTGGCTACGCCGGTGTTGACAACGATCTCTTCTACATGGACAAGACAATGATGTTGTTTGGCGATGGAAAGGCAATGATGACTGGCCTCAATAACGCTATCAAAGAGTCCTAATTCGTAGGTCTTGAAGGAACGTTGAAAGGATGAATCGAAGTGGACAAAACGGAGAGGGAGTCATGAAATCCAGAACACTTCTCATTTTGCTTCTTTCAATTTGCCTTCTCGCACCTGTTGTAGCAAATCCAAATGGGCCACCGTGGGTCAATCCAATCAATGGTGGATTGACTGTTGAAACTGGGTGTACATGCCATGGTGATGGCGTTCCGTCCAACGATGTTGTCGTTTCGATTTCAGGGGTACCTCGCGCCTACACACTCGGTGAATCCTATGAATTCACGGTCAATCTCCAACATGCTTCGTACGATAATGGTGGCTTCCTCTTGACCGATTACGGTGTTGGGACGTTTACAGCTGGCGAAGGCTCTCAGATTGTCACAAACACAGATGGTTCAGAGCCAGGAGCAGTTTCTCAAACAGCCCCAAGCAACGACTGGGTTGTTACATGGACTGCACCCTCAAGTGATGTCGGTGACGTCTCTTTTTCACTTGCGGGTAATGCTGTCGATGGCATGAACGGCGCAAATGAAGGAGACAACTGGAACCTCCTTTCGTTCTTCATCTCATCACCGGATACCATGACAAACGATGATGAAGAAAATTTGGCATTGCGAACGATTAGTGTCGGTGATTTCGAATCATTGTTTGTCGCTGAGGAGGATCCAGAAGCGCTTGAAGCAAAGCGCCAGGCAGAAATAGCAGACGATTTCTTCACAAATGGAAATCTCTTCTACTGGACTACGCTATCAATCATTCTTGTCGGTGCAGTTGTTCAAGGTGAGTTCTATGAGCGCCGATTTGGAGGAGGACCAAAACATCTTGACATGCGATTGGCCGTACCACAAGGCATCCGTAGAGGACTCCTCACGCTCGGTGTATTCCTCGCCTTTGGATGGGCTGTAGATGATGGTCAACCATGGGGATACGCCCTTGTTCTTGGTATGCTTACCCTTTGGGGCATGTTTGGAGTCTATCGAACCATCGTACAAGCACGTGCAAACCCAGAACACCAAGATTTGGTGTGAGGGAGTCGATTGTCGAGAAACAAAGGCCTGGAACTTGAACACGATCCTTCCTTACCAGTCCAACTGCATTTTGATACATTGACCCAAAAAGCAACATTGGGTTTTGTCCTCGTGGCTCTACTTACGTTCGCATTCATTACGAAAATCGATGCCATTCTCGAAGCAACATTAGCTCATCTCAACCCATGCGATGATTCATCATGTCTTGCCCTGTACGAGCCTGCATCTTGGAGTGTCGTTCGTTGGCTAAGCGCTGTTTTCATGGCTGTACTTTGTGTCCTTCCCTTTGCCCTCGTGTCAATGTATTCCTTTGCTAAACCGGGTTTAACCCAGAGTGAGCAAACCATGATGAAACAATGGATGTTCCTGTCTTCGACGATTGGTTATTGTTCATTGATCGTTTTGTTTTACGTTCTCATTCCAAGCCTATATTCGATAGGGGATTCAATTCATCGAGACATGGGGCTAACATCACAATACGACGCTGTCAATCTCTTCACATTGGCATTGTCCATCTTTTGGGCTCTCTTGGTAGCATACGTTATTGCGTTTGCAACGACCACTGCAGGAGCACTTGGATTGATTACAGAGAACAATCAAGATTGGTGGCGAACGAGAGTACTGGGTATTGGCGGCGTTGTTCTGTTCCTTTCACTACCAGGCCGCTGGAATGGCACCAACATCATTTTATTGGGTGTCACAATTGTTGTTCTCGAATATTCAATTCAAAAGAGCGTTCGTGTTGCGAGGGAACTGTTGAGTCCAAATGCCCTTTTCGATCATGAGGGAAGGAGACGGTTCGTTTCCTATGTTGATTGTTCATGTCAAGGCGTTGCTTATCCAATCGACACTTCACCACAACACACAGGACTCCTCAAGTATGATGCTCTTTGCGAGAATATTGAGGAACGTCAACACTTGATTGATACCATTGCAAAATATCGATTAACAGATGTGATAATTGGCGGGTGTGATGCATCACCTTTGCCAACATCGTTCAAAC
This sequence comes from Methanobacteriota archaeon, assembly GCA_029979085.1. Taxonomy (GTDB): domain Archaea; phylum Thermoplasmatota; class Poseidoniia; order Poseidoniales; family Poseidoniaceae; genus MGIIa-L2. The sequence goes on along the minus strand of JAPOIF010000013.1, from coordinate 16,519 downwards.
ATGCAGCAGATTCCGTACAATGTCAACTTCGTGGACTTGACCTTCTCGCCCTGCAAGGAGCAGTTCCATCAGAGAATCCAGTCCTCAAAGACGAAATTCGGATTCACCTGGAGAATGTCGTTGATCCGTGGACGTCTAGTCAACGAATCGAAGCATTCAGAAGCAATTTGAATCGAGCAACGACGAAACAATTCAAGTCAGTGTCATCCCAATCATACCCTGAATTGGAACATGGAGTATTGCGTGTTTCAACAAAAGACTGGTCGCAGGATGAAATCAACGCTTTGAACTCAATACGAACCTAGATTCAAGCATCCGACCCAACAATTCAAACGAATCAATGTTATGTGATGGCTATGGGCAAAAGAGAACAATCCATTGGAATGGTTCTTTGCATTGCCTTGGCCATGGCCTCTCAGTTCTACTCGAGCGAAATCAACGATCTTTTCCAACGTAACCCGATAAACACGGAGGATTCCTCAGCACCGCTTGTAGGCCTCCAATCCAATGAATCATGGTTGGTTGTACTTGTGGATTTTGAATCAAATCCACTCAACAGCAACATACAGGAACAAATACAGAACGAACTTCAGGACTATTCAGAAACGTATTTTTCCCAAGCTACTGGCAGTGAGGTCAACATTAACATCGAAATCTCTGAAAAAATTGTACGAGCACCTCAATCGCTTTCAGCATATGGAACTGATGGGCAAAATGGACGTGATTATGGCGATGGTTCCGAATTTTTACCTGCAAAACTCGCATCCCATGTCGTGAAATCAATTGACGACGTATCGCTCACAACGTATGATCTCAACGGAGATGCTGTCATTGATCGATTTCTCATCCTGCATTCAACTCTTGCACAAGAACAAGGTTCAGGATCATCAAACCGTATTTGGTCACATTTTACATCCTTTTCCGAACCAATTGAAAAAGGCGATTTTTCCTTTGAGCACTATACGATGTCATCCATGCGACATGGTGAGAATGGTTTTGGAACAATTTTGCATGAAATGATGCACCAATTTGGAGCATACGACCTCTACCCAGTTCATGATTCAGGCTATTCCGGTTCTTGGAAGGGTATCGGCGTATGGGATATCATGGCCAGCGGAAATTGGAACGGAGGAGGAGATACGCCTGCTTTACCTACGGGTCCAACCATGGCAGCAATTGGCCATGATGCCACTCGAGAAATCGTGCTTGAGTGGCCTTCTGACTCTCCAAGTCCATGCATTGGTCCGACAATTTCAATTGATTCTCGGACCGAAGAAGGTGAACGAATACGTATCCAAATTTCGCAAGATGAGTACGTTTGGATTGAAAAGCGGACACAAAATGGATACGATGCATCACTTCCTGGTGAGGGAGTACTTGTTCTCCTCGAGGACTTTGCTGCTGGAGATTCAGCTCATAACGCCATGAACATCGATCAACGTAGACCCTATCTGCAAACCATTGAGGCAGATGGAAACCAAGAGCAATTAAGAGGTGTTAACGATGGAGTTGCAAGTGATTTGTTCCAACCTGGGGATGAATTTGGTGAACGAGGAATTCTGATTCGGGATCATGATGGAATTCTAGTATCTTGGTATGCACGAATTATCGAGAATCAAGGTCAATGGTTTATTGAATTCCATTCGACAAACTGCTCTTCGTCGATCGATATTGATTTTGACGATTTTGGCTCAACCATCTTACAAGATGAACCATTGATGTTCAAACACATACATTCTGAAGGAACAACGTGTTGGGGTGTACTTGAGGGAAGTGATGGACGAACTGTTCAATTTACAAACGAGTCAACAGTCGATAACGCTCATTTCGGAACGTTTTCAACACAAGCAACAATTGATTCAACGGCCACGTTTAGTGGAACCATCCATTGCAACAATGATGTCTTTGATGTTCGAACAACTATCACGACATTAGGAACACGACCTCTTCCTAGCGACATGCAACTCGTGGATACAATCAACGTCGTTGAATCAACAACATTGCGTATACCTTACAGTGGTGAAGGCACCGGTTCTGGAGAATTCACTGTCGACATTGAAGGACCGCTATCACGAATCGCCACTTCAGAACCAACCGTCGTCGTTGAGAATGGTAACGGAACAATCGTATTGGAAATTGAGCCTCAAGGCTTGTTACAAGACAATATGTACGTTCTCGGAACGGTTCATCTTCAATCATTCAATGGCGAGAATTGGGTCATCGATGTTGAATTGAAAGCCTCCGAAAACGATGATTTACCCTTCATTGGCAATCAGGCATTTGTATTGACATTGTTCTTTGCAATCTTCGCATTATGGTTTGCAATGGCAATCTTCAGTAATGGTACAAAAACAGAAAAAAGAGTTGATTCCGTTCATGTTGATGATGAATTCTTGCCAGGCGACCATCTTTGAATTCTCAAGTAGTTCCAATCATCATCGTAAATGGCACAAACCCATTGCTTGTGAACACCTTCAGCAAGACGAACGCTGAGGCATACACCTTCCCAAGTTGTTGCAGCCTCACGATGTGGTTGAATCAACCAAGGAGCATGAGATTCATTCAAGTCTCCATCGTAAACCCTCCATCGACAACCATATTTGAAACCTGGACGAAGCAACAAACCACGATTGAGCAAATCATCCATGAGGAAAGAATCGCTGGATGGTTCTTCTGATTGTGTAATGATCTGCTTGATGTATGTTTCTTCCTCATTGCGGAGAACACGTCCGGACATGTGTTCAATGCCAATTTGATGCCATTTCCAAGCATCATGATGTCCAACGTAGCTACCAGTTTCTGTCAGTGTTCTTTCCTTCCAGTTTTGAAGGAATGTGGCCTTATCATCCGCATTCAATCGATCCCAAGAAAATAAATCTCCTCGAGGATCAATTAAGTCGAGTTTGTACATGGTCACATCCAATTCATCATCAATCACAAACAATTCTGAATCGACTTGAATTGCCTTTGATTGTCGACACCACTTGAGAAGGTTCATCCAATCCAGGGCATCATGCGTCGTCGCTAAGGATACAGAGGCTTGGTAGTTCTCTTTCAGGTGGTTTCGATCCCTGTGCCAGCGAACTGCCCAAGCAAGAGGTTCATCTGTTGGTCGGTGGATTGATGGAACAATCATTTCACCACCATTTCTTCCAACATCCATGATTATTGCTTCATAAATCAGTCGAGGATTTTTCTTGAGTTCTGATTCAAGCCAAGAAGGATCAGGTAACGGTACGTGACGATGCCAATGACAAAACAGAACCTCTGATGCCGTGAGTGTAATTGAACCATCTTCATGACGTTGCCCAAGCGCACTTTTTTCATAGAGTCGAGTCGAAAGGGGAGGATCAATTTTCCAAAAATCACCTGCCGGAGAAGGGGGTTGAATCTTTTGATCATTCTCAGGACTTGCGTCATCAATGTTTAACGAACGAGAAGTTCTTGCCCGAGGCTTGAACTTTCGACGTTGTCGCACCATGATTCTCGCGAGGATTCCCTACATATTGTTGCGTCGATGACCGATTGTCCTAAGGACTACCACCTCGACATCAAAATCGGGGAGGAACATGGTTAGCGGGTTCTTAGGAACACTCACCACTGAGGAGCGAACGTTGCTTCATCTTCTCAATCATCAACTTCCCGAAAACAACTGGGAAGCCCCCATGGAACTTACACAAGCAGGAATTTCTGCTGCCGTACATGTACAACGCAAACACGTTCCGAGGACGTTGAAACGACTTGAAGAACAATCCTTTCTCAACACAGCAAGTCGACACGTACCTGGTGCAAGACAGCGCCGCCGAGTCTACTCGTTGACACCGGAAGGAAGGGAACGTGCTTTATCGATTCTTCAAAGAGTCCAATCCACTCCAGTTCAGAAAGAAGGAACGATGGTTTTGCTTGATTCATTGCTGTCTAGTTCAGAAAATACGCTTGAAACACTTGCCCATATCGACGAACACATGATTGTTCACTCCGATCCAGTCATGTCACCGGTATCACATCCAGAAGGGTCTGCCTCGCTGGATGCTCAAGCAGGGGAAGCACTCGTTCGTCGCATGTTTGCTCGAGCCTGGCAAGACGGTCGAATCACCAAAGACGAACAGTTGTTGCTGAATGAAGTCGTGGATTTCTTAGGTATGCATCCAGACCGTGTTCGTCGATTATCGAATGAAGCACGACGTGAAATCAATGCACCTCCTCCTGAAGAGATTTATTTGGATATGTTACGACAAGCCTTGGTTGACGGCGTCATCCATGAGGAAGAAGAAGCGCTCTTACGCACCGTTCAGGTTGCATTTGATATCGATGCTGAAACCCACGAACGAATCCTTAACCAAGCCCTTCAGCAACCCTACATAACACCAGAACTGGAAGCTTACAGTTCAGTACTAAAAACCGCATTGATCGATGGAATCATCACGAGTGATGAGTCAGCAATGCTTGAAACACTCCGAAGAACAACGGGAGTCAGCGACCAAGAGCATGCAATGTTACTTGCGGAATTACAAGATGCAATAGAGGGATAATTATGGGAATGAGCGATGATGATGCAAAAATACACGATGCGTTGAAGAAATTAGAACGTGGTTTGAAGAATATTCAACCATCAAAAGTTCTTCTTGTAGGAGACATCATGATGGATTGTTACATCCATGGGTTTGCAAACAATCTCAACTCCCGTGCGCCCGTACCCGTTCTCAAAGAAACATCAAGGGATGTCGATGTGGGAGCGGCAGCGCACGTCGCTCGAGGCCTAGATTCTCTCGGATTGAAAAGCCAACTCCACGGCATCGTTGGTGATGATGATTCAGGATTGTCCATTTTGGAAATGTTGGAAGCGGAAGGGGTTGAAACATCTGGTATCGCAGTTCTTGAGGAACGAACAACCACTGTCAAAACCCGATTGTTAGGTGCACGAGAAGGCTTAATCAAAGGTGAACAACTTTTGCTACGGTGGGATATCGAAGATGATGACCCAATTCCGCCCTCTGCGCTGACAAGTCTCATCGATCGTACCATTGAGGCGATACCGAATTCATCTTGTCTGATTCTCTCAGATTATGGGTTGGGTGTTCTCAACGATGATGGTGCAGAGCGACTCATTTCTAAAGCAAAGGAACACAATGTTCCAATCATAGCTGATCCGAAATTGACCGGTCTCCATCGAACACAGGGTGTGGATTGGGTACTGTTTCAATCGAAAGGATTGGAATTGATGAGAAGGCGATTAGGAGCAGCAACCGGAGCAGAAGCTGCATCCATGCTTATCGAATCAAACGACTGGAAACATTTGTTGATTCTTGAAGGACAGGATGGTGTCACAATTCATTCACGAGACGAAGAGACCGTCCATGTTCAGTGTATGCTCGAAGAAATTCGTCAAATGATTGGGCTAATCGATGCTGCTGCCGTTGCAGTTGCAACAGCAATTACGCTTGGCCTATCCGTTGAAGAAACTGCTCAATTGGCCAATGCTGCGAGTGAATGTATTCTCATTGCTGATCGTACCGATCGATTTGTTCTACGTTTGGATGATATGGTTGACCGTATAGGGGACATCGCTTGGTCACTTCAAGTATCAAAGCGTTGAGGTGTTGATGTGAGTTCATGGCCAAGGCCAACGACTGCTGATGTTGGTTTACGTTCTTTTGCAGCAACGAAGGCCAGATTGTACGAAGAGACCGCTTTGGGTATGCAAGCATATCTTCTGGAATCGGACATTCCTGCAGAGGCGATACATCATACTGCTGTTTGGAATGTTCACGTCCCCATACATGATGATGCAAACGGTTTACTTTTGGTGAAATGGCTTGAAGAAATTCTCTACATGGATGAAGTCGAAGATAAATGGTTGGTGGAGAGTGCCATTAAGATCGAAGAATTTGATGATTCAATCAACCTTGAAGCACATGTTCGTTGGGTACATTCCGATGCGGTTGAAAAGGAAGTCGAGATAAAAGCCGTAACACGACAAGATCTGATCGTTGCTGAGGTTGCTGCAGGTCAAACGTTAGAGTCGCCTTGGGCTGAAGTACCCACATTTGAAGGACCTGGTTGGTACAGCGATGTTGTGTTTGACATATAGGGTGGGAATCCTTGGGTGGACGCTCGTACTCACAAGCCGTATCTGCACACTTCCTCCGTCCCGGATCCCCACAGCACCCATGGCCCCAGGTAGGGATGCTCCGTTCCCGGCCTGACCTGTTCCCCCGGTTATCTGATTCCCGTTTCCCTCCGGAAACGGTTCACAACACCCGGATCATGTGGGGGCGAGACATCTACGTCCGCATGCAGGAACCTATGAGCCGCTTTCGCCGCCCCAAGGCATTCAGCCCACCATAAAGACGATTTGTGGTACAGGGTACGCCTAGCTCCCCACCTATCCCAGACTATCCTAGAACTGACTCTATTTCAACCAAACGCAGAGAGAGTTCAGGCCTCTTCTTCGTATTTGGAGGGGCAGGATGTCTTGATTGTTTCAGCTTCAACGACGTACAGTCCATCAGCAAACTTGAACAAGCCTTCAGCATAAACGGTTCGATTATCTCCGAGGCCATTGGAAATAGATCCTGCATTTGAATAATCAATCAGTAGGTCAAAATCACTACCTTCTAAGATGAATGTCATCGAGGTTTCATTAATACTTCCATCGCGAATCTCTCCCCGTACTGCGACCTCTTCATCAAGGAGAGTCGACTTGTCTTCCATGAGTTGATCAACGGTTAGGGTAGGTGCTGGAGCCTGTAGAAAAATTGTTCCAAGAACCGCAATGGTAACAACACCACCAATGAGGAGCAACCGGTTACGATACGACAGCATGTTGACAAACCCTTCCAGCCTACTGACATATTTCAACATCTGCTCATTCAGGTACACGATGCGATGCGCCGACAGCTTCTGAAATAGATTCAAAACCTGATTCTTTCAATTTTTTATGCAAACCATTGACGATTGATTTTGTCAATCCAGGACCCTCAAAGACAAAACCTGCATAGGCTTGGAGAAGAGACGCACCTGCCAAAATTTTCTCCCATGCATCTTCTGCATTCATGATACCTCCAACACCTACAATCGGAAGTCTTCCTCCTGTGTAGGAGTAAATATGGTGAATCATTTCAGTGCTTTGATGTTTGAGCGGTGAACCTGAACAACCACCTTGTTCATTGTAGACCTTGTGCGTTTGATTTGGTCGTTCAATCGTCGTGTTTGTTGCAACAATCCCATCAATTTCACAAGCTATTGCTGTGTCCACAATCGCCTCAAGTTCTTGTTTGGACAAATCCGGAGCGACCTTGATCAAGAGAGGTTTTGGAGATGCATTGGAACCTTCTGAGTTTGTTCGATTTACGTCGATGCAGGCCTCAAGAATTCCTTTCAAATGATCGCCATGTTGTAAATCTCGAAGCCCAGGCGTATTTGGAGATGAGACGTTGATGACGAACACATCCACATACGGCCAAAGGCGATGCATCGTGGTCGAGTAATCCATTTCCGCATCTTCAATCGGCGTAAGTTTCGATTTGCCAAGATTCGCCCACACTGGAATTGGTTGTGAACCAGAACGTTGCAATTGCTGCACAATTTTTTCACTGCCAGGATTGTTGAATCCCATTCGATTCACAAGCGCTCGATCGCTTCCATGTCTGAACATTCTGGGTTTCGCATTACCAGTTTGTTCAAGCATTGTTACTCCGCCAATTTCTGAAAAGGCCAATCCGATTGAGGACCAACCTCGAAGTGCCTCGGCTTTTTTATCCATGCCTGCTGCTATTCCAAATGGATGTGAATACTCCATACCAAAGCATGATGTTGGCAGTGATTTTTTGGGTTTGTAAAGGAGACGAAGACATCCACGAAAGAGTGCATTCGACGAAGCAATACGAAGCATAAGTAGAGAACGAGCATGTGCTTTCTCTGAATCCTGAAGTGCCAAGAGTGGCCTCGAGAACCAGCGAAACAGCCTGCCCATGGCTTACGGTCGAACCGATATCCTTCAATCCTTGCGCCTTGTCGAGGGTACATGGAGGAGAATTCAACACGATGGCTTGCTGTCCGTGAAGCGAGTCGTCGAATTCTCGTTGAAGAAAATCTTGTCATTCAGGTTCCGAGGGATGACGTGGAGATATGGCATCGAATGATGCTCAACATGGCTGATTCAATGCCTCAGCGATTGGAGTTCCCGATAATACAAGAAGGCACTTTCTCAGTTTCAAAAAACGATAATCCTCTCTTCATCATTCATCCAGACGAGCCAATGAACAAGGATCAATTATGGCTACCATTTCAAACAACTAGATTGGTATCGGATCTCATTCAGATGTGTTCAGAATTATTGCTCGCAGGTTACCCGGGTTGCAGTGGTTGTGGTTATCGAGACGAAGAGGTGGAATGGGATGAAATCGCTCATCGCAACCGACTCAAAACTATTGACGAATAATTTCAGATAACATATGTTATCTGTTTAATTTCAAGTCTGGCGAGCCTTCAAGTACAGTCGACAAACGCATTGAAAACATGAGCATCGTTGTCCTCGCCGAGAAACCTAGTGTCGCCGAAGATATTGCTAAAATGCTCAACATCAACAAAAAAGAGGCGACCCATTGGTCGGGAAATGATGTCATTGTGACTTGGGCAATAGGTCACATGTTGGAACTCAAATACATGGATGATTACAATCCTGAATTCAAAAATTGGAGAAAAACTGCCGGTGACCTCCCATTTGTACCTGAAGAATTTGAATTCAAACCCAAATCTGGCTCAACACGGAAACAACTCACCGCTGTCAAGAAACTTATGAACGACAAAGCGGTTACAGAAATCGTCAATGCTTGTGACGCTGCGCGAGAAGGTGAACTTATTTTTCAAACCATATATCGCTATTCAAAATCCAAATCTCCGGTTTCCCGGATGTGGCTACAGTCCATGACAACAGAAGCCATACAGCGTTCATGGGACGAACGTAAACCTGCGAAAGAATATCAGAATCTTTCCGATGCCGCCTACAGTCGAAGTTATGCAGATTGGCTCATCGGTATGAACGGTTCAAGAATTGCTGAAGTCTTCCTTCCAAAGAAAAGAACTGAACGAATTTCCTTGGGCAGGGTACAAACCGCAACACTCGCAATACTTGTGGATCATGAACTTGAAATCTTGAAACATACATCGACGCCATACTGGGTTCTTACAGCACAGTTTGAAGGAACAGATAGTTCATGGAATGGGCGTTGGGAAGGTGGAGCGTCCTCAGAAGATACCAAACCACATTGGATTTTGACCATCGAGGAGAAAGAACGTATCCAAGCACTCATTGATTCAGGCGAAAAAGCAGTTGTTAGTCAAAAAGTGTCGACAAGTAAGGAACGACCTCCATTGAATTTTGATTTAACAACGCTTCAACGTCAAGCAAACTCGATGTTCTCGTGGCCTGCAAAACGGACATTGAATGTCGCACAGGCACTGTATGAGCGTCACAAATTGACAACATACCCACGTACGGATTCCAGATACTTGCCAACGGATATGAAAGATACAATCAACACAACATTGTCCAACCTAGGAGAACTCGATGAAATGCAAGGATTCGTTGAGTCCCTCAACAAAAATGGATTGCAAAATGTTTCACGTAATTTCAACGATGCAAAAGTGAGCGATCACTTTGCCATCATTCCAACAGGCAAATTACCTACAAGTGGACTTTCGAAAGACGAACAACGCCTCTACAATATGATCGTGCGAAATTTCATCGCATCTTGGTACGGTGAATCGGTCATTGAAAAGCAAAAGCGAACTGCAAATCTAGGAGGTGAGATTTTCAATAAAGAAGCTCAGCAATATTCAATACTTGGTTGGAGGGAAGTTGTTCCAAAGAATCTTAGTTTACCCGATGGTTGGGGCAATATTTCTACGGACGACCCTCTCGCAAGCATTTCTTCACACGAATGGAGTGAAGAAAAATCAAAACCGCCAACGAGGATTAAGGAAGCTCGCCTCCTATCACTCATGGAAAAAGCTGGAAAGGATATCGAAGATGAGGATTTAGCCGATGCAATGGCAGGAAAAGGCCTTGGTACACCCGCAACCCGGGCAGATACGATCGAAAAATTACTTTCACGGGGTTATATTTCCAGACAACAATCGGGAGCATTGAATGCAACTCCACATGGCATCCGAATCATTGAAATTTTGCGGAGAATTCCAGTCGAATGGATTACTTCTGCTGAACTTACCGGCGAAATGGAAGCCGCATTAACGGCCGTTCAGAAGGGTGATTTAGAGGCTTCAGAGTACATGAACTCAATCATTCAGCAAACGACAGATTTGGTAACGAGAGTACGTGATCATGACCGGAGTCAATTGTTCGTCAACGATGATTCCATTGGACAATGTCCAAAATGTGCAGCAACGATTATTGAAACTGCATTATCCTACACTTGTGAAAAGAACGAAGGAAAAGAAAAGGGATGTTCGTTTGTTTTCTGGAAAGACACAAGTGGTCGTTGGTTTGATCGGGTAACAGCAACACGATTGGTTGAACACAGAGAATTATCAGACCTGCATGGTTTCTTTAACCGGAATGGTGAATCCTATGAAACGTCAGTCGTTCTCTCCGATGAGGGAAAAGTCACTTCATCAAAATCGACAGGTAATCGAGCAACGAGTTCCGATGAAGCGCTCTGCCCCTGTCCGAAGTGCGATGGAACCATTCGCGAAACGGATACACACTATGCATGCGATCAACAGGAATGCAAATTTGCAGGTGTAGGGAAAATCATCTGCAAACGGGCGATAACACAAACTGAAGCCAAATCTATTCTTATCGATGGCAAATCACCTCTGATTGAAGACTTCATTTCACGTCGAGGTCGCCCGTTCCCTGCATACCTTGTGCTCGAAGGGAATAAGGTAGGATTTGAATTTCCGCCAAGGGAGGCAGCTGCTGATGCGCGTCGATTTGATGTTGTCGAGGGTGTTGTTGCCATATGCCCAAAGCATGGTGCAGAAATCCATGAAACAGAAACGCATTTCAGACCAAAAACGAGTGCGAGTGGTTGTAAAATAAATATCGCTCGAGAAATCTCCAAAAGAGAAATCACGAGAGAGGAAGCAAAACAACTGATTGAGAAAGGCGAAATTGGTCCGTTCGATGACCTCATTGCCAAGAAATCTGGCAATCCTTACACAGCTGTACTTTGGCTCAAGAAAAACGAACAAGTAGGTTATCGATTCGCAAAACGCTAGATAGAGAAGAAACTTCTTGAAGTTCGGTGCATCGTAGTTCATCATGGACTATGATTACGATGTCATCATCATCGGCGCTGGTCCTGTTGGAGGATACGCTGCCCGCCTATTGTGCGAGCGTGGCCTCTCTGTTTTGATGGTCGAGGAACACAATGAGGTGGGACGGCCTTTCCAATGTGCAGGATTGGTAACTCCAAGTGCAATGGATGCCGTAAAAGCGTACGATACTGTCGTTGAGGACGTTGATGGTGCGCTCATTCATGGACCCTCAGGTACACTCGTCCCTGTCGGCAGGGAAGGCGAACTGCGTACGTACGTCGTTTGTAGGAAGCGCTTTGATCAAACCGTTGTTCAACAAGGGCTTGAAGCAGGTTCAGATCTTGTACTGGAATCACAGCCAACATCCGCTGAGGTTACTGAGGATGGAGTGGAACTTGAAATCCTCAATCAGCGTACGGGTGAATTAACGTCTTACCGTTCGAAATTGTTGATCGGGTGTGATGGTGCACATTCATGGGTTCGTCGACGTTTCAAAATGGGGTATCCAAAGGAAATGATGATCGGTTTTCAGACCGAAGTCGTCGGTTATCAAGGACATAATCGATGGCTAGAAATGTACAGTGGTTCCGATATTGCACCAGGATTTTTCGCTTGGGTCATTCCTTCAGGAAACGGTACCCACCGCATTGGTCTATGGTCGAAAGCAGAACTCCTCGATGGTCGATCTGTGATGGATTGCTACAACGATCTCCTGAATCACCCGCTATGGAAGGATCGTTTTGAGAACATCACAGAAACTGCCCGTTACTGTGGGCCAGTACCATCTGGTATGATACGACGGCCGTTCAAAAACCGAGTCCTCGTTCTTGGAGATGCTGCAGGAATGGCTAAACCAACGACTGGTGGAGGACTTGGCCCAGGATTCAAACAGATCTCGTCTATTGCCGATAAACTTGTGAAACACGTGAACAATGATCAACTCTCAGAAAAGGATTTGAAATCCATTACCAAATCTTCCTGGCCAAAGATGAAGAAGGAACAAGATCGTGCACGTGCTTTACGTGACCTTCTCGTATCTACGCGAACCGATGAAGAGCTCGACGAGCATTTTGCAAATTTCGCGAAACCTGAAGTCATCGCTCTCATCAATCAGATTGGAGACATCGAAAAACCAGTGCCTCTTGGACTTGCACTTCTGAAAAAAGTTCCTGCATTCCGAAAACTTGCTTTGCAAGCCGGCGTGAAATTGTTGTTCACTTGAGGCGAGTACATGTCGACCTGGTCCATTATTCATCGTGTGAGGTATCCTCCATTCGATGACAAAAGGATCAATGCGGAAGCTGCACCAGTTTTTGAAAAAACACTGGTTTCCAATTTGAGTCATGAAGAAATTCAACAACAATTGCCACCTTACAAAATCCAAAGTGAAGAAGGATGGCTCATTGAACGTTTAATCATCAATCAAGATGGTGAAAAATTGGATCAACCTACGCAGGTTCGTTTCGATGATGAACCATTTGTGGAACTTGTTAAGCAACAACGCAGGGGATGGTACATTCTTCCAAATCGATTGCATGGTCTTGCCCGAAACATGATTAATGCTGCTGTAATCTTCCTGCTCACAACATTGGTTTACCTCTTCATTGAACCATTGCTCAGCGAAATAGGGATTCCAAGTATTGGGACAAAAAGTATGCAGATTGGGCTTCTCGATTACCCCATTTTGAGTATTATTGTCGTTCCAATCTTATTGCTGCCAATTGTACTACGACTCATTGCGAATTTTATTGATTTAAAACGTCAGCAAGATTTTTTTCGTTCTCCTATTGAGCAACCCAAAGTCACTTTTTCTTCAAATATCATCAGCGGAGAATCTCTTTCTGGTACCATTCAAATTCCTGAACAGTTACCAAATTGGAAATCAATGTCTGTACATTGGCACGTTGGTACGTTACCACCATCCCGAGAGGCGTTGATTGAGATTTCCAACTCCAATGAAGACTCACAACCGCCAATTGGACTATCAACGCCTCTGCCACATCATTGGGAGGCCAGTTTGGATGATGGAACCGCTGGTGGGGAAGATTCTCCGATTGAACGTCAAGATATTCAAGGCGGCGTTTTTCTTCGTCCAATGAGATTTTCGGTTGAGGGAGGCCAATCCACGATTGACGATGACGGCTCATTTACCATAGATCCTCCTTCTGATATGTGGCCTGGAACGGTCAATTCACCGCTGCATAGAATTCATTGGGAATTCATTCTCAAAATCAAAAGGCATAAGCAAATGCCACTTCTTTGGGTATGTCCAATACGGGTTCAATTTCCAAACGATGTTGTCGAACTTGAGAATCTCGTCATCAACGATCCCAGAACTGAACAGTTCTACATCGGTGAACGTTAGGTTCATGTTCTCTATGTTCATGTAATGGCATGGCCAAGAAGCCTTTCATTGCAGTGTTCTTATCTTTACTCATGTTTTCAGGATGCTTTGGCAGTGGTGAACCAGATACGGATAGTGACGAAGAGGAATCTCTTGTTCTGCCTTACACCATTCGTGCAGAGTGGGATGCAACATCTGTCTCTGGTGAGATTGGTGAAATTAGTGAACTGAAGATACTTCTCGAGACGACAGGTGAAGGCAGTTACACTTTGGATTCAAGCATTACTCATCCTGAGAAAACCATCAGTTCTGCCGATTTTAGCATCACTGAAAAAGCCACCAGCATCTCAATTGTCCTCCTTCCGATGTATCCAGGCACATATCAAATTGATGTGACGATCATTCCTTCCGAAGGAGAGGATATACCGATGATGAATACGATTGAAGTATCCGTACCTGATGAAGGAACGACTTCGATTGTTGCTCCACAATATCTCATCGTTGAGTCTTCGATGTTGATACTGCAAGGTCAAGTTTTGCATCAAAACATCGAAACTTGCGTTGCGCAAATTCTAATCATTGAGGAAGATCTTTCGCTCACGAGCAACACCCTGCCTCTCCAAAATGATGGGTCTTTTTCGTTTATCCTGACCGATCTTGATTTGAGAACCGAGAGTTTCTTCGTGACGACGACTGCTGAATGTGGGGAATATACCATGACAGAGGATTCGAGAAACACCAGTATTCTCATTGAAGCAAACAATGACATCGATGGTGATGGTATTCCCGATGATCTTGACTTCTGCCAAGATGGAATCGGCGAATCGGATGGTTGGGCATCCAATTCACAGAGTGATGCAGACCAGGATGGATGTCGAGATTTCGATGAGGATATGGATGATGACAATGATGGAATTCTTGATTCAAATGATGGTTGCGTTTCGACAATAGGTTGGACGAGCACCACGGAAAATGATCGAGACCAGGATGGATGTCATGATGATACCAACGATAATGACGATGACGGTGATGGAATTCTCGATGTCGATGATGCTTGTTTGGACGGTGAGGTCAATTGGCCAGCTAATCTCTACAATGATTGGGATCAAGATGGTTGCAATGATCTGCTTGAAGACGATGATGATGATAATGATGGAGAACCTGATGCAACGGATGAATGTCCGAAAGGACGCTCCAATTGGCAAACTGAACGAACTCCAACCACCGATTTTGATATGGATGGTTGTTATGATGCAACCGAAGACATGGACGATGACAATGATAACGTGAACGATGTTAATGCAACAGGAGCGACACTGGACTTGTGCCCCACTACGCCGTTGAACGCAGTTGATGTCGATGAGAATGGTTGTGCAGCCATTGAAAGGGATTCAGATGCAGATGGCGTGAATGATTTGATCGATCAATGCGAAGGAACCCCAAGTGGGCTCGATGTGAATTCGGTTGGATGTGCAGATTTGGATAATGACGGAGTCTATGCGAACGTCGACATTTGTGCAAACAGTCCAATTCGTTGGACAATCGATTCAGACGGTTGTGCCATTGTTCAAAAGCCGATTCTATGGACCTCAGGAACGACTGTCACTGGTCCAATGGATGTCGTTCCAACCTTTACTGTCCCAACACTCGATGGAACCTTTACGTTCCAAAACAAATGGACTGGAGAGGATGTCTACCTGTTCATGTTCAAGTATACGGATAGCAATGGAAATTCAAATTCAGCGACGTGGTCAACGAATCCTGGTACCTTCATTAGGAATCTCCCAGAAAATACGCATCTGTTCTATGGGTCGTTTGATTCAAGTTATCACAATGATATTCTTTCAAGAAAGAGCGATGTTGAAGCTCGGCTTAATCCTAGTGAAGAAGAGCAATGGGATGGTCGAATACACTACATCGATATGGATGCGAGCAACATACAAGGTGGACTTGGTCAGATGATTTCGAATTTCAACAGCCCATTTTTCATGGGTATTGACCGTTTCCAACGTGCCCGAGATACTGGTTCAATCTATGCTTGGGTTTCACAGACAAACGATCCATTCCATTATTCCTACGAACCGCACCAGTGGAATGCAGAATTTGAACCAGAAATTCGTATGCAAGATTCAGGAATTGAAGTCGTCACACTCTACGACTTTGAACGTCATGCTGGCGGTTGGGGAGCGAATCATAACTCATACAGAAATGCGACATTCACTTTACCACAGAATCTCTCCTCATACGATACACTCGAAGTATTCCATGAACATGCTTGTGATGAACGTAGCAATCGGTATCAAAAGAGTGATGGAAGTTATGGAGGTTGTCACGAATGGGATTACCTTGCACACCTCTACATTTGTGATGAAAATAATTCGTCAGTCTGTGGGACAGAATTTATGCGATGGATTACAACATATGGGAGAGAAGGCCGTTGGTTAACCGACATCAGTCCTTACTTGTTCATGCTCGATGATGATCAAGAGCGCAGATTCCGATACAAGGGAGCGAATAAAGGAGATTTAACAATCAAATTCTTGTTTTCGAATTGGGGGAGTGGAGAACGAGCTTTCGATGCTGAATTTGGATTTACTGGTGGTCAATTTGATGGAACATACAACAATGAAAGCCGCTATGTGAGAAGTCTCAATTTCTCAGTACCAACTGAAACAACCCGTGTCGAAATTGTCGCAACAATTACTGGGCATGGATTCCAAAAAGATGATGCAAATTGCGCAGAATTTTGCGATCATCAGCATCATTACTACATGGGGTCTCACCACACCTATGAGTGGCATCCAATCGTTTACTCAAGTACAGGCTGCGAAAATGAAGTGAGCAATGGAGTCGTTGCCAACCAATTTGGGTCTTGGCCATTTGGACGAGCAG
>JAPOIF010000139.1 GCA_029979085.1 Methanobacteriota archaeon | reverse complement strand
ACAAACTCCCTCGTTCGGACGGCGAGGTTTCTTCTCGTTCGATGTATTCGCAAAATTGGGCATAGTCGATGTTGGTTCCATCGAGGAGTTTCGTAGTCACATCAAACGATGTTGTGTTGGCATGTTTGAATCGAGCCGTGTCTGTGATCATTCCAGCGAGTAACATTTTGCGAACTGGTGGAGTTAGCGCCTTTAAGGCGTGTTCAAACATGTAGGTCGCAACCATTTCGGTTGTTGCACGAACATCCCATTGCAACATATGATCGCCGTCACGTAGCGTCCAGCCGTTTGTCGCATGATGATCGAGAATCAAACGAGGAACATCAGGTAAGTCGATACCTACTTGGTCTGGTGCAGCAGCATCAACAATGATGATACCTCCAAGTTTTTCTGGAAAAGCCGTTCTTTGTGCAGTCACTTTGCGAAATGGTGCTTGCATGTCTTTGACGAGGCGTTTTGCAATTCGTCCCAGATGCAAGCCACAAGCAAGGAGCGAAGGATGAATGGAGGCAAGAGCGATTGCAGATCCAATTGTATCCATATCGCCATTTTGACCTGCTACGACCGGTACTGCACCACGTTCAATGGCCGAATCAATCCATTGCTTCATTGCAGCAATGTCTTCTTGATGCGAACTCAAGCTTCTCCCTCAAGTGATTTCTTGAGTTCTTCATAGGCTGCGACAAGTTTTGCTTCATGCTCAGAGAGTCGCACAGCATGTTCTGACAGCGTTGAATGCGTGGTTTTCAGTTCTTCAATCAACTCATCTTTGTTGTCAACCTCAACCAAGACGCCACCGAGTTGTCGATGAAGCGCCATTCCTTCAGGATGTTTTTCAACAGCAGTAATGGTTGTTTCCAGTTCTTGCAATTGTGCACGAACGGTTGCAACCTGATGACGTGCATTCTGGACTTCGGAGACGACGACTTGGAGTTGCTCGACGGTGCTCATGCTTCCTTCGAATCGTCTTTGGTTGAAGAACCTGCGGATTCAATCGCCTGTAGAATTTCGTCAGCGGCAATCAATCCGCGAATGCGTGTGTTCCACATAGCGCGCAAATCTTTGGCATTTGCTTCATCCAAACGGAATGAAAACGTGTGTTCATCGGATGCTCGGCTTTCTGTTTCTGAAACGAGGGAGTCACGCATGGCCTGAATGTCTGAAGCATCGGCTCGCTTAATCGTACAAACAAGTGAAAAAGGCGTCTCCGCCAATGTGCTCACTCCTCTTCAGAGGTGTCTTCAGCAGCCTTTCGCTCAAAGTCGAGAGCGGCTTGCTGTGCAATGAATGCCATATCAGCGGTGGTTGCACCTTCAACGGATCGTCGAAGAATACGAGAGTTTGCATCGCTTGCACGAGTGAATGGTTCCCAAGCACCGCCAGCGAATGTGTGGCCACACTTGCCGCAGGACCAGATGCCGACGGATTGTCGAGCAACCTTACGGTAATGGCAGACTGGACATGTGTACTTCGCATTCTTCTTTGCCAATGCACTGCCAGCGTTTCGTCGAACGCTTACACCATATCGTGCACCAAATCGTGCTGTTGCCTTTGCTTTCTGGGTTCGCTTTGCCAATCAGTTCCCCTCCTTTTCTGCTACCATTTCTCGTAGTTCACTGCACTTTTGTTCGGCGACCGCAAGAATCTCGGCAAATTCGTCCGGAGTGAAGACTCCTTTTAGCCCCTTCTGTAATGAGTGGAGGTGCCCTTCATCACCAAGTGTGATGTGAATTCTCTCGTCTCCACCGAGTTCTTCTTCTTCACTTGGGTCGTAAACAAAGCGTCCACCAGCCCGCTTGAACGATGCCATAATCGGTGTGCCATTGACCTTCAACGTGTGATCTTCACCAACATCGAAACGCTCTGCTGGAACAACGGCTGTTCGTAGAGCAGCAATAGCTGCGAGTCCTGCAGCATCGAAGATGTTGCCTCCATCAGAAAGAACGTGGATATCAATCATGACTCCCCAGACTTTCTCGCCAGGAACAATGCACAATTCATCCATATCGATGCAACCAGATTCACGGATTCCTCGGTCAACCACACGGCCGAGTTCAATGGATTCTGGAGAAGGTGGACCTGGCTCATACTTTCGATGAGCGACCGGTCGTAGTTCTGCACCACACATGAGCGAACCTTGTGTTGGTCGGTCAGGCCATGGGGTTCGAATTTCGAATTTAACACCTGCATAGATGATCGTGTCGCCCCAAACGACCTTTGCAGATCCTTCGGCGTTGTAGAGGCAGTCGACCTCAAGATGGACTTTTCGTCCGTCAAATTGCCCACGACCGTCGAGTCGCTGGCCGTCAGCTGCAAGGCGCTCAAGTTCTTGTCGCAAGAGGGAAGGTACCAACTCAACCATCAGGCTTCACCTCCTTCATATCGACGCTTGAGGGCGTCGACCATGATTTCGTGAATCTCCTTAGCAGCCTTGTGATTGTATTCCATAGCAAGATTGTATTCTTCGATGGAAAGGTCACCATCCATCTGAAGGAAGGCGATTTCACCCGTGTTCGGGAGAATACCAACCGGAAGATCTGCTTGACCGTAATTGTCCTCTGCCTTGTCGAGGTCAAGGACTACAGTGTCTTCGATCTTACCAGAGGCAACACCAACGATCATGTCGCGCATTGGAATTCCAGCGTCTGCGAGTGCAACAGATGCAGCAGTGATACCCGCACATCGTGTTCCAGCCTCAGCAGCAAGAATTTCGATTTCAACTCGAATCTTTGAGCGAGGGTATCGCTCGACAAGAACAACCGATTCAAGGGATTCGGCCGTAACCTTGGAAATCTCTCGACTACGTCGATTGAATCCTGGTCGAATTCGGTCACCCGTTGAGAACGGCGCCATGTTGTAACGAACATCGATGACAGCACGATCTTGTCGCTGAATCTTTCGAGGATGAGCTTCCATCGGCCCATACACAGCAGCAACTGCAACATTGAGTCCGTGCGTGACCATTGCCGATCCATCAGCGGCAGGAAGTACCCCTGCCTCAATAGTTACCGGTCGCATCTCATCGATTGCTCGACCATCAAGTCTCTTTCCATCTTCGCGTAGTAGTTTTACGTCTCCATATCCACCCATCAGTGTTCACCTCGTTCGTTTTCAAGTGCTTCCACAGCACCTTCGAATGTTTTCTTATGCCCTTCTTCGTTGAGGGTCTGTATCAAATTGCGTGCAACACGCATATTCTCGGCATCGCCATGAATCCAAACACGTCCATTGTCAGCGACAATGATTCTGCAATCCGTTGCATCGCGTATTCGACTCAATGTGCCGTTGTTGTGTCCGCGGAGTGTGTCGATCAGATTCACTGGAATGGATACAACTGCTCCTTCGTTCAATCGTCGAAGTCCAACGCCTTTCATCGTCAAGACCATGTTGTGGGTTTCATCGACTTCTTGGATACGTGCAAGAGCAGCATCTCCAATACCGAGATGTTGACGTGTTGAACCGAATTCCACCTTCCACGGTGCCAATGACATTGGAAGAAGTGCTTGGAAAGGTCCGTTCACATCGAAGAACCAGAGGTTGTTTCGAAC
>JAPOIF010000138.1 GCA_029979085.1 Methanobacteriota archaeon | reverse complement strand
TCATAGCAACACCTCGCGTCAAGGTCAGATTCTCTGGGTTGTAATCCAAACCAACAATCGGTTCAAGGATGGTCAAATTGATTGTGTGGAACGACGCGCCACCTGTCGTGTTCGCCCACACTGTGAACATTGTACGCGTCATGTTGACCGTCGGTGTTCCACTGATGACACCGTTGTTGAAACTCAATCCGGATGGTAACAATGGATCGATGCTCCACGTTTCTGCCGTACCGTTGGTAACGGTCGGTGTCATCGTAACCATCGCAACACCTCGCGTCATGGTCTGATTCTCTGGGTTGTACTCGAGGATAACACCTGGTTCGAGGATGGTGAGATTGATGGTATGCGAGGCAGAACCGCCCGTTGTGTTGGCATAAATCGTGAACATGGTCAAGGTCATGTTGACCGTTGGTGTACCCGAAAGAACACCATCAGCAAAGTTCAATCCAGCAGGAATCGATGGATGAATTTCCCACGTCTCAACGCTACCACCCGTCACAATTGGATGCAGATCGGTCATAGCAATGCTTCGAACCAAGGTCAAATTCTCTGGGTTGTAATCGAGAACAACGATTGGCTCAAGGACGGTGATGTTGAGAGTGGTACTGACGCTTCCACCCGAATTGTTGGCCCAAACGGTGTACTCCGTCGTGGTCATATTGACTTGAGGTACACCCCAAATCGTACCGTTGTTGGGGCCGAAGGACAATCCAGTTGGCAAACTGGCGTTGATGCCCCATGTGGTGATGTCACCCGGACCAGTAAGGGCAGGTACCAATGGGAGATCGCTGCTGACTTCACCACGGGTCAAGGTCAGGTTCTCAGGCGTGTAGGTCACGCTGGTTGGCAGCTGGTCGATGACGGTGATGTTGAGGTACGCCACGCTTGAACCACCGCTGTTGTTGGCCCAGACCGTGTAGGCCGTGGTATTCCACAACTCGGTCGGTGTACCCCAAATCGTACCGTTGCTGGTCTCGAAGGTCAAACCGGCCGGCAGGCTGGCGTTGATGGTCCACGACGTGATTTCACCAGGACCGGTGATGGTCGGAACCAGCGGCAAATCCGTGGAAACGGTGTTGTTGGTCAAGGTGATATCGGTTGGAGAATAGGCAATGGTCGGCAGTTCGTCCACCACGGTGATGTTGAGGTAGGCCACGCTTGAGCCACCGCTGTTGTTGGCCCAAACCATGTAGGAGGTTTGTGGCCACAGTTCAGTCGGTGTTCCTGAAAGCACACCGGTTTGGGTGTTGAAGGTCACACCGCTTGGCAGGCTTCCGTTGATGGCCCATGTGGTTACGTTACCGCCCGTATTGGTTTGGTAGTTGATGGAGAGCAAATTGTACCCTCCGAGGCCGTTGCAATTTTGTGTGCATGTCGAGATGTGGGTGTACAAGGTGCCATTGACGAAGAAACTCTGCCCTGCACCCGGCCACCAAGTTGTCCCTACAGAAGAACCGTCCTCTACGACCCACGTCGATTGATTGGAGGTGTCGTGTGCCCAAAGCCCAGACGAACCGGCAATGTTGCCTGATGCTTCAAAGTAGAGCGTATCCCCAATGGATAAGAGCAGTGCATCGCTATGGATGTTTTTGCCTGCACCAGTGAAATTATACACTTGCCACGTGGATTTGTTTGAAGTATCATAGGCCCAGAGATCTCGATAATTATAATAGATACCTGAACCGTATGAGGTAGCATCAAAATAGATGGTGTCGCCGATAACCACTGCGAGATAATGTCCCGGTATGCTTCCTGGGCTGCCACTGCGAATATCAGCCACAAGCCACGTCGAATGGTTAGACGTGTTGTGCGCCCACAACTCACCGCTACCATCCGAATTTGATACGGTGGCACTGAGATAAAACGTATCTCCGACAACCACGCCCGACATTCCAAGACATCCTGGGTCACTATTGCGCAATTGATGGTGGTAGTTGGTCGTTCGGAAATCCTTGACCATCCATGTGGTTTGGTTCGCATGGTTGTGCGCCCACAATTCTCTTCCGTGAGTTGACCCGTCAGCATCGAAATAGAGGCTGTCTCCAACAACCACGGCCATGCATTTCCCTGGATTGGCCGATCGAGAAGTACTGCGGAAGTCAACTTCCCACATGGTCGTGTTTGAGGTGTTGTAAGCCCACAACCCTTCATCACCGCTTCCCCATGCTTGGAAATAGATGGTGTCATCGATGACGCCCAAATCACGTCCATAAGAGGTGAAAGCGTTGGTACTCGGCAGTGTGCCCGTCGTGTTCGTGTGACCCACTCGCCATGTCGTTCCATTGGAGGTGTTGTGCGCCCACAATTCAACGCCCAGGCTTGCATTGCCCGAAGAGGCGGAGAAGTAAATGGTATCACCCATCAGGGTCGAGAAGAGCGACCCAGGATTGCTGGGGCAGTGAGAGCAGGTGGTGTTGGTGTTGATTTCCTTCACCAACCAACCACTGTTGTTGGAGGTGTTGTAGGCAAAAAATTCTCCCGAGGCGTCAAAATAAATGACATCGCCAATGAGATAGGCCATGTGATATCCATGGTTGTAGAGGGGCACTCCCATGACCGAACCGTTTTCGGCGTACCATGTTGGATTCGGATACCACGCTGTTCCGTTAGAGGTGTTCAGTGCAGCTAAGCGAGCGTTACCAAAGAAATTGTTTCCATTGAGGTACACGACATCACCAACTACCATGGCGAGGTTGGAGTTTGGAAGAGACACGGTCCACGTTGAGCCGTTTCCGCTCGTTTGGTTGATGAACGACGGGCCGATGTTCACGTAGGAATTGTTGGTCCACGTGTTGTTTTCCGGGATGTATTCGAACGGACCAGGTGCCTCATCGTTGATGGTGATCGTGATGGTGGCCGAAGTGGAGCCACCTGAGTTGTTCGCCCAAATCGTGTAGGTTGTCGCCGTTGTCTGGAGAACGGTCGGAATACCCCAAATCGTACCGTTGGACGTACCAAAGTTGAGGCCAGCTGGCAAGGTCGCATTGATTTCCCAAGATGTGATCTCACCCGAACCGGTCAAGGTCGCATTGAGTGGCAAGTCACTGCTCTGATTGTTGATGGTCAGCAGCAGGGTGCTTGGCGAATAGGAGAGGGTCGGCAGTTCGTCAACCACGGTGATGTTGAGGTAGGCCACGCTTGAACCACCGCTGTTGTTGGCCCAAACCATGTAGGACGTTTGCGTCCACAGTTCGGTCGGCGTTCCGTAGATGGTTCCGTTGTTGGTTCCGAAGGAGAGCCCGCTCGGTAGACTGCCATTGATGGCGTACGACGTCACTGAGCCTCCCGTGTTCTCGAGTGAATTGATTTCAGCGGCTTGAACCGCCATCAATGAGGTGGTCGTCATCACAGCATGCTGGAAGAGTGCAGTGTTTCCGAATGAATGGATGAACTGTGGCGTTGCGTAGTTTGTCGTCGTCGTGTTGCTCCCTTCAACGAACCACGTGGTGCCGTTGGTCGTATCGTAGGCCCAAAGGCTTCGTCGACTGTTCCCGGCGCCGTCCTTGCTTCCAGAGAAGTACAGCACATCACCAACGGCGACATAGGTGTAGGATCCTGCTCCCCCCGTGCGCGTGGAATTGATCACATAC
>JAPOIF010000137.1 GCA_029979085.1 Methanobacteriota archaeon | reverse complement strand
GCGTCGACTTCGCATGAAGAAGGCTCTTGAAGGTCTTGAATCACTACGTCGTGTCGCAGATGCAGTCCTTGTTCTCGACAACAACCGACTGTTGCATTATGTTCCAAACCTACCTCTCGAAGAAGCCTTTTCCATTATGGATCAATTGGTTGCTGAGATTGTCAAGGGAATTGTCGAGACAATTACACTTCCATCACTCATCAATCTTGATTTCGCAGACATTCGAGCGATTATGTCCAACGGTGGAGTCACGATGATGCTCTATGGTGAATCGGATCGTGGACCCGAAGAAGTCGTTCATGAAGCACTGAACCATCCGCTCCTCGATGTTGACATTACTGGAGCAACTGGTGTTCTCATTCACGTCACTGGAGGTCAATACATGACGCTTGAATCGGCATCCCAAGTGGTCGATTTGATGACTGCACGAGTGAGTGATGATGCCAACGTGATCTGGGGTGCGAGACAAGACCCAACCTTTGGTGATACCATCAAAGTCATGGCCATCATTACTGGCGTTGGTGGTGCTGACATGCGAACGGCACGAATGGAGCCGAATAAGCTCGGAGATGCCCTCAAACTCACACGACAGACGCAACTCAATACGGGCGGAAACACGACAGGCGGCGTCGACATCCATCGATTTGACTGAGCAGTGTAATTAACACACCTGCTCAATAACCTCATATCTTTGTAGGTGTACGGAGAATCATGCGCAAAGTAGCATGTTTGGCTGTTTTCATGGCGTTGATGATGTTGGTTCCAGTACAGGCTGGAGAGAATGTAAGCATTCAACAATCTCAACCTCAAGATGACCCTCGTCAACCAACAGAAGAGAACAAAACATTGTACATGTTCTGGAATGATTCAAACACGAACGCTTGGACTCATTTCCAGAGTATGGACAACTCGAGCATGGAGATTTACTCTGAAGAGGTTGAAAATGGACTCATTGATGTTGATCTCCGATTTAGAATGGAACCGACACTTGCAAAAAGACTCTACATGGACCCTGACGGGCTCTTCAGAGGCTCGTTTAACATCTATGTTGAGGGCGATTGGACTAATGATAACGAACAAAACACAGCCTGCGGCGCGAACGATTGTGACGAGTTGAACATATCTTTGTATGCAGGCCCAAACATCATCGGAGAACACCATGAGACCGGCCTTGTCGTTGGAGACAACACTGTAACATTCAACTTGATGATTGAAGAAGACACCATTATTGACTGGGATGGTGATCAATACAATCCAGAAGTTCGTGTAAAGATGAAACTTAGAGGAAACCGACAAACAACAAACTTCGGATTCACCCAAACTGGTGAGCCCGCTAAATTCGAGATGTCGATGGGGGAACAGTCGTACATCGAACTACCTATTGACGATGATTCATGGAATGAGGCATTTCAAGAAGGTGGTGACATAGACGGCGGCGGATCTGAGGACACCCCTGGATTCACACTTGTTGTTGCATCTGCGGCGATTGCAATGGCTGTCTTCGTGAACGCTCGAAGAGATGAAGAATGATTCTTCAAGCATTGAGTGCTGAAAGAATTGATTCAGTATTGAGAGCAACTGGAAGTTGTTCTCCATCAGAAAGTCGTTTGACAGTGGCTTGACCTTGTTCAAGATCTCTTGGGCCAACAACCAACGCATAACCTGCACCGATGCTATCAGCCCAACCCATCGCTTTGCCAATCTTTCTTGAACGTAATTCGATTTCAACACGGATTCCAGATTGACGTAATTCTCGTACCAAATCGAGAACTTCTGACGTTTCAACATTGAATGGAATCATGGCAAGGAATGGTGTTTCATCGTCTTCTCCTGGTACAACTTCACTTCTTCCTTCAGCTGCGGCTTGGGCTTCCAAGGCAAGAAGAACTCGATCGAAGCCAAGTCCAAATCCGCAACATGGGTCAAGATCTGCAAGTCCGAACAAGTGAAGGAGTTTGTAGGATCCTCCTCCAAGGACTTGTCCCTCTCCACCGAGTTCTGGAACGTGGACTTCAAACACAGTTCCTGTGTAATAATCGAGGCCACGAGCGACGGTAAGATTGACCGAAAGTGATGGAGGAGAAGGTGCAAGTTGGGCAATGGAATTGATGGTTGATTCGAGATCATCGAGGGCATCAAGGGAAACGCCATCCATCGTAGAAAGGAGTTCACGAGCTGAGGCAATGGTTTCTTCGCCACCTTTCAATTCTGAGAGTTGTTGCAATGGTGCTACGAAATCTGTTGAGATGGATTGAGATTCCAACAATGCTCGTAATCCCTCGAAGTCAGCCTTATCGAGGAAACGCATCGCAGAAGCGAGAGGAGGTTCTCCTGCTTCAGCAGAATCACTGAGCCCGATGCCCGAAAGAACTTGCTTGAGAACACCAACGTGTCCAATACGTAGTTCCCAGTTCTTGAGCCCTGCTTCAGTTAACATGTTGATGGCGAGAGCGATGACTTCAGCCTCAACAAGTGGCCCTGTTGCTCCGATCAGTTCAACACCGTATTGGTAGAACTCTCGATAGCGTCCTTTCTTGAATTCCTCATAGCGGAAGCACTGGCCATAGTAGGAGAGGCGGAGTGGTTTGGTCTCGTTACGAAGTTCTTCAGCAACCATACGCATGACTGGGGCGGTTAATTCAGGGCGAAGTGTGAGGTCTCGCTCGCCTTTATCTTGGAAGGCATAGAGTTGAGATACGACGCCGGGACCAGACTTCGCTGTAAACAAATCCAGGGACTCAAAGATCGGTGTTTGAACACGGGAGAATCCATGACGACGTGCTTGTTCTTCGAGGAGTGATTCAAACGCAAGTCGTCGTTTCATTTCTGCTGGCCCGAAGTCACGTGTACCTCTTGGACGTTGGACCATGAACCTTCGAAGAGCCATCCCCTCTAATGCCCTTCGCTTCAATCAGAGGCGTTCTGTTGATTCCTCATCATTTTGTGTGTGCCCCTTCGAGAGGACCGAGAGGAATGATTCGGAAGGTGTTGATGTTCTGATGCGACCAGAAGTAATGCGCTTTGATGTGATGCCAATGACATGTATCTCGAATCCCAGGCAAATCAAGGACGCGTTCAACGAAGGCCTGAAGATTTGGATAGTCAATGATTCTTCGAAGATTGCATTTGAAATGGACAACGTAGACCAAATCAAAACGAGCCAAGGTTGTGAACAAGCATATGTCGGCTTCCGTCAGTTGCCCTTGTCCCGCTCCGACGAGCCATTCTCTACCTTCCATATGCTTCTCAAGTTCATCAAGTCGCTCAAAGAGAACTGTGACGGCTTCATTGTACGCTTCTTGCGTACGAGCGAAACCAGATTTGTAGACACCATTGTTGACCGATTCGTAATTTGCATCGATCATCGCATCGATGTCTTGTTTCAGCTCTGGCGGACAAAGCGTGACTCCATTGCCGAATCCTTCCTGAGAAAACTGGTCAAACATCCGAATGATTTCACGACTTTCGTTATTGACAATTGTGGCATGTTTCCGATCCCAGAGGACGGGTACAGTACCTATTCGACGGCTTTCATTCCAACCTTCAAAGGCTCTGTTGTAGATCCCTTCCAAACTGGTCTCACCGTTGATTGTATCTGCTGTGGC
>JAPOIF010000136.1 GCA_029979085.1 Methanobacteriota archaeon | reverse complement strand
CTTCCCAACTTTTCCCATCGCTTCTCCGTATTCGCTATCATCCGATTGAGGAGTTTCTCGGGGTCATACCGGTCCAAGAAATCCACCGCCTCTTCGAGGAGAGGAACACCGACTTCGGTCCCGTCTGTTTCCCAATCTGGATTGAATTTGTCGTAGATCATGACCAGCACGATGCGGAACGAGAGCGTGATGAAGAGGGCAATGGCAATGCCTACGGGCCCCCATTCAATGGAAGTGATCAGGGCATAAATGAAGACGGGTAGAAAAATGACCTCAACGACGACGGGGGCCTTCTTCAATTTCCCTTGTTCGCTATCTTTCCACCGTTTGGAGTTGAAGAATTTCCGGGCGAGAAGCACAAGCACGAGGATGATGATGGCAAGGAGAACAAGCCCTCTCAAAATCGAAGCGTCTTCAGCATCCATCCTTCTTCCCGTTGGATGCCAATCCCCTCGTTGGATGAAGATTTTCCCTGTTTCTGTCCTTACGCAATTCTTTCGATACCCTTCCAAGGCAGTGAGCAAAGGGTAGGCATGGAGAGAGCCCACTGCAAGCCCATGTTGACATGCTCGTCGTGTGTAAGGGTGTTCTGCAATACCCCTTGTGCACACTTAATCGATATTTACGCACATGACTTAGCGCGATGTCCGAGTATTCAGCTGTCTGGTTGCCCGTTCTTCAACGCCCACTCAAACATGCCTTCGACTCGTGGCATGAGCGAAAGTCCTGCATCCGTCAAGCGGTAAACGACCGTCATGGGGACCGTTGGAAGTTCCGTTCGAGATACGAGACCAAATTCCTCCAATTCACCAAGACGGCGGGAAAGGGTGGTGGCGGATGTGTCCACTTCGCCCTTCAGTTCTGTGAATCGAATACCTTCTCCGTGCATGTTGAGGACGTGCATCACCTTGAGCATTTTTGAGCGCCCGAGCAAACCGAGGAGTTCATCCATGGCAACCCCACCTTCCTCAAAGACTGAGGTGAAAGTGTCCTCCTCCTTTGTTGAGACGGCCACGGTTCCAAGGAGGATGCCGAGCAAGACAATGAAACTCAGGAGCCCACCGATCACGATGTAGCGGTCTTCAGATGACGACGTTTCGGTTTCAGTTTGGGTTTCATCGCTTCCACCCGTGTTGGTGAAGCCTCCGTCCTCGGACTTGTCCACCGTTGGCGATGCGCTTTCCGAATCTTGCTCCGTAGCGTTTTCGCCGGCTTCAACAATCGGTTCTTCGGACATCTCTTCGCTGTTCTCTTCTTCGACAAACGGGGTGTATTCGTCGGTTCCGTCGGGACAGTCGAACTTGCCGTCATCAACCAGGTCAACGGTGATCAACGTGCCGTCCATGCACTCCCATTCATCAGGGGCCTGTTCCTGTTCCTCGACGTTGTTCTCTTCTTGTTGAGAATCTGTTTCGTCGTCCGCATCGGTTTCGGTTTCGTTGACTTGGTCCCCGTTGACGGGGTTTTCGTCATCGACATCGGTTGAGGACGAGTCGTCTTCATCAGCATTCCCTCCGAATTCAAACAGGACATCGGGTTGACGATACTGGGCCGGGATAAGCAAGGTATCGACGACCTGAATCATTCCATTGTCCTCAGCTACTGGCCAGCCTTGTGGAAGTTGATCGTTGTAGGGGTAGCCATCGACCCCGTTGTATTCGTAGCCATAGACTCGATTGTCAGCATCAATGACCGTCGTAAAGCTGTTCACGAAGATGTCTTGACAATCGTTCTCAACCAGAACCGTTTGGTTCCAAGTGCTGTAATCGTTAGGATCGTCGT
The DNA here is from genome assembly GCA_029979085.1 of Methanobacteriota archaeon. GTDB lineage: Archaea > Thermoplasmatota > Poseidoniia > Poseidoniales > Poseidoniaceae > MGIIa-L2. The sequence goes on along the minus strand of JAPOIF010000136.1, from coordinate 1,831 downwards.
AGCCTCCGTTGGCCATCGGCATCCAATCAAGTGAATAGGGGCATGAGAGCGCAAGGCCATAAGGTCCACCAAATGAGACGTGATACAGTAAGATGTCTTGCAGCGAAGCGATGTCTTCTTCCGTGTCAAAGAAATCAATGTCGAAGCCTGCTGCTTCAAATGCATCATTGGTCGGGGCGAACATTGTCCAACCCATTTGTGGTGTGTTGCTGGGGCTCAAATCATCTACCAGTCCCGCAATCTCCAATGCCTCCATGAGGATGGAAAAATCTCCAAAATTTTCGAAGTTTTCCAATACCGACAAATTTTCATCGAACTGATAAAGGCTGTCATCAACACTCTCCTCTTCCTCCGATTCATTGTCACCTTCATCATGACTGTCTTCGTCAAGCACATACCACAAATCGCCTGATCCGGTTTCGTACTTGGTATACGTCAGACACTCTTCAGGATCCACGGTTGCGTTTCGCCACTCCAGCTCATCGTTTGCGTCAAGAACAGCGTACCTCGCACTGCCCATGCATACCTCAGGGCTGTTTGATTGATAGAAAATCGATGTGAGCGTGCCGTTGCTTCCTGCAGGGATATGGTAAATTCCCTGGGTTCCGTAATAGTATCCTGTCGCCCTGCACCCGGCATACATGACGCTAACGAACAAGTCATGCTCTTCTGAGAGTCCACCGGATCCATTGATGTTACAGTAGACCGCACCCATTTCCCAACTCATGAGGACGTCATAGCTGTACACATCCACGGAGGTGTCCATGGTGAAGGACAAGGTGTCGTTGGTCACGTTTCCAAATCCGATGGTGACTTCGGGGGTCGCACCTGTGGAATTGTTGGTGGTGTTCCCGTTGTCTGCAGAAACGGCATTCGGCAAGGCGGTTCCCAGAAGCAAGACAAGGGTCAAAACGAGCGTTCTCAATTTGTTCATACATTTTCCATCTTAATTTGATACTTAAAGCACCGTTTGGTAAGTTACAGGAGTGAAACCTTACGGTAACGGAGGCGTAACCGTGCTTTTTTGGCCAAAAATCGGACATTTCTGATTTACGACCCTACGCGTCAATCAAGGACTCAAACGGTACCATCAGCACGATTGAGCACCCATTCGAACATTGATTCAAGGCTGGGTTGAAGCGAAACTGCATCCTCGGTCAGCTCGTACATCACCGTTGGGGGAACTGTTGCAAAGGCCGTGCGTGTTACAAGACCATGATCTTCAAGTTCTCCTAATCGTCGAGCAACGGTTGTTGAGGAGGAGTTCACGCTCTTCTTGATTTCAGAAAAACGCATTGGCGCCGGATCACAGTTCATGGTGTAGAGGATACTGAGCATTTTTGATTTTGATAACAAGACGAGAAGGTCATCAACGTGGGCTTTCGCAGATTCACACATGGATTGCATACGTTGAGATTGTTCTTGAGACATGAACAGCCTAGGTATCAATTTGTTATTAGGAAACAGGTTTCAACATTGTTACAAAAGAACACCGATGCCACTCCTTTGTTTATCTAGCGATGCACGATGCCTTCACCATGGCGACATATCCAAACGGGAAAACAATGCAATCAATCGCGTTCTCAACGTACGGTAAACCTTCTGAATTGAAGAAAACAACGGTCGCCTATCCCCATGGCTTTGATGCTTCAAACAACATCGTCATCAAGGTCCACGCATCTGCAATTAATCCAGTTGACAAAGCTCTCCTTTCGGGCGATCTGAAGATGGTTATTCCAGTCGCAGCCTTTCCCCATGTAATCTGTTACGATGTGGCTGGCATTGTTGAAGAAGCAGACCTTGAAGGGAAATTCTCAGTCGGACAACCCGT
>JAPOIF010000135.1 GCA_029979085.1 Methanobacteriota archaeon | reverse complement strand
CATTGTGCCTCCCGATATCTTCAGATACGAACTCGATATCTCCACTGACGGTATACAAACCAGAACCGTGACTACCTCCACTCAGTTTGAATAATTGCATCGAAGTCGTTAACGAATTCAAAGCATTACATATTTCCAAAAGATCAAGATTTGAAAAATAAGAATCCTTTGAAGTTTTGATGGGTACCTCTATTGACAAATCTGGATGATTGCATGCTCCACATGAACTTGTAACAATTCGCTCTCTGCTTGGAGAGTATACGCGTCCTTGAAAATCGACATAGATTGAAACATCGTTCCGAACTGTAAACAAATCTCTTGAAGCGATCTGTTCGACATACCCTTCTGAAACAAGATGGCCTGCATGCAATTCGACAAGGTCAATCGGTGTCGCCAACAACGTTGCATGCGTGAAAAATTCACCACGCTCATCAAGGCCATTCAATAGGATAGCAGTTTCCTCGACAATGATTTCTTGTTTGATGTTGGAACCTTCGAGCGTAAGGCGTTGAAGAGGAAGACGTTTCTGCCCGTCACTCATCTTGTTCAACCTCGATATCAAAGAATTCGAATTGGAGTGCAACCAACTCGGCAGAAGTTTTCGCTGATGCATAAGCTTCGAGAGGTTCTTTGTTGAGTTCAATAAATCGCTCGCCCCAACGGAATTTACCGAGTAAAGCCATGCATTGTTCTTGACGACCCATCAAAAATAATGATGCAGCAAGAGCCTCGACGGTTGATAATTTTCCTGGTTTCCCCCAATTCACTGGATTCGCTGCAAGTAAGAGCGGTAGCATTCGTGGTTGCAGTCGTGTTCTACGCATGACGTGAGAAACAGAATCTTCAATCTGCGCCCAAGAACAATCAAGTCCAACAAGCGCCCCATTTTGTTCGAAGATGTCTCGATCTTCGGGGCCTAGAACTTTACCGCATAGAGGCTCAAGAATAATCCCCCTCTTTGGGAGTCGTTTGAAATCCTTGTGCAATCGGAGTAATTGGTCACGTGATGCACGCACCGCAGTATTCTTTTTCGGATCATCCTGTGCTAACCATATAGCGTGAACAGGGATGTCCATGAACTCACCGTAGATCTTTCAAAAAATCACCAATTGTCATCCCTCGGCTGTTGGAAGATCGCCCAATCATGGTTTGATGGTCGCTACTTGGTTCAACCATCAATTCAATGCCGAGAATCATTTCAAATTTCTTGATCACTGAATCTGAAGGCGGTTTACCAGATTCTGCAGATTTAATGACATTAACTGTTTCAGCCATCCGTTGACCTAATTGAGCCTGAGTCCAACCTTTTTCCTCACGTGCATTGAGGATTATTCGAGCAAAATTATCAGCCAGTTCTTTTTCTTGTTTCGCCATAATGTTGTGTTTATTCATTTGGCGTCGATTTGATTGTGAAGGCGCTACTCGCCTTGCTTGTGCTAAACCTGGTGCTTCTTGCTTTGGTGCAAGGTTCATCTGACCAACACATCGTTGACACAAAGCAAGCATGGCCTTGTTGACTCGGTGTTCTCGAGTCGATACTTTTGTCGCACCGCACAATTCACAATCGCCCATCGTATCCCCGTTCTATCGTCGTGACGACATTTCATGAACCCTTCGCTGTTGTTGGGCAAATGGAACGATGAGTTGATACACTGTTGTCGCAAGGAACATTTGATTGCGATGAGTACGGATGTTGACCAAAGTTCCGAACCTGTTCAAAATCATCGTGACGATGATTTCCAAATACTCGAGCAAGATTACAGGCGACTCCAGGAACAAACTCAGGAGTTGATCAGTGAGCGAACTCACATTGAATCAGAACTTCGCAATTTGAAGAAACAAGCAGGACGGCTGGAAGAAGAAGTACGGCACCTACGCGCACCACCACTAATCGTTGGTACTTTGCAAGATGTCCTCGATCCAGAACGTGCAATCGTTCGATCTTCGAATGGAACAGTGTTTCAGGTGTCTCTAAATCAAAGGATTGAACCTGAACTTCTCAAACCTGGTACGCGAGTTGCTCTTAACCAAGACAACCTCTCCTTGGTTGAAGTGCTGCATGATGCTTGGGATCCAATCGTAAGTGGTTCCGAAATGGTGGAGAAGCCAGATATCACCTACGATATGGTCGCAGGACTTGATGACGAGATTTTGTCAGTACGGGAAGCAATTGAACTGCCGCTAACGAAGCCACATCTCTTCGCTAAAGTGGGAATAAAGCCTCCGAAGGGTGTTCTCCTCGTCGGTCCACCCGGTTGTGGAAAAACGCTACTTGCAAAGGCTGTTGCCCATCACACGAATGCTACATTCATCCGCATGGTAGGCTCTGAACTTGCACAGAAGTATATCGGAGAAGGTGGGCGACTTGTGCGCGAATTGTTTTCCTTGGCCAAAGACAAGGCTCCTTCCATCATCTTCCTCGATGAAATAGACGCCATTGGTGCAAAACGGTTGGATGGTTCTACGAGCGGAGACCGAGAAGTACAACGGACGTTGATGCAACTCTTAGCGGAACTGGACGGTTTCGACGAATTAGAACATGTGAAAATTATTGCAGCAACGAATCGACCTGATATCTTGGATGATGCCCTTCTCAGGCCGGGACGATTTGACCGAATCATTGAGATTCCTATACCCGAAGAAGAATCTCGAAAAGCGATTCTCGAATTACATCTTTCCAACATGAACACAAAAGGTGTGCGATTGAAGGCCGTTGCCAATGCTACAACGGGCTTCAGTGGAGCTGAACTCAAGGCAACATGTGTTGAGGCTGGAATGATTGCGATTCGATCCAATCGAGATACCGTTGTTCATGCCGATGTGATGAAAGCCATTGAGAGATTGGTCAAGAAAAAGTCTCAATCAGGCACGGCATCATCCCCTGAAGGATTGTACGGGTGAATGTTCAAAGTCCTACGTGGGAACCATGTGCCATGTCAAAGGCCATTATCGAGTGTGTCCCGAATATTTCCGAAGGTCGAGATTTGGAGAAAGTGAATCGAATTGTCGATGCAGCACGCATTGATGGCGTGAAAATTCTCGGAATTGAACCGGATCCTGATTACAATCGTACCGTCATTACCTTCGCAGGAACAATGGAGGCAGTTGAAACTGCTGCCGTTCTTCTTATTGAGAAAGCTATTGAAGAAATTGATATGAGAAATCATAGTGGTGAGCATCCAAGAATGGGGTGTGTCGATGTATGTCCATTTATTCCAATCTCAAATGCAACCATGGATCAATGCGTTGAAATCGCCAAACGTGTTGGAACAAAGATTGGTCAATCAAATGTACCTGTTTTTCTGTATGGTTTTGCATCGTCGAGTCAAGAGCGACGCTTGCTCTCAACGTTACGAAAAGGAGAGTATGAAGGTCTTGAAGCCAGATTAACAGCATCTACTTCACTGCATGACGATACAACGCGCTTACCAGATCTTGGATCAATGGCATGGGATGTAAAATCCCAAAAAAGCGGAGGCATCACTATCGGCGCAAGAGATATTCTACTGGCCTACAATGTGAATATCGATGATGCTGATCCAAAGATAGCCCAGCAAATCGGTTCCCTTGTACGAAGTTCGGGTCGTCTCATTAAATCATCAGACGGAGAGCGAAAATTTCGCACCAAAGGTTTGCTTGAATACGTGCAAGGAATGGGCGTTCC
>JAPOIF010000134.1 GCA_029979085.1 Methanobacteriota archaeon | reverse complement strand
CGTCCTACATGGTGTGGGCCAACAACAGCGGTGGTTCAAGCGTGGCCTACCTCAACATCACCGTGGTTGACGAAGTCCCAACCCTCTCCTATTCACCAAGCACGCTGGTGCTGACCATCAACAACGAGAGCAGCGACTTGCCACTCAATGCGACGCTGACCGGTTCGGGTACCATCTCCTCATGGGCCATCAACGCGACCCTGCCAGCTGGCCTCAACTTCGGAACGAGCAACGGATCGATCTGGGGTATTCCAACGGTCTTGCAAACAACGGCGACGACCTACACGATTTGGGCGAACAACTCCGGTGGATCGTCCTCGTTCACCATTACACTCACCATCAACGATGAGGCTCCTGGTCCGTTCGAATACAACCCGGAGAACAACACCTGGATGAACAACACCGAGGTTCACCTTGCACCGCAATTCATCAACGGGACAACCGGAAACGGTTCAACCTGGCAAGTTGATGACATCGCTACGTCTGCATCATCGCCGAACAGCAATCCTGGTTGGCTCATGAGTGTCCTCGTTGGTGACACCATCTATTTCGACGCTGGTAATAGTCCTTCAAGCACTGGAACGGAATTATGGGCATACAACACCATCAACGGAACGACATGGCAAGTGGCTGACATCAACAGCGGCTCAGCCAGCAGTCAGCCTGGTTACTATTCGAACATCCTCGTTGGCGATACGTTATACTTCTCAGCGAGTGATGGGAGCACAGGCCACGAATTGTGGGCTCACAATACTACGAATGGTACGACATGGCAGGTCGCTGACATCGCAGGTTCATGCTGTAGTGGAAGCAACCCAGGAGAGAAAATGATGCATGTCATCAACGGTGTGTTGTACTTCGACGCAGGTGATGGCGGCAACATGGGCGGTCTTTTCAAGGAATTGTGGGCATACAACACCTCCAACGGAACAACGTGGCAGGTCGCTGACATCCGCAGCGGTTCTGGAAGTGGTCCAGGATGGTATCTGGACATGGTTGTTGGTGATGTGCTCTACTTCAGCGCGGTTGGAGATGACAACGCTGGTATTGAACTCTGGGCATACAACACGTCCAATGGGAGCGATCCATGGCGGGTTACCGACATCAACACTGGTTCTGGAAGCAGCAACCCTGGAGAGTACATGCAACTGCTTGTTGGGGATACCCTCTATTTCTCAGCCAATGACGGTAGCACAGGGCACGAGGTGTGGGCGCACGACACATCCAATCACTCAACTTGGCGAATCACAGACATCCGCAGTGGTTCTGGTTCCATCTATCCAGGTTCATACATGGCGTTGGTTCTTGAGGAAACCATCTATTTCTCCGCCCATGACGGTACAGGGTACAATTTGTGGGCGCACAACACCATGAACACATCAACGTGGAGGGTCGAGAACATCAACACTGGTAACAGCGGCAGCAATGCAGGTGAGCACCTGAGCATTGTTGTCGGCGACACGTTGTATTTCTCAGCCCAAGCCTCCCTCAACAACGAACTGTGGGCGCACGACACGTCCAACCGTTCAACATGGCGTGTGGCTGACATCTACAGTGGTGGAGGAGGCAGTTTCCCCGGCCTCTACATGGACGTCCTCGTTGGCGATACGTTGTACTTCTCAGCGAATGATGGGAGCACAGGCCACGAATTGTGGGCGCATGATACATCCAACCATTCGACCTGGAAAGTGGCCGAAATCCAGAGCGGTGCAGGCAGTAGTTCGCCAGGTTATCGGATGGCACTGCTCGCTGGAGATACGATCTATTTCGACGCCAACGATGGAAGTACGGGTAATGAACTGTGGGCACATCGTCCATTCAGCATTGATTACAACACGAACACGGGTGGCAACGTTACCACCTGGGCCATCAACGCCAGTTTGCCAAGCGGTCTCTCCTTCGGTACGAACAACGGTACCATCTACGGTACACCGACCGAATTGTGGACGCAAACGTCCTACATGGTTTGGGCGAACAACAGCGGTGGCTCAAGCGTGGCTTACCTCAACATCACCGTCAACGATGTAGCACCCGGTCCGTTCGAATACAACCCAGAGAACAACACGCTGACCAACAACACCTACGTGCATCTTGCACCACAATTCATCAACCAAACGACTGGAAACGGTTCGACGTGGCAGGTTGCGAACATCAACAGCGGCGTTAGCAACAGTAACCCAGGATATTTCATGGAACTCCTTGTTGGCGATACCCTCTACTTCTCGGCAACTGATGGAAGCACCGGTCATGAACTGTGGGCGCACGACTTCTCCAACCATTCAACATGGCGAGTGGCCGACATTTACAGCGGTTCGGCTTCCAGTGAGCCTGGAAAATACATGCACCTTCTTGTTGGCGACACCATCTATTTCTCAGCCGATGATGGAAGCACCGGTCATGAATTGTGGGCGCACGACACTTCGAATCATTCCACATGGCAAGTGGCGGATATTTACAGCGGCGCTAGCAGCAGCAGCAGTTACGCTGGATCCTACATCAGCATGCTCGTCGGTGACACCCTCTATTTCGGTGCTCAAGATGGCAGCACCGGCTATGAATTGTGGGCGCACGACACCTCCAATCTTTCCACATGGCGAGTGATCGACCTCAACAGCGGCTCAGGACACGGATACCCAGGTTATTCAACAGGTGATGCAGGGGAAACCCTCGTCGGCGATACGCTGTATTTTGCCGGCAACGATGGAAGTACAGGACGTGAATTGTGGGCGCACGACACCTCCAACCACTCCACATGGCAAGTCGCTGACATAAACTCCGGTACAGGAGACAGCAATCCCGGAACGTACATGATGCTCACCGTCGGTGACACCCTCTATTTCGATGCCTACGATCAAACATCCCGCCACGAATTGTGGGCGCACGACACTTCCAACCACTCAACATGGCGAGTGGCGGATATTTACAGCGGAGCTGGCAACAGTCATCCCGGACAGTACATGAACGGGTTCGTTGTTGGAGATACCGTTTACTTCTCAGCCGAGGATGGAAGCGGCGGCACTGAACTGTGGGCCCACGACACCTCCAACCATTCCACATGGCAAATCACTGACATAAACTACGGTACAGGTGACAGCAACCCGGGTGAACACCTGACCATCATCGTTGGCGACACCATCTATTTCGACGCCTCCGACGGAAGTTACAATCATGCCTTGTGGGCGCACGACACCTCCAATCGTTCCACATGGCGAGTGTCTAATATCGCCGTATCGGGCCACAGTTATCCCGAAACCCCAAGACGAGGAGCAGGGGAACTTCTGGTCGGCGATACGTTGTATTTCTCAGCTACCGATGGAGTCCACGAGCATGAATGGTGGGCGCACGACACCTCCAATCATTCGACATGGAGAGTGGCTGACATCAACAGCGGTTCAGGAAGCAGCGACCCTGGTAACTACCTGGAAGGGCACCTCATTGGCGATACGATGTACTTCTCAGCCAACGATGGAAGTACGGGCAATGAACTGTGGGCGCATCGTCCATTCAGCATTGATTACAACACGAACACGGGTGGCAACGTCACCACCTGGGCCATCAACGCCAGCCTGCCGAGTGGTGTCTCCTTTGGCACCAACAACGGTACGATCTACGGTACGCCGACCGAACTCTGGACACAAACATCCTACATGGTTTGGGCCAACAACAG
>JAPOIF010000133.1 GCA_029979085.1 Methanobacteriota archaeon | reverse complement strand
GAGTGCAACGGATTGGAGATGAAACAGCCATTCCTCTCAACGAACAAGCTCCAACAGCAGCCAACCCAGTCTGGGAAGGACATGCCATGATTGAGATTGAAGCATCGGAAAAGAAAACCCGCTATTATTGGGAACACATCCCACAAGAGATACGGCACAAATATAGTGATGATTTCCCCCAAGCATTCGAAGTGCAAGGGGACGTTTTGCTTGTCAAGATTCCAGACGAGATGGTCGAAGTCGAACAAGCGATTGCACAAGCCATGCTGGAACAATTTCCATCCATTCGAGTTGTCTGTCACGACGCTGGTGTTGAAGGCGAATTCAGGGTTCGTAATCTACGGGTACTCAAAGCCCGAAACCACAACAATTCGACGCAAACACGATATCGAGAACACGGCCATGAATTCAATATCGATCCTGCTGTTGCATACTTTTCAGGCCGTCTAGGAACGCAACGAATGCGGACGTTTGATGCAGTGTCGGCAATGTCTACCGCAAAGGGTCGACCACTTGTTGTCGTTGATCCATATGCAGGAGTTGGACCCTCAATGGCACTGCTTTACACAGAAGCAACGCTAGTTTCCAAAGCATACGTGAACGATATGAATCAAGGAGCCATACCTTTGTTGGAAGAAAATATGGAATATTTTCATTCGAAGCGTAAGGAACAAGGCACCTATGTGGTCGATTGCATGGATGCACGAGAACTCATAGTAACAAAGCCAGAAATGCTTGGTTGCGCTGATGTCTTACTGGTCAATCTACCTCACGAAAGTATCGATCATCTGCCATCTTTGTTACCGCTTCTCTCCCACGAAGAATCGATGATCTGCGGCTGGTCGATTCAGGAAAAACAGGCCGATATTGTCCATCAACTACAAACCCTCATCGAGAGGAGTGATTGGACAATCGTTGACATTCATGTTGAGGAAATCAAAGGATTTTCAACTGCAAAAGCAATGTTTCGTTACGAACTTAGATTGTCAAACCTAAACAAGCGTTGAGTTCATGAACATCAAAGGATTGGGACACTCATGCGCAATGTTGTCCAATGCCAATGCGGAGCGAGCATCGACATCGCAGGGGCAACCCCACGAATTGATGGTATCAAGGTCTGGTGCCGAGTGTGTGGCACAGTGACAATTCATCAGAGAGATGAGTGAGGCGCCCGCTCCGGGAATTGAACCCGGGTCGCAGGAATGACAATCCTGCATGATAACCTCTACACCAAGCGGGCCGTATGCATCCTGCCGTAACGGAACCGCTATTTAAGCCGCGAGGTATGGCGTAGTCAGGGACGACCATGGCGACAAAGAAAACCTCTGCAGAACAAGCACGAGAACAAGCAGAGGAGGCGGCTTTGGGCTCCATGCTCGATGGCGCATTTGGTGCTATGGATGGCATTGAAGCCACCCCCCCATCTTCAGGACCAACAGGGCCTCCCGGGCCATCCGGTCCACCCTCAGCCCCATCTGGCCCCCCTTCAGGACCGCCCACAGGGCCACCTTCGGGGCCTCCAACAGGTCCACCGTCAGGCCCCCCAACAGGACCACCTTCCGGTCCACCTTCAGTACCTCCTCAAGACCCACCATCCGATCTTCCTGCAGCGGAGGAAGAATCAGTTGTAGTAGAAGAGCCGGTGGCTGAAGAAGCCCCTGCAACGCCTACGGAGTCAGTTTTGGAAGAACCGGAAAACGCACCAGAAGAACCAGCAGCCGAAGAGCCGACAGCTGCTGAGGAAACAACTGAAGCCGTTGCAGAACCTGTATCTGAAGAAGAAACCGTACCTGAGGAGGCTGCTTCAGAGGAACCAAAAGCCCCTGAAGAAGAAGTTTCTGAGCCTGTCGAACCAGAACCTCCACAAGAAGAAAGCACACCCGATGAAGCACCAGTTGAAGAACCGCCTCAAGAGGAACCGTCGGAAGAAGAATCAGTGGTTGATGTCGAACGTGAAATGGAAATCGCTCGTCTTACAGCAGAAATTGAGCGGTTACGCGGAAGCCTTGTCGGTGCAGCAGAAGTCATTGAAGAAATCGAAGAAACGCCGATGCCCCCGGTCGTTCTCGACAACATCGTCATTCCCCCGCACATCGTAGCAGACTTCGCTCGAATGGGGCGACAACTCAGTCGTGAAGCACTGGTCAAAGGGACAATGGGGGCAATCTCAATGCTCCATCCCGATGAACCAGGACTTATGATCAGCACTCGCCACTCAACAATGCTTGCTCGTTTGGATGAACGAGGAATCGTTGGAGGGCGCCTTGGAGGAAATCCACCTCGTGGAGCCATAGCAGAGTGGAAGGTTCACGAAGTCCTTCTCGCATCGGTTGCGATGGTTACTGGTGGTCCTGCAGCATGCATTCACATGCAAGGCCCTTACACGACAGCTGCAAGCAGTGAAAAGGACCTCATTCTTGTTCAGCCGATCGATGTTCTCGGAAAAGAGCACATTGGCAAGGTTGTGATTGTTGACCCAGATGACGATGCGGTTGAAGAATACCTTCGACAAGTTGCAGAAGCCCTGCAACAAGGTGGCATGCGCTGTGTTGTTGTTCGAGGGCACGGAGCATACGCAGTCGGAGCAAACCTTGACCAAGCGATGGCAAACGCAGCAATGCTTGAACATTCAATGCAGGTTCTCTTACTTGCTCGTCAAGCGAATCTCAAGCTCTAAGCATCTCGTGCTTTTCGGCAAACGTCGACGAAGTTTTCGAACATCTCTTTGCCAAATTCAGAGTCGTTGACTTCAGGATGAAATTGCAAACCGAATCGATCCCCAGCATCGTTTTCCATGCCTTGAACTTCACAAGACGGACTGCTTGCAGTAACAAAGAAACCGTCCGGGACAACATGAACCTCATCGTTGTGCGATTCCCAGACTGTCTGTGTTTCTGATGTTCCAGCGAAGATTTTGCCGCCCCCATCATGAAGTTGAATTTCCATTGCACCAAACTCAGGAATCGGCGATTCCCGGGCATCCCCTCCATAGAATCGAGCCATGAATTGATGCCCGGCACAGATTCCGAGGATTGGAATCTCGAGTTTCAAAAATTCCGCACAGTTTCCTAATTCTCCTGAGAGACCGATGCGAGCAGCACCTCCGGAAAGAATGAGTCCATCGAGTTCGCGAAGTTGATCAACTGGAGTATCGTTTGGAATGATTTGGGTGTCGACTTTAAGATACTTCAACATCCTCCATTCTCGATGCGTCCATTGTCCGCCGTTGTCCACAACATCGATGACAAGAGGTGCATCTTCCACCAATAAGAGTGCCAACATTGTAAAGCTAGAATTATAGGCTTCGGCCTCAGGTATTCCTTGACTTAATTGGTATTCACGCACATAAGACATAATGGCTGGTCCCAAAATACCTGCTGTTGACCAGGCTGTTAGAAGCCGTCCATGAATGGCGCCTACATGCTGTGTCCCAAATATGTCAGCAAGGTATGCCGGGATGGTTGCAAAACCTCCACCATACATCGTCAGAATAACTAAATTAATTAGAACAAAGAGAGCAATGTATTGATTTAAACCTGCCCATGGTGCTGAAAAGTACAAAAGCGTACCCAAGCTAAAAAAGATGGCATAAGTGAGTTTTCTTCCCAAATAATCCGAGGAAGATGCCCAGATAATTCTTCCAATAATGTTTGCCAGGGATAAAAGAGCGACAAAACCACCTGCAAT
>JAPOIF010000132.1 GCA_029979085.1 Methanobacteriota archaeon | reverse complement strand
CATCGACGTATAGATGTTCTCTCTATGTCGTAGCCTTGATGCACCACCGACCTGTGGGATGTTCATGGCCTCACTCATCTTGATGCGACACGGTCAGTCAATGTGGAATGCTGCGAACCTGTTTACGGGTTGGGTCGATGTTCCACTGACACAGGTTGGCATCGATGAAGCACTAGCCGGCGGAAAGAAGTTGGCTGATGTTCAAATCGATGAGGTCCACACGTCGACATTGATTCGTGCGCAAATGACAGCGATGCTTGCATTGAGTCAACACAACAGTGGCAAAACGCCCGTTCTGCAGTACAAGGATTCTGGCGAAGTGATGAGTGGAAATCAGCAAAAAATGGTTGAATGGTCGCAAATGCACGAAGATGCGGATGTTTCGACCATTCTCCCAGTCTATGTGTCATGGCAGTTGAATGAGCGTATGTATGGTGATCTCCAAGGCATGAACAAACAAGCAACGCGTGACAAATTTGGAGATGAACAGGTCAAGATTTGGCGTCGCTCTTACGACATTCCTCCTCCAAATGGAGAAAGCCTCGAACTGACGGCTGCTCGAACAATTCCTTACTTGGAGTCCGTTCTTTTACCAGCCTATGAGCAAGGAAAGAATCTCTTTGTTGCAGCGCACGGGAACTCACTTCGAAGTATCATCATGCATCTTGAAGGATTGAGCAAGGAAGAAGTCCTTGGATTGGAAGTGCCAACAGGCGCTCCGATGATGTACGAGATGCAAAATGGTGAATGGAAACGTACCATGGGGTGATATCATGCTTCTCGATTGGCGCTTCGATGGCTTTCCTGGGCGAGTCCTTTGGGTTGACTTGACCGGGGGAACGACGGAAGCGAGGGAGATACCACACGATTGGTTGATTGAATCGATGGGTGGGAAAGGGCTTGCGACTCGTTTGCTGGTTGAATGGGATACCACCGATTATGATGCAGCGATGCAACTTCAGCACCCTGTTCTCGACCGAGTTGATGTCGCTCGTCATCCAACAAATCCCCTCTTGTTCATGACTGGTCCATATCAAGCGAGCACGGTCGGATCATCTGGCCGAGCTGTCGTTGTTACACGTTCTCCATTGACCGACCTGTACATTGATACCTACATTGGTGGAAACATCGGTCATATCCTTCGACAAGCAGGTTGGGATGGATTGTTCATCACAGGTGCTTCAGAGCACCTCTGTCGAATTGAAATTGTGGACGGACATGCTGAATTGCACAATGCCACTGAATTGGAAGGCATGACAACGTGGCAAGTTGAACAAGCGCTTGATGGGAAAGGTGAGTGCCTTTCCATCGGACCTGCAGGTGAGCATGGCGTTCGCATTGCAAGTCCACTTACTGCTGGCCGCAGAGCTGCGGGTCGAGGAGGGACGGGTGCAGCATTCGGATTCAAGAATTTGAAAGCGGTTACTGTCAAATCCACGACGAAAGAAAACGTTCGATTTGCAAGTGAAGCAAGTCTCAAATCTGCAGTGAAGATTCAGCGGCAAGAAATGGGATTACGACGCCGTTCAGGCGATCCATTCTATGCATTCGGAACAAGCCGTGGCCCACTTTATGCTTCAGAAAATGGACGTATGCCAACCGCAAATTATAGTTCGACCAATGCCATGATTCCTGAATTTTCTGAGTTGAAGGTTAGCGGCGGTCAAGGCGGAGTCGTACCTTCTGAAGGAACTCAAGTAACCATCAGAACCGAACTCGACGCTCATGAATTGTCTGGTGAACATTGGCACGAATCCTTACCAGATGCAAAGCAATCCGCTTGTTGCGCACCATGTCCAATTGCGTGTGAGGCCGCAGATCGACCAACCATTGATGGCGAGAAAATCCGCAAGCGCCCAGTCCACATGGATCGGGTTGATCGTCCAGAATACGAGACGCTCGCTATGCTTGGATCGAATCTAGGATTGACCAGTTCACTGGATGTTATGGATGGAAACGATGCATGCAATCGCCTTGGAATCGATACAATCTCGGGTGGTGCTGCCTTATCCATAGTTTGTGAATTGGTTGAGCATGGTTGGCTTCCAGAGGATTGGTCAGACCATTTTCATGCTCCGTTTGATTTTGGTCGATACAAGCAAGGCGATGTTGTTCCGTGGCAATTTGGAATACCCGAGTTACCTCCACTCGCTCTTGCGATGCTTGCAAATGCCCAACCTGGAACTGACGATTTGTTCTCCGCTCTCGGTGCTGGAGCAGTAGCGTTTTCAGAATATGTTGAGCGAGTTACCGGTCATCCTACCACACGATTGACAGCGCACTGCAAAGGACTCGATCTTCCGGCTTGGGACCCTCGTGGAAAACGAGGTAATGCAATGGCCTACATGACGGCGAATGTTGGCGCTTCCCACATGCGCGCTGGTTACAAAGAACCTACAGGATTACCAAATGCATCCGCAGTCGATTTGATGGAAGAGTTGATTGAAAGTCAGAACAGCATCGTCATTCGCGACTCGATGATTCTGTGTGCCTTTGCAAAAGGGGCGACCCCTGATGATGTGATGCTTGATGCTTGGAATGCCATCACTGGGGACAATGCTGCTTGGCATGATTTGATGCATCGTGCGAGTCTTCAATGGGATTTGGCTCGGAAATGGAATGTTGAACATTGGAACCGAACTGGTGTGAAACCGATGGATGCAGATTTGCTTTCATGGCGTTTGCGAAAGGAACCCATTCCTGCTGGAGTCGCAGCAGGCATGGTCTCGTTCGTTGACGATGATGATGAGAAAGCATGCATGGAGAAATACTACGCATTAAGAGGATGGCAGAGTGATGGAACTCCATAAAAGGGGAATTCCATGCATCCGACGTTGAGCAAGGCTGTGTTGTTGTTCCTGCTTCTTGCATCACCTTGGCTTCTTGTTCAAGGATGGATTTTTGTCGGCGCCCAAGACGAATCCATCCCATCAATGGAAGTGTGCCCAGAAGGGAGTGCGAACTGCGCTCATCTTGGTGGAAATGCAGACTACAGAATGGATGCAAGTTCAACAACCATAGACCGTTCCATTGATGACATTCGCTCTGAATTAAGCGATTATATCGCAGAATACGATAGCGAAATTCTTGTCGAAGAGGCCTCAGAATCGACATACTATGTCCACTTTGTTGAGAAGACACCGTTCTGGCTCTTCCCAGATGATGTTCTGGTTACGATTGAGCAAATCGATGAAGATACTGTGGAAATCGAACTTCACTCTCAATCCCGTCTCGGCGTTGGTGACATGGGTGTGAACCCTGAACGATTGGAGCGAATCTACGATCAACTCGTCGGTTGAATCAAGTCATCCCATCCGTATGGATAGCCGCTTTCGTCAATGAGGAGGACATTGACGCCTAATCCCGTTTTATGAAAAGCAATCAACTGAATATCGTGGATGGAATGACCTGTTGGTGCTACACCAAGGACTGGTAATTTGTTTCGAGAAAACCAAGACCGTTTGGTTTCCACCGCATGTTCTGTTCCAAGGCTTCGACGTGTCCCATCAACATCATCAAACCACGGGAGGGGGCCTTCGGGAGAAAAGCGTAAACCGAGAATCATATCGACACCTGTGGTTTCTTGCGCTGCATCTGTATCTGCTCCACTTGGAATAGCAGGTGCGTTCGGGTGGGTGTGCAACCAATGCGTGAACCGTCCTGCACGTGATCCTCGCTGACCTGAGAACAGATCGTCCGTCCATTCTTCTGGAAGATGATGAACGGAATAGGAATCGCCACGATTAACGACATGAGCTTCTTT
>JAPOIF010000131.1 GCA_029979085.1 Methanobacteriota archaeon | reverse complement strand
GGTGCACTTGGCAGTGGTTGTGGAATTGGTGGGGCTACGAAGCCAAACTCATGATCGACTGTTGTCTTTCTTCGCATGACGGCGAACATGAGGATCACGAGAACAAGTATTCCGATTCCAACACTTAGGAGCGTGAAGTGGTTATCTTCTGCTGCTTCTTCTGAAGCAAGATACTTCGACGCATCGTTTGGATACGCATCGGTTTGGTCTGACCAGCCATCGCCATCAGAATCCAAACATCCGAGGAAGTCGAGAGTGGATGTTCCAAACGTTTCAGGGCAATCATCGGAGAGGTTTGTACCCTGTTGGTCAGCATAGCCATCATCGTCCATGTCCGACCAGAATCGGGCATCGTTCACGTATGCATCAGAACGATCTTCCCAACCATCTCCATCCGCATCAGGACATCCGAATCGATCGACAGAAGAAAGCCCGTAGATGGCTGGGCAACTGTCAGGAGTTATCCCTTGTGGATTGTCACCATAACCGTCACCATCTGCATCACTGTGCTGTGTTGGTTCTAGAGGAAGGTCATCGTTTAAATCCGACCAACCATCAGAATCCGAATCCTCACATCCAAACAAGTCCTCTGTTGAGGTGCCTGGAATACCAAGGCAGTCATCCCCTTGATAACCATCAGAAGCGTCTCCAAAACCGTCACCATCTTCATCGGAGTGTTGCGAAGCCTCATTCGTGAAGGCATCGTTGAGGTCTGACCAACCATCACCATCCGCATCAGGGCAACCAAACAAATCCTCATTCGAATCTCCAGCAACATCCGTGCAGGCATCGCCTTCGAATCCGTCAAGGTTGTCTCCATAACCATCATTATCTGAATCAATCCATTGAGTTGACTCTGTTGGGAATACGTCGATGGAATCACTGTAACCATCCGAATCGTAATCGCTACAGCCAAGTTCGGAACCGAGCGAACTTGTTCCTGCATCCAACGGACAGGCATCAACGTCGTCTGCGTAACCATCGTTGTCGTCGTCCGTATCTTCAGTATCATCTTCACAGCCATCCCCATCAACGTCGTTTTGATTGTTCGAGAAGAAACCAAGAGTGCTTTGTGGGCAGAGATCGACACTCGCCGTTGATGGTGTACATGCCCAAAAGCTGCTCAATTCGCTTGCATCGCAAACTCTGTCGTTGTCATCATCAACATCCTCTTGAATATCTTGGCATCCATCCGCATCGTAGTCCGTTGAGGTCGATGATGTCCATCCCAAGTCACCTGTTGAGCAAAGGTCGGAGGCATCAACGACACCATCGTTGTCGTCGTCTGTGTCTTCCGTCGCATCTCGACAACCATCCCCATCATGGTCGTTCAGCATTGTTGAACTCCACTCGAGTTGCCCGCGAACGCACTGGTCGTCGACATCGAGAATCGAGTCGTTGTCATCGTCATCATCGCAGACATCACCCATTGAATCGTTGTCAAAATTGGCTTGCAGTGGGTTTGCTATGTTGGGGCAGTTGTCGACTCCATCGCCAACACCGTCACCGTCTTCATCGGTATATGGATCGATGCGAACAACCTCATCCTGACCATTATCGACATAGTAGAGATGTCCATTTGGTCCAACTTCCAATCCCATGATGGACGTAGCAGTCGTTTGGATTTCATCGAGTTCAACAGCGCTCTTTCCATCGGAAGCCAGTTCGTAGGCGACAATCTTCCCATTGCCGTTCTCGGAGACAAAGAGTTGACCATCAGCTAAAGCGATGCCTGAAGGTAGGTTGAGTCCTGTTGCCAAAACACCCCACTCAACATCGGTGATTTCAGAGTATTCAGCAAGCGGCTCGAGTCGTGATGCATCGTCCATGATGTCGGTTGATGTGGTCGTTGTATCGTCCGTATTGACCCACAAAACGCGGTTTGCACCTGCATCAGCGATGTACAGAATTCCGTTTGATTTGTCCATCACCATGTGCCCAGGAACGCCATAGAAATGCGTTAGAACGACCTCAGAATAGCGACGAACGACCGCATCTGAGTGATCGTCCTCACCAGTATCATGGTCTTCTTTGAAGTCGTATCGAACCAATTCGCCATAGTAGCCATCGTTGTACCAATAGACGTTGTCGTAATCATGAGCAATACCAACACCGAACGGTGATTCGTGATTCATATCAATGTGGCTACCAAGAAGTCCATTCCCATTGTTTTGGTTTTCAACAGCGAAGTGATTCAGAGACGATGGCCACAGTGTTGGACCCATGAAGTAATTCGCAGGTGCCTGTCCACAGTACGTGTTCCCTGTCTCTTGAGCTGAACCCCATTGCCAATCAAACTCAGGATGATATGCTCCGAACGAAATCGCACTTACCTCTTCCAAGAAGTGGTTCCTGTGTGAATCGGCTCGATTCTGAGAGGTCTGATTGGCAAGCCCTGTGTTTTCGATAATGGAGATGCTATCTGTAGCACGGTTCGCAATCCACAGTTCATTGGCTCGGCCAGGGTGGAATTCCAAATCTCGAGGATCGTTGAGATAATCAGTGGAATCAGCAATCACAACTTCGTTGAAACCAACACCGAACTTTTCGACAATTTCTGCATCGCCAGATTCTTCGGCCACAGAGAGATGCGTTGGGAGGGAAAAGAGGAGCAACAAGACTGTCAAAACAACGGTTTGTTTCCTCAGCATAACTAGACCTCCGATTTCACACATATGATATGTTGCCAGAGCGGTGCGATACTGCTTTGCCTTTCAACCCATAAGAGTCTATTCGGACTCATCAACTGTCGAATCATGAAGACTGAGTCGCAAAACACATGCAGCCAAGGCTGCAGACAGAATAAACAGAACAGCACCGGTATATCCGGGAATACCGATACCTACCCGAATCACAACGGTTGAGAGAATAAATCCAGTGTTTCGAGCAAGTTGAGGGAAGTCGGTGATGTGTTTGTACGAAACCAAGAGAATAATGATGTCAGAAACGATGAGCCACGTAAAGAAATCCGAGAAGAACACCGTTCGACTAAGACCAGTTTCACCATCGATAACACCACGTGACCAGTTGGTAAAGGAGTACACTGCAACTAGAACATACACGAGAACCAAGCCACAGGCTAACATCTTCTTCTGTTGAATGAAGGCTTGAATGGAAGCATCCTCTTGGCGAAGTTCCTTAGAATCTGAAGTTTGAGCCCTGAAGTACAAGGCAGTCCCGAACAGGACAACAAAGGCAACAGCTTCAACGGCTATGAAAGCAACATCAGCGTCGATTGTTATGTTATCAGCACCTCCAAGATCGGCCAAATTCTTGAAAATATCACGAACAACAAGAAGCGTGACAACCTCGAATTGTTTCCCAATTGAATTGGAAAACGACTCAGGAATCGCTCGAATCAATTCATACACTTCGTATGCAAGTATGATCGAGAACGGTGTGTAAAGCGCATCAAGGTACGAATCAAAGAGTGATTTCAAATCGTCTGATTCAATGTACTTGAAATCGTAAAGAACGCAACATAACAGATGAAGAAGAAAACCAACAATGGCGAAATTAATCGCCATACGTCGCAACAATGCATCGGTTGAAGAACCGAGCATTCGTTCATACACCTTCGTCGTGTTCACGTTGGTTGAATTGTCGTTTATTGTAAATAGGGTTGTTCAGGCACATCCGTGGATACCGTCTGATTGGCCAGGTAAGCAAAGCATCCTCCCTTTGCGGTATTTTGTTACTGATTTGGTAATTTTATCCACGGATTGATAAGTCTCCGCCCTGAAGCTTCCGAATAACAAGATTCTTTCGGACAATGCCGAATTTTTGTTGAAAAAAGATCTTTGCAG
>JAPOIF010000130.1 GCA_029979085.1 Methanobacteriota archaeon | reverse complement strand
TTGTGAGTGAAGCTGGGAAACTGAGTCGATATGTCCACGATGGACAACTTGGTGAGATTGGAAACAAGACAACACTCATCTCGAATGTCCCAACGGGAAATCATCAGACAAATGCGGTCAACATTCTTCCCAATGGAACACTTGTGTGGCACAGCGGTTCAACCTGCAATATCTGTGTTGAGGACGATCCACGTAACGGCGCGCTGCTTTGGGTCAATGGATCAACAGGCGAACATGGGATTCTTGCAAGCGGTGTACGAAATTCATTTGATGGAACATGGGTTGCTGGGATTGGATATGTGTTTACGGACAATGGACGCGACTGGGAAGGCGACCATCCCGATGAAGAACTCAACCTTCTTTCCGAAGGCGGAGATTACGGCTGGCCAGACGATGACCCCTCCAATCCTGTTCCAGCTGGAAGCATTGCTCCAATCGCAACGTGGACACCTCACACTTCAATGAACGGCGTTGCAGTTCGTCCAGCAAACTCTCCCTTACCAGGGGGCAATTCCACAATTTACGCAACAGTATACGGCTCCTGGAATACAATCCTGCCTCAAGGGCACGAAATCGTTCGAATTGACCTTGATTCATCAAATGGAAAGGTTGTTGGAACAACCTCAGTTTTTGCTGAAGACGTTGGGACGCCTCTTCCCATCACATTTCATCCGAATGGAGATCTGTACTTTGCAGTGTTTGGTTCAAATGGAAAGTTGTACAAAATTAGTGCAACTATATGAAATGCATAATATCATATTCGTTTTACATAATCGAAGAAAGCCACACATTGAGTCGCTCAATTCCTTCGTGGATATTCTCAAGTGAAGTTGCGTAGGAAAGACGTACTAAACCCGCTCCACCTTGCATGAGCGAACCGGGAATCAATTGGACGCGAGCCTCAGCGAGGGCACGATCTGCGAATTCAATATCTGACATCCCGGTCTCTGAAACATCGGCCAGGATGTAAAACGCTCCTTCGGGTTCAGGTGCTTTTACGCCCGGGAGGCTATTGAGTCCTGCATGCATAACCATGCGACGATTCGCAAATGAATCAGCCATTTGCTGCGTTTCTTCTGATAATTCAAGAGCGACTTCTCCTGCATTCATGAGGAAGGTCGGAATGTGTGTAGCAGCCGATGTTTGGCACGTCTTGACCGCCTCCATAAATTCGCTCGGCCCAGTGATCCAACCCATCCTCCAACCCGTCATTGCCCAACCTTTTGACCATCCTCCAATGGTGATGGTTCGATTTTCCCCACCGGATTGGTTGATTGGAGATGTGTAGTCATGATCAGTCCAAACGAGCGTTGAATAGATCATGTCATCAATAATCCAAAGATCATGCTTTTCTGCAAAGGAAGCCATTTTCTCAATTTCCTCTGGAGTGTAGACAGCTCCAGTCGGGTTGTTTGGTGAATTCAACATAATCGCCTTTGTTCGTGCTGTTACACTCGCCTCAAGGGCTTCAAAATCAGGATGATAAGAGGGTCGAGATACTGGCACATGAACAGGAACTCCACCAAAGATTCGAATCATTCCATCATACGAAGGCCATGCTGGAGCTAACAGAAGAACTTCGTCGCCTGGTGAGATTGTCGTCATCAAGGCGTAGAGCAAAGCCTGCTTGCAGCCAGGAGTGACAACAACATCGTCAGGATTCGAATCGATGTTCAGGCTCTTCAAATGCTTCGATACTGCCTCGCAAAGCGAAACACTTCCTTGAGAACGGGTGTAAGCAGTCTCTCCTTGATGGAGTGCATCGACAGCAGATTGAACAACAGGCTCAGGCGTATCGAAATCCGGTTGACCAACAGTAAACCGAATAACATCCGGAGAAGGAGGTGCGAGATATGCAGCAAAACCTCGACCAATCTCTGAAAACGTTGGACGAATTTCTGGCATAATTTCACCGCTCTATATCGTGACGAATTCACTATTCTTCTTCAAGACTTTCCAAATGTTTGGCCTTATGTTGAATTTTTGGAGCACGGGCGGAGATTCGAACTCCGGTCTCAGGATCTGCAGTCCCGCTCATAGCCACTCTGACACCCGTGCGGTTATTTGTGCGACCAACACGATGTATTTCAACGCGCCTCATCAATCAGGCTTATCAGAAACCGTGCGCAGGCAAGCATCATGCTTCACATAGCGGGACCAGATTGGGAACCGTCAGATGCATATTATCGCTGCAGATATGCAGTCCTTCGCAAACCATTGGGATTTGATCCAGGTGCTGAAATTCTACAAGACGATGTCGATGCCATTCATGCCTACATCGAACAAGATCAAAACATCGTAGCAGTTGGCCGCAGTCACCTTATTCCACAGACGAGTGATGGTTCACAATCCGATTTTCCAGGTCAATCAGGGCCGAAGACTCCACCGTTTTCCCCTCTCAATTCTGATAATAGACCGGCCTTCCAAATTCGACAAATGGGGACGCTTGACACTCACCGAAGGCAAGGACTCGCTGCCGATGTTCTTGATGCTCTGGAGAAGGCTTCGGTCAAACAATTCGGAGCCGTATGCGGTTTTTTGCAGGCTCGCGAGGTTGCTATTCCATTTTATCAATCGCAAGGGTGGGAACTCATTGACGAACCGTATTCCATACCAAATGTGGGGCCACATCGTTCCATGATGAAGCAATTTTGACGCTCTCACCTTTACTAACAGTGGACTGCATCGAATATTGATGGGCGACTGTGATGAAGCAAGAAAGAGAAACAAACAAGAAGGATTCTTATTATAATATTGAGAAGGAGGACGATAAGATGGAAATGAACGCTGAGGGCCTTTCCACGAAAAAAAAGAACGAACGTTTCCTTGAGGCACTCAAAACATTGAGCGATCAAGACCCCGAATCGTTTTCCGAAATCGCACCAGAACTACTGCAGAGGTGTGCACATTACTGGAGAGGTCCCGATCCATTTTTCTCAACCAAATTAAATTCATGGCTTTCGTATGATATGATGTGGAAACCGTTTGGAGAAATTATTCCCGACGATGCGAATTTTTCAAAGCGCATAGAATCCGATGCATTTGACATAAAAATGTACAGTGGAGCCACAAAAGACCTTCTTGAATCACTCCAATCACGATTTCCTGAAGATTTTAATCAGTGGGATGCATCGATTCGAAATCAATTCATTATTCTTGGCATGATCGCCATGGGTAGGGAAAAAGGAGAGTATCAAGGGGCGCTCGTCCACAGGCTTGGGCTCGGTTCTGGGGATGTGCGAATTAAAGGATCAAACGTTATCCGGGCAGCAAAAATTGCACTTGCTCGCCTGGCCAAGGACAACGGGGCAGATCTCTTCTCGCCAGCATCCGGTCATGGAGTTGAACGAGTTCACAGAATGTCGAGTGCGAAGCTCGCCGAAACAATCGAACGGTTTGTCCTCTCTCATTCTGCATCTGTTCTTTTACCGCCACCTCGTAGTCTCTGACGTCTGAAAGCGTTGGTTTCATATAGTCTCGGGCTTTTGTTAGTGGTAGAGGGAACGTTGGGTTCCCTAAGAACACCCCCGTGAAAAACGATGAATTTGGAGGA
Source organism: Methanobacteriota archaeon (assembly GCA_029979085.1). Lineage (GTDB taxonomy): Archaea > Thermoplasmatota > Poseidoniia > Poseidoniales > Poseidoniaceae > MGIIa-L2. The sequence continues at coordinate 334 of JAPOIF010000130.1, read as the reverse complement.
AATAGTCAACCAAACTGACAGAACAATTTCGAAGCATAGCGCCCCAATGAGTGGGCGTCAGCAAGAGTTTGAAGTTGTTCACAACCTCCGCCTTTCAACACAAGCAGAGCGCACGCTCTGCACCTCTCCCGAGATTGATTGTACCGATTCGGGTACCTTTGGTTCGGAAAGAGAGAACAGCGGGTTCTCTGTGTAAACACAACAAAACAAAATTGGAAGTGAAGAAAAATGAACACGAATACGAAGACAAAGACAATGAGCATGCTTTTGGCTTTCCTTCTCGCTCTATCAGCAGCCTCTGCTGTAAGCGGTGACGGATCTGACCCTCTGGACC
>JAPOIF010000012.1 GCA_029979085.1 Methanobacteriota archaeon | reverse complement strand
GCCTTGGGATGATTGGTGCTCTGCTTTCGATTGCAGCCAATCGTGACGAAACAGGCTACGCCTTGGCTCAATTGCTCTTGCTCATGAGTGCGTTTGGTGGTTCCTATCTTGCGGTTCGCGGCGTTGAATTGAAGCGTCTTGCACCATTCATCTTGTTGCCTGCTCCATTCCTTCTGGTGCTCGTGATTCTTCTCAATTTGGAAGTCTTCACCATCAACATCGCTAATCTGAGTGGCTACAGCATCTATGCGATTCTTACCGCGTTATTTACGTCGGTTGCCTTGCTTCGAAATCAACAGGCTGTTTCCGATCATGTCCTATGGATAGGCGGTATCATCATCGTCATCATCTTGACAATCCTGATTCCAGCGGATACAGATGGTTGGCGCCTTCTCGTCTCTCAAGCAACGGTCTGGCTTGGTCTTGCATGGCTGGGTGTTCAACGTCAATCTCCATCCATCTCAGGCGTTGCTGTTCTGATGCCGTGGGTGTGGTTGTTGATGTTTGCAACCGATGTTGAATCGCGTATGTTCTCTAACGATTTCATTCCTGTTGTCCTCGATGAGCAACATGTTGCCGCATGGATGCTATTGCTCATCGTTCAACAATTGTACGTCAACCTCAGCCAAGGGCAAGCGACGTTGAATTTGGCTGGCCGGTTGGCCGGATTAAGTGAGCTTGGAGCGCGTGCTCGAGATTCTGGATTGTTGCAATTGTGGAACCTGTCGTTTGTTCTCTCACTCATTTCAGTATGGAGCATTACACGCGTCGGAGGCATGCCTGCTTGGGGTCTACTCAGCATCATGGCAGCCGTTCTTGTCTTCCATGGAACCTTAGTCGCTTTGGGACAACACCGAGGTCAGCCGCGTACGATGTTGGTTGCATGGAGTATTTTTGCAATTCATTTCGGTTGGAAGTTTGGCCATACATCGATGTTTGCAGCGACAATGGTCGCTGGATGTTCCTTGATGTTGGTTCACACCGATCGCTTCCTTGATGACAAGGACAACATCAAGCGAAACCAAACCAACAGCATTGTCACCTACCAATTGCTGGTGATGAGCGCTTTGTTGGCGATACCTGCTTTGAGGAATGAAGCCTCACTGGAACTCACCAATGCAGAATGGTTCCCTCAAGAAGGACAAGATGCCATGATGATGGGATTCATCGCCCTTGGAACCTTGTTCCATTATCTCCGTCGCGTAACGAAGATGGACAAGTTGCTTCCTCCGACACTCGCTACCGTCTCGATGATTGGGTTGATGTTGTTTAGCGGCGTTTCGCTCGAACTTCAATTGCTGACAACGATAGCCTTGCTCAGTTTTGTCGGTTCGGGAGCGTATCTCGCGATTCAAGGCGAATGGCGTGCGGGTATGCGTTCTGTTGCTCGACGGGATGAGCGATTGAAAGAGATCGAATCCAAGCAACGTATGCAAATTGAATACAATCAAGCCTCAGAGGAAACGGGTGTTCAATTCATCGATCCGGCCATGATTGAACTGGCTGAAAAACAAAAGAAACGAGCCAAGCGAGCAGGTTCAACGGGCGAGATGGATTTGGAACTTGGCGACATTCAACACCGCCCAAGTATCGTTCTCTCCTTCCTTGGGGTGACCATTGTTGCTTCCATGTTCTACGCTTACTTCAGCGGTTCTGGCATGATTGCCCTCCTGCTCATGGGCGGTATGTCCTTCCTGTTCATCAGTCTTGCACGAATGCGAGCCGATTCACTGAACCTACGCCTGGTCGATGTTCTTGGTGTTGAGATTCCAATCGCTGTGACCATGGCAGGATTGGTGCTGGTTCACCTTGCTTCGAGAATGACACAAGGTAGTGTCTTCCTTGACGAGCAGTTCGACCTACTCATTCTGATTGTTGCTCTGGTTGCCATCGGTAGCTTTGCCTTGGTTGGGCGCGACGACCTCGGTGTTCGCATTCCAAACGTCCTTGACATGGTCGTCGGACTGTTGCTCATCGATCGCCTGTTTGGGGTTCTTGCTGGAGGAGAACTTCCCATTCCAACAATGACCAATCCACTCGAGTTTGAGGCATCATCATGGACGATTCCTGTCATTGGAAACGAGGTTCTCTTGATTCTAGCAGCCCTTTTGTGGAATTGGGTCGAAGGTGAACGGCAGAAGCGCGGGTTGCAAGACCATCGTGGTGCTATGGGACGTATCGCTTACGGAAGTTCCATCCTGTTGCTCTCGTTCGGACCAGCAGCCTTGCTGGCATTGACGTTGATGTTTCTACGTGGTTGGCAATGGAAGCAACCCGCTGTCCTGATGGTTGGATTCATCGTCCTGCCCGTTGCTCTCAACGAATTGGTGTGGTGGGTCGAAGTCGAGTTGAACCTCACCTTGTTCGAAGTATGGATGTCGTCGATGGTCATCGGCATGCTTGGCCTTCTTGCTGGAGGAGTGGCAACCTATGCCAACCAAGGCCTGTGGATTTCCGCATCCCTCTGGGTTGCGCAAATCCTCTTTGTTCTCACTGGGGTCTTGTCTCCATCGCTGCTCTTGTTCGTTCTTCTGACCTTGGCCATGTCCACGACGTCGTGGGTGATCGGTGTCCTGACTTTACGCCGAGGTTGGCGTATCATCGGATTCCTCAACCTTGTCCTCGCTTGGATTGTCGCAAGCGTGCTCATCTATCAAGGAATGACATCCATGGCAGCCCTTGTCTTGTTGCTTGCAACTGCAACCCTACTTGCCATCATCACCTATCTGACACAATCGAGAGACGAACTTCTCGCCTCTCAATGAGCGACTGGATTGAACGTTCGCAACAAGAGATTCTGAACAGAACGCATCAGAAGCATGGCATCGAATCCAGGATCGGGTTCAGAGAATCGTAGGCTGATGCTCGTCTTCTCTTGTGTTCCACTGTTTCTTAATCCAAAACTCACATCCATTCCATTGAATTGACATCGAATCAACATCAAGTTCGACTCACCTTCCAAGCCCATGCGTTGCCATTCTACAACATTCCCAGCCAGTTCGAAATGTGTACGAACCATTGATTCGACCGTATCGGCAAGTTCGTTACGACCATTCCACATCCATCGGTTTGGATTCTTCACGCTCAAACGCTTCTTCCATCCTTTTTGCATCGAATCGGTTCCTGCTTTTTGGAAGGCGAGCAGTGCAAGAAGCAAGGTCATTGCACCATCACCGACAAGACTCCAACGATTGGGCTCTGAGGGAGATGGCGAAGGAAGAACGATATGTCCAGAATCCTCGATGCCAAAGAGAAGTGGTTGTTGGCTTTGCGTTGGTAGATGTGGAGCAAGGGCATACGATAACCAACGATCGCCAACCGCCGTTTCGAATCCTTGCATTCCGGAATTTGCTTCAATACTGGACAAGAGTTTGAGATTTGATTCGATGCTTGCAGCAACCTTCCAATCCGAAGGACAGGCGCGAAGTACAGCATCAGCGATATCGTCACCATCGACCACTTCGACCCCATCGTTGGTTTCTCGTACCAACAAACAACGATCGCCATCACCGTCCAATGCAGCACCGAGGAGGTTGCCAACGCCCTGCGACGTAAGCGATTCAATCAACAAATGTCCACTGTTGCTCAATTCCTCCCACATCCATGTTTGACCTGGAGATAATTCACCTGCTCCACAACCATCGTTCATGGCTGAAGCGGCTTGACTGACCTCCTCAATAGAGAGACCTTGCTGTTGCAACCACGTTGCCAACCAATGAGCAGCATGGCCCTTGGAAGAATCCAGGAGCAACCCCTTGAATGAAGACAAATCCGATGAAAACAACGGTTCGAGCAGCCCAAGTCGCTTCTCCAACCATTGTGGATGGTCTACAACGTGTTCATCATCGGGGTTCATCCACGCTTGACGGTCAACATCGTCGATTTCACGATCTTCTTGAGCAAGGGAATAGGCCGTTTCTGAAACCAGTAATTCGTATGCAGGCATGGATTTCCTACCGTATGCATCGAACACTTTGATGCCTGAATCGTCAACAGGATTGTGGCTTGCAGTGATCATACAACCAAGTCTTGACTCGGTTTCGAGTACACCATAATGCAACATTGGGGTCGAAACGCAACCAACGTGAATCACGTGACAATTCGATGCATGGAAACCAAGCGTCAACCATGCTGCAAGTGTTGCATTGTGAGGCCGGTCGTCCCATCCAATGACCACTTGGCTTCCTTCACCATCCTCAGGTAAACATCGACCAAGGGCTTCACCAAGCAGCTTCATCAATTGCGGCGTGAGGAGGCGTTCGTCAACAATACGTTGCAAAGCACCTTCATCATCGCATTCATCAAGCGATACACGTCCACGGATTCCATCGGTTCCGAACAGATTGGACATGGACTTCCCTCAACGTACGACGCTGTCGGCCGCATGATAGCCGCTGACAGTGGTATTGGGATGAACCATGCTGGATTTCCCGAGAACTGTTCCTGGATTGGTCACAGCATTACAACCGAGTTGAGCGTTATCGCCAAGGATGGCTCCAAATTTTCGCAGACCGGTTTCTCGACGAACATCGTCAAGCCAAATGCCGATGTGTTGTCCATCGTTGCGAAGATTTGACAATTTTACACCGGCTCCAAGGTTGACATTCGAACCAAGGATTGAATCGCCAACGTAGTTGAAGTGTGGTGCCTTTGCTCCTGGAAGGAACAACGAATGCTTCGATTCACTCGCATGACCAAGAAGGCTTTCTGTCATCATCCACGTGTATTCGCGAACATAAGCGTGAGATCGGATAGTTGCCTTCGATTCGATGAGGCAAGGGCCGATGAGATGAACGTGAGGTTCAACGATTGCTCCTTCTTCAACATGAACGAAACCTTTCCGTTCATCGATGGTAACGTATTCTACGCCTTCGGGATGTTTTGACCCAATGGCGGAGAGTTTTGACTGAAGTTGCGCCTTCAAACCAGAAGGATTGTTTGGATCCAGCATTGACCAAGCAGGTTCGCTCGAATTCATCATACTGCGGGCGGTATCCGCTGAAAACAGTGCCTCAGCTTTGACACCAGCAGGCCAGTCCATGAAGGCTCGACGAACCTTGCTCCATTGAATGTTTGGTCAGCCCATAGCGTGATAGATGCGCTTCCCGGTGGTTGCATCGAGTTTGAATCCAATGCTGTTCTTCATGTGACGAGGGATGAAGTAACCAATCTTCCTTGCGGTTAAGCCATGATTGCGCATTTTGCGCTCGTTCGACAAGTATGCAACGATATCAGCTGCTGAACAACCTGGTCGATCCTCGATGTAGGTGGCAATTTCTGCCTTGAGACGCTCTAAGCGTGCTTCTTTCTGTGTGCCTTTTCCTTTCATTGCGGCCATGTAGTATAGTTGTCTTTGGAAGTATATGAGGCATCGATGGGAACCCCTTGGGCGTCCCATGAATATGCCGGCAAAGGTTCTTGAAACGACGGCCGACCGTTCCCTCATGGGCGAAGTCAAAGCGGTTACAGATTCGGAGTTCGAAGGTACACTCAACGAGAACGAATGGGTTCTGGTCGATTTTTGGGCAGAATGGTGTGGTCCATGCAAAGCCATTGCTCCTATTCTCAACGACCTCGCTGCCGAACGTGATATTCTCGTCGCAAAGGTTGACACAGATGCCAACACCATGCATGCTGCTCGGCTCGGCGTTCGTGGCATTCCTGCATTGTTCCTCTTCCGTAACGGAACAATGGTGGACAACAAGAGCGGTATGATGTCGAAGGCGGCCTTGACCACATGGGTCGACAACCACATGACAGCGGATGATTTCTGAGTCACTCGATTCGCTGACGACGTTCTGCTTCTGCGGAACCAACCTCACGCACTAAACGTTCGCGTAATGCTTCATGCAACCACATGCCCTGTTCCAGCTCGATGAGCAAACCGTAATCGATCAGGCGTTGAGGAGGGGTTCCCTCCCAGTCCAGACTGTTGGCAAGCGTCTTCCATGGTATTGGTTTCTCGGAGACGGCAAGCGTAGCCAGAAGTTCTCGCTCATCAACAGGTAGGGGGGCAAGAATTTCCTCATCCAAGAATCGTAACCAATCTTCGTGTGTTGGTTTTCCATACATTTCGAGCATTTCGATAGCCAGTGGATGGCCGCCAGTTCGCTCATGAACGTCGTTTGCATCAACATCCTTGAGTTCAAGTTCATCCAGCCACTGCGATGTTTCATCCAATGAGAGACCAGAGAGTGGCAATTCCTCAACGATGTCGCGCGTGTGGACGTCTCTTCGGTCGTAAAAGTCCAATGAGGTTCGAGAGATTAAGACGAATCGCAGCGGCGTTTTCTGAGAGATTTGCAGCAAGGCTCCGAGCAGATTCTTCGACTCAGATGCAATGTGATGGACGTCATCGAGGACGATCAACCAGTACGGGGGAGGCCCTCCTGGAGCAATCGAGAAACGTTCGCGAACAGTGTATGCGTCTGTCAGATACGCGAGTAATCGACGGCGCCATGTATCAACATCCAAAGGAGCGCCAGGACGCAATGGAAGCGTTTCGATTAGATTGTACGGGTCATGCTTCTCATCGATTCCAAAACGATGCAAGAGACTGACTGCAAGTCCAACTTCTCGATCCCATGGTTGACATGGATACCAACAAATCGAGAGATTCGGTTGCTTGTCTTGCTTCCCTGCCAACCATTCTGCGACAAGCGTCGACTTTCCGATCCCTGCAATTCCAGAGACAACCGCAAAGGCAGACCGACCTTCGAACCATTGGTCAAGACGGTCGAGTTCTTCATCTCGTCCGCGCATTTTGCGTGTTTGAGGAGCACTCGTGTGATAGGTGGCATGGACGCCAGCAAGTGGCTGAAGGCGCCCAGGAGGTGGAATTGTATCCTCATCATCTTGCTTTTTGATGAGGCCAAAGCGAATGTCACCCCATGTCAAAACACCTTCGTGTTGAGCATGGAGAAGAACCTGCAGCAGTGACATGTCCGAAGCCAACCGATCGGCAGCATCCTTGGATTCAATCTCAAGAAGTTGTCCGTCCTTGTCACGAACCAGTACCTTGGTTTCTCCAAGTTTGTTCGTGCGCAAAACGGCCATATCGCGACCTTCTTCAGTCAATTGCCAGGTCTTTTGTCGCCGATCATCGTTCTGAATTGAACGCGTATGTTCGCTTACCCAACCTTTGCGAACGAGATCCCGCATCGTACGGCTCACGTTCGGTGGATGTTGGGCGCAGGCTTCCGCAATCCCTGGGCGAGTTAATGCAGCTGTGACGATGAATCGGTCAGCGAGATGGTCATGGTGCAAGAGGTGGAGCAAGACGCGGTCTGAGACAGCGACGTTGACTTTTGGAAGCCCCTCGGCCATGTCCCTCTGTGGAGAATATCACGTTCAAGCGTTGCGATTCCATGACGCCAAATTTGAACACAAAGACCACAACGCCTAATAATAGATAAGTGACGCACAGACATGCAATCTTACGCGTCACGTCGGAAATCCCTGAGCGTCCTGCTCATCCTTCTGATGATTGGCGTTGTACTTACACCATTGAGCGCACACGCAGCGGATTCGGATGGAGACGGTGTCGACAATTCTGTCGACGATTGCCCATATGCTAGCGGTACATCGACGGTCGATCGAGATGGGTGCCCCGATCGTGATGGCGATGGTACGTCCGACTTGATGGATGGTTGGACGAGTCAGAATCCAAATTTCGTTCTCAATGCAAACAATCCACGTAGCTCTGATTTCAACGATGTTGATTTCTCTCCGAACGGTTCGGAAGTTGCAACTTCAAGTGATGACGGATACATCCGAATCTGGAACACCTCAACTGGGCAAAACACGCGCTCCGTTATCGCTGTCTCAGGCGGAGGTACAGGAAAATTGTCGTGGTCTGCAGATGGTCGCTTCATTGGTGTCACTTCACAGGCTGCAGATGAATTTGACATCTTTTACGCTTCCAACCTGACATCCGTTCACGGTGCCTTGTCATCTGACGTTGGCGGAGGCGACTACACCTATGACATCGATATCTCTCCTGACGGTTCTAAGGCTGCTGTAGCCATTGGCCGGTCTGGAAACGGAGGCACAAACGGTGTTGTCCGGGTTGTGGATGTCATCAATGGCACCGTTATGCAGAATCTCAATCCGGGTGGCGAAGACCGATTTCATTCCGTTGATTTCTCACCAAGTGGCTCGCACATGGCCATCGGAACAGTCGGCGATTACTACGTCGTTGATGCTTCAAGTTGGGCAACGACCCGAAGCGAAAGCGCCCCTGCAGGTACGGTCAACTCCATTGCCTGGTCTCCAAGCGGAGAACACATCGCAGTGTGTGAAGGCTACGTCAACAGCCAAGGCGGTTCCCGATTGAGACTGTTTGAAGTCGATGTTTGGACCAACATACAAACCATCGCCGGTTCAACCTCTTGTTACGCAACGGACTTCTCGCCGGATGGCAACCAAGTTGTCTTTGGTATGGGATGGTATGCAGCAGATGGTGCAACGGCAAAGATCTACGAGGTTTCGAGTGGAACGCTCATTGACACGTTTTCACAAAGTCGCCCAGGAGGATGCACATCGACAAACAACAACCAGTGCGGGCAAAACAACGGAGTCTCGTGGTCGCCCGATGGGGTCTACATCGCCCAAGCATTCGGCAGGAACAACGAGGGGTTCTACATTTGGAAGAGCGACCTCGACCCGGACAACGATGGTTGGAACACCACGGATCAAGGAGACGGTAAAGTCGACGAATTCCCGGATGATGGCACACAGTGGGCAGATTCTGATGGAGATGGATACGGCGACAACCCTGCCCCTGCACTCAACCCTGACGAATGTCCACTTGTCTTCGGAAACTCAACCATGGACCGGTTTGGCTGTCCTGATGCGGATGGCGATGGTTACTCAGACGAAAACGACTGGGCGCCGAGCAACAAAGAGCAGTGGATCGATACAGATGGCGATGGCCATGGTGACAACTATCTCTACGACACAGCCTCCAACCAACTCCACCTCAACCAGCGTGGTGACGCCTTCCCGAACGATGCCACCCAATGGAACGATACCGATGGGGATGGCTATGGCGACAACTACGAAGACGCTTCATGGAATCAATACCGAGCCCCTGAATGGCCGGGCGAAATCATTGTTGGCGCACAAAACATCGACGTGTTCCCACTCGACCGAACCCAATGGCGCGATACCGATGGAGATTGGGTTGGCGACGAGCAAATGAGCGACCGGGCTGATGGATGTCCAGCAGTTTGGGGCAACTCTACCTATGACCGACTTGGCTGTATTGACACCGATGGCGATGGATACTCGGATCCTGATGCTGGTTGGGCTGCGAGAACCGATTGTTACGGTGCTGATGCATTCCCGAACGACCCGACACAGTGGTGCGATGAGGACAACGATGGATTCGGAAGCAACGCCGATGGAAACAACGCTGATGATTGTCCGAATCAAGCAGGAACCTCAACAGAAGATCAGAATGGATGTGCTGACCGGGACGGTGATGGTTATTCCAACACAGGAGATCCATTCCCTGACGATGGAACCCAATGGGAGGATTCAGACGGGGACAATTACGGTGACAACTTGGATGGAAACAATCCAGATTACTTCCCAAATGATGCTTCACAATGGCGTGATTCCGATGGCGACGGATACGGTGACAATCCGGGTGGAAACAACGGCGACCGATTCCCGAACGATCCGCTCCAGTGGTCTGATGCCGACAACGATGGATATGGAGACAACTTCGTAGATACGGATGGCGATGGAGTCTCTGAAGGAAACTCGGACGTATGTCCGCAAACCTATGGCGAATCCAACTCAGCAGCATCTCGTGGGTGCCCTGATTCGGATGGCGATGGTTACACCGACCCAGAAGATGCCTTCCCGGACCAACCACTGCAATGGGCGGACCAAGATGGTGTTGGTTTCGGAGACAACGTTCAATTTACCGATGGTGATGAATGCATCGCTGTGTATGGAAAGAGTACAGAGAACGGTGTCCAAGGATGTCCAGATTCTGATGGCGATGGTCATGCCGACCCATTCGGTGACTTCGTCGCCAAACCAGACTGTACAGGAGCTGATGCCTTCCCGAACGACCCACTTCAATGGTGCGACAAAGACGGCGATGGCGTCGGTGACAATTACCAAGTTGAAAACAAGACAGTCATCGATGAAGACAATCCTGGATTGATGATTGAATTGTGCGACCAAATTGGCGATGCATTCCCGAACGATGCAACGCAATGGTCTGATATGGACTGTGATGGCCGTGGAGACAACAGCACGGGTATTGCCCCTGACGCATTCCCACTGCGCAAGACACAGCAAGACGACAACGATGGCGATGGTTATGGAAACAACTTCACCAACGGCGCCTACCAAGCGGATGAGTGCCGAAACGAATTCGGAACGTCCACCATCGACCGCTTCGGTTGTCCAGACAGTGACAACGACGGTATGTCAGATCTCAACGACCCATGTGTCTGGGACCCAGACATCTCAACGGGTATCCCCGGCCAGGTTGTTTGTGCCATAACTGAAGATCCAAACAAGGTCAACGAAGAAGAGACCCTTGATGAAGTTGAAACAAAGTCCTCGAACGTTATGCTCTATGCCATGGGTGGAATCATTGCCTTCATGCTTGCAGCCATCCTCGTCGCCATGCTTGCTCGACAAGCCAGCCGAAACCGATTGATGCGAGAACGTGCAATTGAGCGAAAGGCCGAGGAACAACTCATGGATGAAGAAGAGCGCAGAGAACAGTGGATTGACTACTACGTTGCCAATGGTGAATTCGACAAGGCTCGTGAATTGGGTTGGACGGATCCTGCCTCGCTTCCTGCATGGAAACAGCACGAGATTCAGCAGCAAGAAGCATTGCAAGCTTCGATTCCAACCATGCTTGACCTGGATTGATTTACGCAAGGTTTGTACCGTTGCCCTTTAAATCAATGAGGCCTATGGAAAACCATGGGAGAGGTGCGTACGCGTCGTCTTGTTGCATCATCACTAGTGATGCTTCTCGTTCTCCTTGTACCAGTAAGTGCTGAAGATTCCAGCACCGTTCGCCTCGAAATCGATGTGATGGATGAGAATTCTAAACCATGGTACGGCGTTGGTGATACTGTTGTTCTCGCCTCTTCCATCGTCAACGATGGTGCTGCAACCTCAATCACAGAGGATCCGTCTTGTGGAACGGTAATGCTCGTTTCAAACGCTGAAGGGACAACCATTGTCGATGAATCCGTTGGATGTCGTGGACAAAGTCGTGGTCTCGACATTGGTTCTGGGGCAACTGCCTTGGATCAACATGAATGGGATTTAACCGATCAAAATGGGGCACTGGTAGCTCCTGGTCTCTACACCATCAGCATCGAACTTGCAGGTTCAGGTTTGTCCTCGACCGTCGAGGTCATGGTGCAGCAAAACACTGGGTTGCCATCGGAATTGATCTTCTCGACATCCATCGCTCACAGGGAAGATGTCTTGTCGATTGGAGAACCGTTCATTGTGACCTACGAACTCCACAACCCAACTTCACGTTCCATCGATCTCAGCGGGTTTGATTCTTGCCATCTCTTAATTTCGTTCGAAGAAGAAGGTCTTGGTCCTTCCTGCACAGCAGATACAGCAACCATTGCGCCCTATGCCGTCATTGGACTTGGGCATTCGATGCTTCAGGCAAACAATGTTGGTACATCCACGTTGACGATTCAAACTCCAGATGCTCAAGTCATCGGCTCCTTCGACGTGTCCGTTCAGGATGCTCCAGTTCAATCAACGCCACTGGAAGCATCCATCAATACGCTCTCGACCACGTTCATTCAAGGAGAGTTGTTTGACGGATCCATTACACTCGAGAATAGTGGTACGGAAAGCGAGTTGCTTCGCTTTACCAACACATGCCGAGCGAGTTACTGGGTTATGGATAGCGAGGGCGTTGTTTTTGATTCCCTCGACCAAGCCAATTGTCGCTCAACAGAACTTGACGTCATTGTTGGTGCTTCTTCGCAAAGCACCTTCAGTCTCCAATCTTGGGCGTTTGTCGACCAAGTTGGCTGTTCAATGCTCAGTGGCGACTATGTCCTCGTTGCTGAGATTCCTGAGTTCGGCTATGCCTCATCCATCGACGTCGATTTCCGCCGAATCCAATCCGCAGACTGTGGTACAACCTCTGAGCCTACACCTTCGCTCATGATTGAACTCGATGAGGAGGATGCACCCGTTTTCCAATTGCAATTGGCTGGAATGGCGGAGCAAACCGATATCCACTGGCTGGAAATCTGCAAGGCTTCGCTTCAACTCTGGAACCTTGATCAAACGGAGAAGGTTCTGGAAAAGAACGTTCTTTGCAATGGTGAAGAGCGATTCGATCAACCTCTCCGCCTCTCTTCCGAGGATGTTCTTCAGTTCGAGCTTGAAGAACTGAATGCGTTCACGTATCAGGATGCTGAATATCTTGTACGCATTGACATGGCAACCGACCAGAACCTGATTTTGGAACATGAATTCAACTGGCCATTGGATGCTGAGGTCGAGGAGGCTGTCGTCGTCGAAGAAGAGGCTCAAGAGCAAAACCCCGTTGTTGTCGTCGATGGTGTTTGGAGCGGCGTACTCACCCCTGATGGTACATGCTGGATGCTTGAAAACGATGCAGGCGTAGTGCACATGCTTGCTGATTCAACCATCGCATCGTGGACGCCTGAGCGGGGTTCAACCGGTACCTATCAAGCACAACAATCCGAGGCCAACATCAAATGCAGTCGATTTACTGCTGAGAGTTACACCTTCATGGCCATCATTGAAGAAATCCCAGTCGCAGAGGATGAGCCTGTTGTAGAAGAATCAACAATTGTTGAGACAGAGGTCCTTCAAGAAGAGGTGCTTCCAGAATGGGCGCCGCAAGCCGTCACTGTTCTCACCGTCAGTGCCATTCTTTCGATGCTTGGATTCGCAGCCTTCAACAATGAAGCGATTCGAATTTCGACGACACTCACTGGATTGTGGTTGCTTGGTTTGATTGGAAAGACTTCAGAAACGAGCGATGGTCGCTTCCAACGTGGACGTCTACTCGGTTACTTGACGGCCAATCCCGGCTGTCATTTCCGAGCCCTCCTGTCGGCACTTGAAATGAGCAATGGACAACTTTCACACCATCTTCGTGTTCTCGAACAAGAAGAGAGCATTTGGCGACGCAAGGATGGTCGCTTGGTTCGCTACTACCCATTAACGAACACACTTCACCCATTGCTTGAGGACGAGGCGCTCCCCGTACCAATTCTCGCTCCAGACCCACTCTCTCTCCAAGGAAAGATTCTGGTTCTCTTGGATCATGACAGTCAAATGGGTGATTTCCCAACCCAAGCAGAACTCGCAAAGCGACTCGATAAATCTCAACAATTGATTTCGCACCATTTGCGCACGCTAGAGAAGTACGGTCTCATCGAAGGTCGCCGCATGGGTATGCGCAACCGCTACAAGCTCACCAAGGAAGCCATGTTCCTTCTCGAAACGAGTGAAGCCTACTTACAGAACGAGATGAACTCTTGAACTTCATTCGCGTAGGATGTGTCGGATGTTATGACAATCATTACTGATGAACAAATTGCTTACATCGAGAATGGGGGGGTCATTGCATACCCAACATCAACGCTCCCAGGACTGGGCTGTCTTCCAACAACGGAAGGTCTCGATAGGTTGTTTGAACTCAAATCAAGATCCCCTGACAAACCCGTATCAATCGGTGTTGCTTCCCTCGAACAAGTTGCACATTTGGTTCACATTGATGCCCAAATAGTCGAATTTGTGGAAGCATTCCCTCGAGGAGGTCTATCGGTTCTCTACCCGGCTCAACAACCTCTTGATGCTCGGCTCGGAGGACAATTTGTTGCCGTACGGGTTTTTGAGCACCCTGCAGCCCGTGCGCTTGCTGAGGCGGTTGGTCCTGTAACAGCAACCAGTGCAAACGAAGCAGGAGAAGAACCGGCCAACACCGTGGCAGAAGCAGCATCTGAACTCGGACTACCGGACGTTGCAATCGTGGCAGGAGTTCGTGCTACAGGACCTGGAAGTACGTTTGTCAAAGTCGACATCGACGGCGATGAACCATTGGTAACTATTATCAGAGAAGGCGTTGTACCTGCGCGTGACGTGGTCACTTGGTGGAAGAATCGACTCTGAAATATTGGAAAGATGCCGGTCACGTCGCCCGCCGAACCCTTGAAGCAATGAAGCTTGAATTAACGCCGGGCAAGACCTTCCATGAAGTCATCGAGTCTGCTGAACGTTACATTCACAGGCACGGTGGAAAACCTGCATTCCCGGGTACAATTGCAGTCAACGATCTTGCCGCACATTTCACGACCGATCACGCCATCAATCAAGTCGAGGGTTGGGATGGTGAAATGGTTCTCCAGAAAGGCGATTGTGTCAAAATTGACTTCGGTGTTCACATCAAGGGTCACATCGCTGACAACGCATTGACGTTTGAAATTGGAAACGGTAACGAGCATACTGAACAAATCAAGGCTGCAAAGGAAGCACGAGATGCTGCCATTGAGATGATGCATCCCGGTACACCATGGTACAAAGTTGGCCAGGCTGCTGCACAACCATCACTGGACGCTGGCTTCCAACCCATTCGCAATCTCTGTGGACACCAACTGAAACCATGGGAACTTCACGCCGGCGTTTCGGTTCCATCCTACGCCTGTGGCCCTGACAATCAAGGGTTCAAGGGTGTTGTCGAAGAAGGTGGCATTTATGCGATTGAGCCGTTCAACACAACGGGCTCATCGGGTATGATCAAAAATCTCGGCAATCCCAATTCGTCCAACATCTATCGAATTACAGGGATGACGACATCGAGGAAGGCGCGAGCAAAGGGACAGTTGAAACCACTCGGGGCGCAAATGGCACGAAACCTCGAGGAGCGATACTCGACGCTTCCGTTTGCGGAACGATGGGCCTATCCAATGCTTGAGAAACCGTTCCCTGAAGCGGACGAAGCATCACGGCAGAGCAAATGGCGAGCCTTGGTCAAGAAGTTGATCAGCATTCGATTCCTAGAAACATATCACGTTCTCGCATGCAAAGATGGAGGCAACATTTGTCAATTCGAGCATACGGTCTTGGTGACGGATGGTGGTCCAGAGATTTTGACCGTTGAGTGATGATACGAGTTGTTCATATTTTTGAATCACAGATAACGCATATAAAGGCGAAGTGCATACCATATATCGAACAGGGCTGTGAAGTTCTCGTTGAGTGCATCCCATCCCCTCTCCGTAAGCTCTCACCCTGTTCACCCAATTTTGTTAGAAATTAGCGTCAGCCATGTCACTTGTACAAACGTATTGTACCACTCGGAGCCGATCCAACAATTTTATTTCCATTCGAAAATAGAGTCGCAGTATCGCGAATAACTTTTGCATTTCATCGTTTTCGCCCGATGTCTTTAAATAATATCTCGGTGGTGGGAGAACTGCGCCCACTAAGGGCGTTGGAGGACAAAAATATGCAAAACGAAAACCGAAATGAAGAAGCTGTCAGCCCGGTTATTGCTACCATCCTTATGGTTGCAATTACTGTTGTACTGGCAGGTGTACTGTACGTCTGGGCATCCCAGCTCGCAGAAGGCAACACTGATGGAGATTTCTCCATGTATGGCTTTGCTGTAACTGACGCTGCAGGATCACCAACAAACGCAGGTGGCGAAGAAATCGTCTACATTGCAATGGATGCTGGTGACGATCTATCGTGGGCTACTGTCATCGTACAGTTGTCTGACGGTGGTTCCTACACCGAGTGCACCAACCCTGACCAAGCAGCTGACACTGGCTGTGCAGTCTCTGACAATGGCGACGGAAAGTGGGCCTTTGGAGAGGAAGTCACAATCAGTGAAGGATCAGATGACATCTGTGACGGCGCCTGCAGCGTTCAGGTTAAGATCCTTGATCGATCAACTAACCAACTCATTTTCGAGTCAACTGTTACTAGCGTGGCTTAAATCACATCGAATGAATTGCATGCCCGAGGGTTGCTAGAACACCCTCATGCGTCATCTCCGTCATGGTCGGGTGAGCGTGGATAGTGTGTGCAATATCTTCGAGAAGTGCACCCATTTCGATGGCTAATGTCCACTCACCAACAAGTTCGCTGATGTGGGTTCCAACACCTTGGATTCCAAGAATTCGGTGATCGTCTTCACGAGCTGTGACACGAATGAATCCTGCCGTCTTCTCTGCTTCTTGGGTGAGTGCACGACCGTTTGCGGCCAATGGGAACTTGCCCGTAATGACTGGATGCCCTGCTTCTTTGGCCTCATCAGGTGAAAGACCTACTGAGACAACCTCTGGTTCTGTGAAGACAATAGCAGGAACGGCTGCAGGTTCGTATGCTCGGTTGTGACCTGCAAGAATTTCAGCAACCATTTCGCCCTGGAAAGATGCAACGTGTGCAAGCATTTCGCCCAAATCGCAAACGTCTCCAATGGCATAAACGCCCTTCATGTTGGTCTCGCACTTGTTGTTGACTTTGACAAATCCGCGTTCATCAAGAGCAACACCTGTTGGTGCAAGAGCAGCACTCATTGGTCGACGACCAACGGTCACGAGTACCTTGTCAACTGTGAGTCGTTCTGGATCCGTTCCTTCTTTGGCATCTTTTGGTGTGTAGAGAAGATCAACACTTCCGTCCTTGTTTTCTTCAATACCTTTGGCGAAGACCTTGGTATGGACAGCAATCTTTTGCTTCTTGATAGCGATTTCGAGTGGTCGTCGAAGTTCCTTGTCAAAGATTGGAAGAACGGAATCCATGGCTTCCACAATCGTGACCTCGCTTCCGAGCATGCGGAAGGTGATGCCAAGTTCGAGACCAATGTAGCCTCCTCCAACGACAGCGATTCGCTTTGGTAGTTCTTGCAGAGAAAGAGCTTCTTTGGAAGAGATGACATGCTCACCGTATTTCATGAACGGGAGTTCAATAGGAATCGAACCGTTTGCAAGAATGACGTTTTCTGCTTGAATGAGAAGTGCGTCCTTACCTTTTCCGACCTTGACCGTCTTTGCATCTTGGAATTCCGCCCATCCGTTGACGAGTTCAACACCCGCATTCTTGAGCAGTGCTTCAACACCCTTGTTGAGTCGATCGACGATTCCATCTTTCCAGGCAACAGTATCTGCCATCTTGAGTTCTGCAGGTCCAGGGATGCTAATCCCCATGTGTCCTCCTTCCTTTGCATGGTCTGCAAGTTTGTGGAACGAGTGCGCTGCATGAATGAGTGCTTTCGAAGGGATGCATCCTCGAATCAGACAGGTTCCACCTGCTCGTTGGCCTTCAACAATGACGGTATCCATGCCAAGTTGACCTGCACGAATTGCAGCAACGTATCCTCCAGGACCTGCGCCAATGACCAAAACTTTGCAATTACGAGTCTTCATTCAAACACCTCACATGAAGATGGTTGCTGGGTGCTCCAGCATCGACTTGAGCAATTGAACGAGACTTGCACCATCATGGCCATCCACAACACGGTGATCCCATGAGGAGGAGAGGTTCATGATTCGTCGTACTTCGACTCTACCATCGATGACGACAGCACGATCTTTTGCATTGTGGACACCTAGAATGCCAACTTCTGGTTTGTTGATGATCGGTGTTGCTCCAAGACCGCCCATTCGTCCAAGGCTTGTGATGGTGAATGTCGATCCTGTAAGTTCGTCAACACCTGCTTTTCCGTCGCGAGTCGCTTGAGTAACTCGACCCATTTCAGCTGCAGCAGACCAAATATCCATTGCTTCAACGTGCTTGACAACAGGAACGTAGAGTCCACGGTCGGTCTGCGTTGCGATACCGAGGTGTACAGCTTCGTGCCGAGTGACAACACCTGCTTCATCATCGAACAGAGCATTGCACTCAGGACGTTGCCCGAGTCCCTTCACGAGAGCGAGCATGATGAACGGCAGGTAGGTGAGTTTTGGTGCACCTTCTGGTCGAGTTGCGTTGAGATGTTGTCGTAGTGATTCAAGTTCAGTCACATCAACTTCTTCAAAGTATGAGAAGTGAGGGATTGTGCTGTAGGATGCCATCATGGAGTCAGCAATCTTTCGACGCAAACCGATGACCTTGATTTCCTCAGTACCCGTCTTTGCGACCTTTGCCGAACTTCCCATTGGCATGGCTGAAGAGGCTCGGGACGCTCCACCACTGAGGTGAACATCGAGGTCGGCATGCGTGATTCTTCCAGCAGGACCTGATCCTGCAACATGGTACAGATCGACACCAGCGTCACGTGCTCGCTGTCGAACAGCAGGTGCAGCAAGTGGTTTGGTACCTGGTGCACGCTCAACCACAGGTCCTGCGACTGCTACGGGTTCAGGTGCTGGTGTGGGTTCAGGTGCTGGAGCAGGTTCTGGTTCTGCAACAGGTTCTGGAGCTTCCTCAACTGCCGGAGCAGCAGGTTCAGGTTCGCTTGCTGAAGCATTACCATCGCCATCAACTTCGAATTCGATGCAGACAACACCGACGGGTAGGATATCTCCAGCATCACCGATGATCTTCGTGACAGTTCCATCGCATGGTGCTGGAATTTCGACAGTTGCCTTATCGGTCATGACCGAAAGAATTGGGTCGTCTTCCTTGACGGTATCACCAACGGCGACCATCCATTCGACGACTTCACCTTCAACAACGCCTTCTCCGATATCTGGTAGTTTGAATGCAAATGTTCCCATGTTTATTCCTCCTGTGTTTTCTTTATGGCTTCAGCAATGCGCTGAGGACTTGGCAAATAATCCCATTCCGTTGTGTGAGGGAATGGCGTGTCCCATCCGGTAACACGTTGAATAGGAGCTTCGAGGTGGTAGAAGCATCGTTCTTGAACGGATGCGCTCATCTCTGCACCGAATCCACTTGTCTTTGGTGCTTCGTGAACGATGACGCAACGTCCCGTTTTCTTAACGGAGTTGACAACCGTATCCCGATCCCAAGGAACCAGTGTTTGCAAGTCAATGAGTTCGCAGTCAATTCCTGAATCCTTGATTGCTTGTTCTGCAACGTGAACCATCGTTCCGTAGGCGATGACGGTACAAGCAGAACCTTCGCGAACAATTCGTGCTTGCTCGAGTGGAACAATGTAGTGGTCTTCAGGAACATCCGCATCGGGGTGTCCGTTCCAAGTTGGAACATTGTGCGGGTCACCATAGAACGGCCCACGATAACATCGCTTCGGTTCGAAGAAGATTACTGGATCGTTGCATTCAATGGATGCCAGCAACAATCCCTTGGCGTTGTACGGTGTTGAACAGTAAACAACCTTCAGTCCTGGAGTGTGTGTAAATTGCGCTTCAGGTGACTGAGAGTGGTGGTGACCTCCTTTGATACCTCCACCCGCAGGTGTTCGAATGGTTACTGGAGAAGAAAATTCTCCACCAGAGCGGTGTCGTAGTTTTGCAATTTCGTTGACAATTTGATCGTATGCTGGGAAGATGTAATCTGCAAATTGAATCTCTGCAACAGGTCGAAGTCCATTCAGACCCATACCCATGGCGATGGCAGCGATGCCTCCTTCAGCTAGGGGTGAATCGAAGACACGGTGTGGTCCGTATTCCTTCTGAAGCCCTTCAGTGACTCGGAAAACACCGCCAAAGTAACCGACGTCCTCTCCGAAAATGACGACGTTTGGATCTTGCTTCAGTGAGATAGAGAGCGCTGAATTCAGCGATTTAATCATGTTCATATCCGGCATGATCTCACTTCCCTAACTCCTCGCGTTGCTCTTGGATGTGCCAAGGGACGGTCTCGTAGACCTCTGTGAAAATTGTTGAAGCAGGTGGATAAGGTCCTGATGCCAAGTCGCCAAATTCACAAGCTTCCTTGTATGCAGCCATCACTTCATCATCGATCTTTTGAGCGAGCGCTTCATGCTTCTCTTCGTCCCACTCGCCAATGAGAACGAGGTGTTCCTTGAGTCGCTGAATGGGGTCGCCACCTGGCCAACACGAAGCTTCGTCGTTGGGGCGATACGCAGACGGATCATCGGATGAGGAATGCGCACCAGCACGATAGGTGTAGACTTCAATGTGGGTTGGTCCCATGCCAGCACTCGCTCGGTCTCGCGCCCACTTTGTAATGCTGTAGAGGGCGAGGAAGTCATTCCCATCGACCCGGAATGAAGGAATATCGTAGGCAAGTCCACGTTCTGCGAAGGTGCGGCCACCTGTTGCAAGGTTTGCGTGCGTTGAGATAGCCCATTGGTTGTTCACGACATTCAGAATGACTGGTGGTTTGAACGTTGAAGCGAAATTCAAAGCGTAATGGTAGTCGCCTTGCGCAGATGTTCCATCACCAAGCCATGAGATGCACACTTCGTCCTTGTTTTGGTATGCACTTGCCATGGCAACGCCAACGGCTTGAGAGAATTGGGTGCCTACAGGTGATGAAATCGAAATAAATCGTCCTTCTTTGTAGGTGTAGTGGACTGGCATTTGTCGTCCACGAACATTGTCTTCTGTGTTACCAATGCAGTGACATATCATGCTGACCATGTCACGGCCACGAACGAATTGAGCACCTGGTTGACGATAGGATGGGAAGACCCAGTCTTGCGCCTCAAGCGCCATGGTTTGGGCGATGGCAACCGCTTCTTCTCCAAACGACCGCATGTAAAATGAAAGTTTACCAGTGCGTTGCATCTTGATCATCCGGTCATCAAAGATCCGTAGTCGCATCATGTATTCGAGCCCTTGAATCAATTCAGTTGCATCGAGTTTGGGATCCCATTCGCCCTTTGCCTCGCCATTGTCGTTCAATACGCGAAGCAGACCGCGAGCGTGTGGTGCCGTATCATCGGAGGAGCAGGTTGCGGGGTCAGGTCGCCAAAGGTCTCCTGGTTGTTCCTTGAAGGCACCTCCAAAGTCAGCATCTTCTCCCGGACGGAACGGGGGTATTCCGATGGTGTAAGGTGCCGTCGTAGCCGTCAATCGCTCCGTCATTGTTCCACCTCACTATGACTCGGCATTAAGGCATGTTGGTCGGTTGGTTTGGGCTGAACGAGCACGTACGCACCGGGCATGTCTTCTGTGTTGTTTTCGTCAAGCGTTTTTCGCATCAACAATCCTGCCTTGTAGGAAGAGCGAACCAAAGGGCCACTTGCTACTCCTGAAAAGCCCATTTCGATGGCCTTTTGAGCCCAAACATCGTAAAGTTCCGGGTCGGGGAATCGGTCGATAGCAAGGTGATTCTTTGATGGTGCGAGGTACTGTCCGATGGTTAGTAAATCGACTCCAACATCACGCAACAATTGCATCGCTTCAACAATCTCTTCATCGGTTTCTCCTACACCAACCATCAACGATGATTTGGTTAGCATGTCCGGACGAAGTCGTTTTGCTTCTCTGAGAATCGACAACGACTGTTCAAACGATGCTCGAGGGTCACGAACCACGGAATCAAGTCGCGGTACGCACTCAACGTTGTGGGCGAACACAACCAAAGGGCTATCGCGGAGGAGATGCGCTAGGTCGTCGAGATCACCAGCAAGATCAGAGCATAACAATTCCAAACTGACATCCGGGCATCGTTCGGCAACTGCTGCAAGACATTGTTTGTAGTGATCGGCAGCAGAATCCTCCAAATCATCGCGGTTAACAACGGTGATGACGGCATGTCGAAGATTCATTGATGCAACGGCATCGGCCAGATGTTGCGGCTCATCAACATCCAACGGGGGAGGGGCTTTTCGGGTTCCAACTGCACAGAAACGACATCCTCGAGTGCATTCCTTTCCAGCAATCATGAACGTTGCATCGCCACTCGACCAGCAATCGTGAATATTGGGACATTTTGCCTCTTGACAAACAGTGTGAAGTTGATTGTCTTTAACAGCGTCCATGGTATCGTTAAAGATGGCTTGCTGTGCTCCAGATGGCAATTTAGTTCGGAACCAGGGAGGCAAGCGAGGTCGTGCTGCTTTTTGACTTGCCATTTTGAGATTCTTGGCCATCCTTCGTCCCCCCTGTTGCTGGCCACATGAATGAACATCAAAAAGGTGTGCAGGCAAGCAATTCGAGGTTTTGCTAGGATACGAGCCTATATGTGTAAGGAAGATGAGCGGAATTCATGTCAGCCAAGGTATGTCTTGTCACCGGCAGTGGCCGACGTATCGGTGCTTCCATCATTCGAAAATTTGCTTCAGAAGGCTATGCTGTTCTCATTCATGTGTCAACGTCTGTTGAAGCGGGCGAGTCACTCAAATCTGAACTCATCGAACAAGGCTGGAAGGCCGACGTCATTAGGGCTGACTTGTCGAGTCAAGATCAGACAAATCAGTTGATTGAAACGGTCGAAAACCATCCGTTCGTCCAACAACGACAAGGATTGGATGTTCTTATCCACAATGCATCGGTCTATAGGCAAACACCTGTCGAAGATTTAACGCTGGAAACGATGCGATTTCTCAATCGATTGCATGTCGAGGCACCCCTCCAACTCTCACAAGGATTCGTCCACTTGCTGGCATCCGTTAACGGGTCGATAATCGGAATGACCGATACCTCAGCAGGAAAGGCTTGGGAGCAACTCTCACACTATACCTCAAGCAAGGCAGGACTTCGCCAATTGATGTTCAATCTTGCAGGCGAATATGCGCCTAATGTTCGCGTCAATTGCGTTGCTCCAGGCGCTATCCTCTCCGCAGATTGGGAGCATGAACATTTCAACAAAATTGTTGAATCCATTCCACTCAAACGTTCTGGCGATCCAGGTGATGTCGCAGGCGCAGTGTACTTTTTTGCCAATTCGCCCTACCTTACCGGGCAGGAATTGTTTGTTGATGGTGGATGGGCTCTCAATTCTTCGTAAGGATTTCATACAGGTTCGAAGTCCCAACGCTATCGAGGTGGCTGAGGTGGTCAAAGGCGCCGGGCTTAAGATCCGGTCCCAGATGGGTTCGAGGGTTCAAATCCCTCCCTCGATACCACAATCACGTTCCTGAAACACAGTTGTCTGAACAATTCATGCAAAACCGTTTAACGCCTGCTCGCTTCCCCTACGACGAGGGATGTCATGACTATGTCTTCCAATCGCCTTGTGTATGCGGTACTGATTTCGCTTTTTTTGGCCGTTGTTCCCATGAACAACCCGGTCGAAGTGCTCTCTGATGATGCAACAATCCAGCCCGTTGGCGGCGTTCTTGAGGACTATGAGTTGTACCTTGATGATGGTACATCCCTGACGACGATTGAACCATCTGGAAGCTACGACGAGACATCCTTACTTGGCTCCGGTGTTGTTTTCCAAACGGAAGAATTGATTTCAGATCTGACAATCGAAGGCAAGTCATCATCTGAGGTTCGCCTCTTCACGTATCTGAAGTTTGAAAGTTCCAACAATCAATCAACCTCGGACGTCACGTTCCGACTTTACGCCGGTTCAGACATTATTGATTCCTTTACAGAGACGCTTGAGAATCCGTGTGGTGGATTCTTTGGTAGCAATTGTGCTTGGGTTTCGTATCAAGTGAATCTTGATGTTTCTTCATCTGGCTATGATATCTCGAACGGTGATCGAATCAAAATCGACATCGAAGCAACCGCCGATTGCGAGGGAGGCGGAGGATTTGGCTCCTCTTGTGAAGTTATGCTCGCCTATGGTGGCCAAGTTGGAAACGGCTACTCGCGAATGGAATTCCGTGCAAATGCGCTCGATGGTTCGCAAGTCAAAGTTCACGAAGTTGGGGATGGCTGGAGTGAAACAGAAGTCACAGAGTGGTCGCCTACCCACCGAACCGACAAGCGAGAGATGCAATTCACTGTCGATGTTCGAGATGCATTTGGTCGCGATGACATCGATTCTGTCGAACTGGTGCTGTACACACCAAACGAAGCATCTGCGGTCTTTGAGAAGGAATTCGGAAACAACGAACTCAAGTTGGACAATGATGGACTTGTGGGTAATTTCACGTTTACGTATGATTCAGGTATTGAGCACGGAGAATATCCGCTTCGATTGCTGATTACGGATGTACAGGGTCACGTCATCGAGTATCTGCACCCAGAAGGAATTACGTTCCTCGAGTACGATATTTTCCTTGACTTCCCTGCCAACCAGATTCCAAAATTGTTGGTCGCACCAGGTCAGACCTCATCCATTGAACTCTCCGTCCTGCACACCGGTTCTCTCACCTCTGACTTGCGCGTGGAGATGGAACTTCAACAATCGTTGCCATCGGGCTGGTCGGATCCAAACTGGGACAATCCTGGTGGATACACGTTGAGTGGTGGTGGATCCTCTGCTCGACCTCTTCTCACCCTTCAAGCACCTGAGGACTTGAGTTCACTCTCCAACACCTACCAAATTGTCGTTGAAGCGTATGCATATGCGACAACTGGTGTTGACAGCGGTTCACAAGTCCGCCTCGTCTCACTCGCTATTGATGTCGAAAAGGTGAATCAATTTGGGCCACCTCAAATCGATGTTTACGAAGATGTTGATCAGCAAAAGCAAATCTACGCATCGGATCGTCCTGAACTGTACAATGAGAATCTCTCGCATTACATCGATTATGACAAGGTTGGAGATTTCTATCTCAGCATTAGCAATGTCGGTTTTGATGACGACAGTTATCGAATACGAATCCAAGAGATACCAGTGGCATGGAGCCTCAAGTTCATGATCAATGGAACAGGAACTGAACTAACGGAGCAAGGAATTGATGCCTTAACACCAACGATTGGTCAAGGTGAGAAATTGGTGCTCAAAGTCGAGGTCTATCCACCGTTTGAACGAGATGCCGTCGACATTGGTTTGATTCGACTGAGTGTGACATCCGATAGCAGTACCGAGGAGGTCTTCACCACTCCAGTTGCTTGGACCGTCCATCGAACCTTCGGCATTGTTGGAGAGGTCATTTCTGACTCCGATGGAGGCACGCTTGGCCAAATCGGCCCTGTTTCACCAGGCTCAACCATTACGTACAATGTTCGAATTACCGATTCATCCGATGATGCCGGAACCACGAATTGGGTCATCAAGAATCCAGCAGCTTTGCAACGAAACATCGACAACGACCCGGGATACGCCACTTGGATGTATGAGATCACGGACATCGAAGGAAACATCGCCCTCGTAGCACCTTTGACGGGTGGTCAATACTTCGATATCGAAGTTCAAATTACCATC
>JAPOIF010000129.1:2264-3906 GCA_029979085.1 Methanobacteriota archaeon | reverse complement strand
AACGTTTGAGCGGATTGGACAACATCGCCACCGCACTCATCGGTGGTGCGTCAATGAAGAAACAGATTCAGCAACTCAACGATTGGCCGGATGCCATCCTCGTTGCGACCCCTGGACGTATTTGCGATCATATGGAGCGAGGAAACGTTGACCTCAATCAGTACGACGTTCTCGTTCTGGACGAGGCTGACGAAATGCTCAGCATGGGATTCGCCGACGATCTTGAATACATTGTCGACCAGATGAATCCTGACCATCAGACCCTTCTCTTCTCGGCGACGATGCCAAAGCACGTTCAGAAACTCGCGAACAAAATTCTTGAGAATCCCGAAGAAATCCGTGCCTCAGGGAAGGAGGAGCGTCCTCCGAGCCTTGTCAAACAATACGTCATGATTTGTACACTTCGAGAACGTGTTGATGCGATAGAGAAACTCCTCCTTGCATGGCAACCGAGCGCAGCCATCATCTTCTGCAAGACTCGGAACAGAGTCGAGACCGTTGCTGATATCCTCCGGCCGAAAGGCGCTGAAGCATTGCATGGTGGCATGTCCCAGGCAGAACGGACACGTGTCATGAACCGATTCAGAGAAGGACGAACCAATGTGTTGGTTGCGACCGACGTCGCAGCTCGAGGCATCGATGTAGACCGAGTCGACTTGGTCTTGCAGGACGACCTTCCTACAGACGATGATACCTACATTCATCGCGTTGGCCGAACTGGTCGAGCAGGACGAACCGGGCGAAGTGTACTCATGGTCGGTAATCGTGCAGTACGCCACATTAAACGCATCGAAAAGAAAGCTGGTGAACTTGAGCGAATGGAAATTCCTACGCAACAAGACATCGATGATCTTCAACGCTTGCAGTTGGTTGAAGAGTTCAATGAGGCTGAACCTGAACAGAACGCATTTGATGCGTTTAATGCAGCAAGAGAATCGGGCATGACTGCTGAAAACATTGCCCTTGCAGCCCTTGCGAAACTTCTGGGTTCATCTCCTGAGAGCGAGACGACAAGCACTCCACAAGTGAACAAGAGCGACAACGGACCAAAACCTGCTTTGGTGCTTGGATTAGGTGCTATGGATGGTATCGACCGAGGAGCCATCACTGGAATGGTCTATCGCGTAGGAAATCTACCTGATGCATCGGTTGGTCGCATCGAAATGCTCGACAAAATTACTGCAGTTGAATTACCAGAACAATTCATTGACCAGTTGGTCGAAGATTTGGATCAAGAACGCGTAGGCCGACGATACGTCCGCCCTCGACGAAGCGATGATTGGACGTTCCAGCCAGAAGGACGTCACCCCAGCCAGCGTCGTCATGGTGGCGGAGGTCGACAAGGCGGTGGCCGAAAAGGCCCCGGCGGACGACACAACTCGCGAGGCAAGGGTCGCTCTGGACGTCCGAGCCGTCGACGTTGAGCATCGAAACAAGCGAAAAGGCATATGTTCGCTCTTGGATTGGACAGAACATGAGCAGTACCGCAGACCTTGCTAAGCACTTTCTTGAGGCCGTTGACCAAGCTGCGATTGCCAGTGCCGCATGGCGAGGTAAAGGTGACAAGAACGCTGCAGACGATGCTGCAGTCGAAGCCATGCGTCGTACCTTCGATGCAGTTCCATTCGATGGTCGTGTTGCC
>JAPOIF010000129.1:0-2255 GCA_029979085.1 Methanobacteriota archaeon | reverse complement strand
AAGGCGAGCGTGACGAAGCGCCGATGCTCTTCATTGGTGAGCAACTGGGTAGCGCTGTTGGTGTCGAAGGCGTGCCTTGTATTGACATCGCTGTTGACCCACTCGAATGCACCAACAATTGTGCTTACGACAAACCAAACTCCATCGCCGTTCTTGCAGCAGCACCACGAGGGACACTGCTTCATGCGCCGGATTGTTACATGAACAAAATCGCAGCAGGACCTCAACTAGCGGGACACATTTCTCTTGAAGGGACGGTAACCTACAATCTCGAACAGACCGCTCATGCCTTGGACAAACCAATCAGTGAGGTCAAGGTCGTCGCTCTCGACCGAGATCGTCATGCTGACTTGTTCAAGGAAATTCGAGCATCAGGGGCGCAACTCGAATTGCTTGGAGATGGTGATGTCTCTGGCGCCATCTGGGCTGCGAAAGATGATGGCCCATTCGACCTTCTCATGGGCATTGGTGCTGCACCCGAAGGCGTGATTTCCGCAACGGCTATTCGTGGACTTGGTGGCGTGTTTGAAGGAACACTTGTGTTCCGTTCCCCTGAAGAAGAGGCACGCGCAGGAGAAATGATCGATGACGACCTCACTCGACTATGGAAGGCACACGACCTCTGTCAATCTGAGGATGCCATCTTTGCTGCCTCTGGTGTTTGTGACGGCTACTTGCCGGCAGCAGAACTTGGTGACGGTTTTGCCATCGCACACAGCGAAATCATTGACGTTCAAGCAAAAACTGTTGAACGGTTCTCGACTCGACGCCCATTGTGATTCCATGTCCCAACACGTCCGCATCCAAGTTCGTCTTCCTGAGGGACATTGGTCCGGTGATGTCTCGCGTTCGCTCCCTTCTCTTGTCTTGCGCATTGAAGAAACAATGCCACTCGGCAAAGGAAGAGGAACGGCAACACTCTCTGCAAGCGATGATGTTCAACTCGCATTGGAAGCACATCCTGGAATCGATGAAGTCCGCTCATTGGGCAATCAACGCTTCGCCGTCGATATCGCCAGTGGTGGCGGAGGCTTCGTTCGACCGTTACGTATTGTTGGTGTTGTTCCACGATCTCCATTCGAAGTGCATGATGGATGGGTTGACTGGACCTTCGTATGTACGCCTGAACAAGCTCGACAGTTGCTTTCAGAACTGACCAAAGAAAACATCCCCTATCGATTAACATCCACACGAAACAGTGGCGCCACGCTTCTTACGTCACGTCAACGTCAAATTTTTGATGCTGCATTGCGGGAAGGGTACTACGATGTCCCAAGAAGGACGTCTTTGAGCAAACTCGCTGCAGCCATGGACATGGCGAAATCGACGCTTTCGGCTATGCTTCAACGCATTGAAAGCCGTATCATGAACGATATGGCTGAAGAAATTCGGCGTAAATCACCGTAAGCGCACATGTTCGTACGAACATGTTCGCAATGTATTCAAGGTAGACCCACCCGTGTGCCTAACATGGACAACCTACCGAAGACATGGGACGACTGGATTGCAAACTTCAACGATTGGCAAGATCGTGTTGGATTTGACCGAGAATGGCTCGGTGACTTTGACCTCTCGATTCAATTCGATTGGGATCGTGCTGGTGACGAAATCGAGTTCGGCGACTATGCAGGACGCAAGAAGTGGGAACGCTCGCTTCAAGTCCCTCACCAAAGCATGCGTGACGCACTCGTTACCATGATTACCGTTCAAGGCGACACAGAATTCGCATCTGTTGAACAACAACGCCACCTTCTCGCAACCGCACCAACCGATTACGACCGCTACGCTGCTGCTCGTATCATGGCTGAAGAACAACGCCACGGCTGGCAAATGGCATACCTCCTCATGACCTACTTCGGTCAGCAAGGACGACGTGAGGCACAGAAACTTCTCGAGCGAAATGCCCAGGATGGAGATCGACTCCTTGGTGCATTCAATCGACCAATGCCACACTGGTTGGATTTCTTCAATTACACCATGTTCGTTGACCGTGACGGTAAGTTCCAACTTGGTATGCTTTCCACCTCTGCATTCAAGCCACTAGCCGCAAGCATGGGTCCAATGCTCAAGGAAGAGTCCTTCCACTTGGGAACAGGATCCAACGGACTACGACGAATCATCAAGGCTGGTGTCATTCCTCAAGATATGCTCCAGCGCTACATGAACAAGTGGGTCTCCACTGCACACGACCTGTTCGGTGTTGATTCTTCATCCTCCGCTCACTGGGCCTACGTCTGGGGAATTAAGGGACGCTG
>JAPOIF010000128.1 GCA_029979085.1 Methanobacteriota archaeon | reverse complement strand
AATCCCACCATCGTCCAACTTCGATATCGTTGTCACCAGTGTTGATGTAATCGTCACGGAAAGCAGAGACTCCGACACCGAGGTAGCCCGCAAATCCAGGTGGAGCCTTACCCAATTCGACCTCTTTCTTCCACTTGATGTACCCATATTTCCATATGGAGAAAGCGATGAACAATCCACTGAACATCAAGCCATAGCCCCAGATGTGATCTTGAACTTCAAGGAATTCAGGGAAGGCAACTCCAGCAGCATCGAGTTTGATCCACATGATGGCCGATGGCAGTCCGAAGAAGAAGATTGCAATCGAGGTGATGAGAACTGAACGTTGTCGGTCATAGCCATGGTCGACGAAGTTTCGAACACACAATTCAACCGTTGAAATCATCGATGTAATCGCAGCAAACGAGAGGGCGAGGAAGAAACCTGCCATCATAACAAATGCTCCAACTGCTCCTCCTGGCGCCTGAGCGAAGACTTCAGGCAAAGCGAGGAAGGTGATTGCTGATGAGCCATTGGTAACGGTTGCAAGAGGGTCGGAACTCACGGCAAAGATGGCTGAAAGAACAGCCAATCCAGCGATAATGGAAATGCTGTTGTTGGCGAAGCCCATGGTGAAGGCATTGAGAACCGTGTCCTCGTCCTTACGCATGTAGACAGCGTAGGTAATGGCCATACCCATTCCTGCTGAACACGACCATGCCGATTGAGAAAGACCGTTGATCCAGACTTCAGGTTCCGACAACATTGCAGGATCGACAGTGAACATGAACAAGGCACCATCGAGACTTCCATCGGACAAATCCATCCACAAGGAAAGACCGAGTGTCATGAACAGAAGAACGAACAACGACGTCATCAAGATGACATTGACCTTCTCAATGGCTTTTGCACCCTTCCAAATGGCAAGAAGTGTAATCGCAATTACGAGGAATTGGAAGAATATCACCTGCAACGGAGATTGAAGGAACGAGTTCCAAACTTCGGTTGTATCGACACCATCTCCAGTCAGTCCACCCGAAATTCCAAGTTGGAAATACTTGAGACACCAACCTGCTACAATCGCATAATAGAATCCAATTGCTGTCGAAATCCAAGCCGTCCACAAGCCCATCCAAGCGAATTTCTTACCTGCAAAAATACGGAATGTACCAACAGTACCTGTTCGAGAACGCTTACCCATCGCAAATTCTGCAATAACCAGAGGGATCGACCATACAAAGAGGAAAATTACCCACGGAATGAGGAATGTTCCACCACCGTTTGCACCGACCATTCGGGGGAATCGCCAGATGTTTCCTGTACCGATAGCTGCTCCAATCGAAGCGAAAATAAGACCGAGACGGCCTGAAAATTGGTCACTTTGTCCCATAACAATCGCCTCAGACAACCTCTGCATCGAGGAGTTCTTCCTCTCCAAGCATCAATCTCAGACAGGCTCCCAATCCACCCCAAACGGCACCTGCAATGATGACGAACATGAACAACGATCCTGCAAGACTTCCGTACGCGGAACGGTATTCAATTCCAAGTTCAAAGTATGAACCGTCTGCAGGATAAATAGACTCAGAACCACTGAGTGTTGACAGTAGGGCTTTGTAATGCAACTTTCCTGTCGAAGATTCAGAGACCGGAATCTCCGCTCGAAGGATTGTCCCGTTTCCTTCAGCCGTCGTGCAGGCCTCATCAACGCGCTCGATAGCTACAGACTCCCAAGGGGTCATTGACCACTCACGAGGGCCATAATCGGACTGTGCACGGCTTGGTTTCACCATACGATACTTGACGTAACTGTTGGCTTCACTGTATGGGTACTGATTTGAAACGCAGACATCGATTGGGATATCTCCAGATTCTGGGATGTCTACATCTGTTGGAATAACGAGGTAATTTTGTTGCGAAATGTTGTCCATAGCAAGATTTGCACGTTCCCGAGGATTGTCAGCGATTTCGAGAACATAGAACGGAACACCAACGTTTCGCACGGCAATATGATTGATATCTTCTGGTCGTTGATGGAACGCAGTTCCAATTTCCATGGTGTAACAGAAGGCATCGTGCACACCGTATTGCCAATCGCAGTAGTCGCCAGTAGTTGGATAGAGATCACTGCTCTGCATGTTGGTGTAGTCGGTCATCTCAGCCATTTGATCACCATGATAGATGAGTTGTTGGTGATCTGGAGTTTCACAACCTGTGCAATGTCCCCATGGATAGAGAACAAGTTCAGAGAAAGAGTGCCATGAAAGGGTCATCTTGAAATCGGATGCGAGGTTGTTATCATCGTCGTTCATTTCGGTCAAATCTTGGATGAAGAGTGTCTCAGGCTCACTGTTTCCGCCAGCCCAATCTTCATCCAACTGACCATCGTTGTCGTCGTCTTCACCGTCTACGTTGTCTTCGTTGACAAGACCGTCTCCATCGTTGTCAGTCGTATCGTAGGGTCCAGTGTAGACATCGTTGTTCGTAATTCCAGCACGTTCATCTTCTGCAGGCGTACATGTTCCAGGAACGAGAGGAACTGTGGCACCCAGTGGCCAGCCCCATTCAAATTGGAAGTTTCTGTTCAGGTCGACACCATCACAGTCCTCGTCGACTTCTTCGTTGAAATCAGGAAGTGGTTGTGGACCGTTGTTTCGTAGGTTCTTTCTCCAGCCTCCAGTTGGGCATGTTTCCCATGCGTTTTCACCACAGAATTCTTCGCGGTCGTATCGGTTTCCATCAACGTTAAGCATTGGTACGAGGTAGATTTCACGGGTATTCACGAGATCCGTGAGTTGCTGTTCCGAGAAGTCTTCATCGACACCGAGATCACCTGGGCCGCATGGGTTTCCATCGCCATTCGAGTCCTGGTATTCGGCTGCAAGTGACAGACAATCTCCGTCATCATCAAGAATGCCATCACCGTTTGAATCGCCCCAAGGGTCTTCGTCGATCAGTCCATCACCGTCGTTGTCGACGCCAACGGAGCCATAGTAGTGAGCAAGCATCTCAAGGAACATCATTGGAACTTCGTACGACATCCATTCACGAGCGTGGAAATTCCCAACCATCTGGACATCGGGTATGTCCTCGTAGTTCCCACAGTCGCCAACGAAATCATTGCATTCACCGCCAAAAACTCCCTCAAGATCTTCGCCTCCACCTGTGATTTTCATCCACGGTGACGGATGGCTGTAATGGTGACCTTTGTAGCTGTCTGCCGTCATCTCAACGTTACGGGCATTGGTTCCACCGTTCAATCCCTCATGGAACGACATGATCTCGACATCTTGTCCTTGATAGGAATAAGACTGTTCAGCAAGTTGAAGCATTCGCTGTCGCATGCTATCATAGTCGTGATATTGCTTGAACTGAGCACGGTCATCTCCACCCCACGGATGGACGTGATTTGCATAGTCATCGCTCCAAATGCCTTCTGGAGTGTTTCCTGATTCGTTTTCTTCGAACGAGGTTGCCACTGTCGAAGATACCGAAGTGAGCATCAGTGGCATCATAAGGAGAAAAATTGCGACGATGGCCGAGCGTTGACGACGTTTGGACGACATGCTATCGTTCAACCCAGTTGCTTCCCACACTTGAAACCCTCGCGGTGACGGTTCTGAATCATGGGAAAAAATATTGAAGAAAAGGTTACACGAAAGCATATGGGGCTCTATGATAATTTGACCTACGAAAGCAGTGAAATGCTTGGATTTTCACAATCAACACTTGTCGTTCTCGGCGCCATTCTCATTGTTTCCGGCATCATTCGATTGATTGTCA
Organism: Methanobacteriota archaeon; assembly: GCA_029979085.1. Taxonomy (GTDB): domain Archaea; phylum Thermoplasmatota; class Poseidoniia; order Poseidoniales; family Poseidoniaceae; genus MGIIa-L2. Next base: position 157 of record JAPOIF010000128.1, on the reverse strand, counting down.
GCAACCTTTCTCATGGATTCTTTGGCGTCATCGTTCGCAACGATACGATTCGGCAGAAGACGGTCAAGAAAGGTGACAAAGCGCTTGGCAGTGTCGCAGGGTATGCCTTTTCCTTCGTTACTATCGATTTATTGGTCAATGAACAATCTGAAAATAC
>JAPOIF010000127.1 GCA_029979085.1 Methanobacteriota archaeon | reverse complement strand
TTCACCATTGTCCGGCGAATTCAATTTGCGGGTTCTTGGTCAAAACGTCACCTATGACGGCGATCCAATTGGCCAACCTGTCGTTCTTGCCGAGGAGTCAAATCCAAACTTTGGAGCCTACAATCTTACCTTCATGTCGCCGATTGAATCCGCTCCAGGCGGAATGATCTTCTCGGTGGAAGCCGTCAATCTTCCGAATGGATCGACCTTTACCAATCCCGGTTACAATACGATTCGACTCGTACTCGATGGCAATTCACCTCTCGTTCTCGGCGTCACACCGTTTGATGGACAAGAACGCCACGTTGGACCTCCTGCACCGGGTGGACAAGCCGTAACGGTCAACATCCAAGACAGCGTTGACCCACCAACACAGATCAGTTTGCACTATTGGGTTGGCTGCAAGTCGACCGTTGCGATTGGTTGTCATGACTTCAACTTCGACGGATTCCCACAAGAAGATGAATACGCAGAGAAGATTCTCTCATCACCAGAAACCATTGCTGGAGGCTTGAATATCTTCAACGGGCTCATCGACGATTCCATGCTTGAGCATGGTCAAGTTGTATCGATGTACGTCAGTGGAAAGGATGGCCAACAAAATCAGGTTGCTATGGGTGGTGGGCCGGTTTGTCCTCCAACACCTCAAGTGTGTGGATATGCCCCAGGTCAAATCATGCCAAATTGGGATGACGATGCCTCAACGTACCGAATTCGTCAAGAATTTGAACCAGTGGTTGACTTGACCAACTCGAGTATCATCGGTCATGAAGATGAACAACCACTTCACCCAGGTGTCATGTACACGGCTCAGGTGGTGCTCTCTGACCGCAATGGTTGGGATGACATACAATTTGTTCAATTCGCACTTGGTGAGGATGTCAACGATGAAGAAACATCGATTTTCATTCAACTTGAAGAAGATGAGAACGGTATGCCAAAAGCAAGACTTGAGTCCGGAGGAGAATACATTGCAGTATCCAATCTGTATTCACAAGTTTCCACGTTTGGAGAGGATGAGAATCAACTGTTGATTCGTGCACGATTCCAACTGACATGGTCGTTCCCAGAACACTTTGATACCAACGGAGATGAACATTTCATCCCTATTCTCAAGGTCACAGACAAGCCGTGCAATGAAGGTGAATCAACACCTTGTTTCTCAAAGATCAGTGGTTTGGGTTCCAATGCATGGAGCCTTGACAACGACTTCCGGTTCTACACGGAACCAGGCCACATCAAAGCTGTTGAACTTCGTGATGGTACAAACCACTACAACGATGAAGCTGAAGAGACACTCATTGGTAGCGGTCAAGCACTTCGAGTCACCGGTCGTGTTCTCTTCAGTGAGGATGAGACGCCTGCTCCCCCAGGAGCATTCGATGTTGTCTTTGGCGACTTCGACCACGTATGGAGAACGTCTCCACGAGACAATGGTGAGTTTAGCCTTGACTTGTTGGTTCCTGCCGTGAACTCTGGCCATCTCGATCTACGATTGCGTCTTGATGATTTACCTGGATTGGCTCAAGATGAAACAAATCCATTACCACGCGTACGATTTGCTGTCGACAGTTCCAACCCAACGATTCAAACCGTTATGCTCAATGAGGTTCCTGCTGGTTCACCTCTGTCCATTGGAGAGGCGAATTCATTGCAAGTGATGTTGGAAACTGTTGATGATAATGGATTTGACATGGATAATCCTGCAGTCTTGCATTACCGTATCCGTGCAGGTGAGGCTGAGATTTCACGTGGTGCAACTGCGCTTCCTGAGACGCTTCCGTTTGGCGAGCAATTCTTCTGGACTGGTGAAATCGATCTCACCGATATGGGTGCAACAACACTCCTACCTTCCTACGTGGTCGATGTATGGGTCTCCGGTTCCGATGCGACTGGAAACCCATTCGAAACGTCGAACAACAACATCAACGAGCCATTTGCCACCTGGCCATTGTCTCTTCTCGGCCCTAGCATTTCGTTCGATCACCCCGATACGGACATCTCATGGAGCAATCCAAGTCCAACGAAAGGTGAGGCCTCAGAACTCGAAATTCGTGTACTCAATGAGGGTGGCAAAGGCGATGTACGCTTTGTCCTCCAGCGTCTTGTCGACAACGGTTTCTGGAATGAAGAGGCGAACACAACCTTACCTGTTTCCGCTGGCATTACAGCAGTCGCTTCCATTCCGGTTGTAGCAAATGTGGAACCTGGTGAGTCGCAAGCATACCGACTGCTCGTCGTTGTGGATGGTGTTGAAATGGATCGCTACAATGTCGACCCACTCATCATCAAGAAGGAGACCGTTCGTGACGGTAATGCTCTTGCACAACAAGCCAGTGATGGACAATTTGCGATCTTCATGTATCTTGTTGCTGTTGCCTCGCTCTCTGCGTTCCTATGGATGCTTGTGATGTACCGTAAGATGAAGTATGGTGAAGAGGAGTTTGAAGCCGATCAAACAGAAGTGGTTGCAGAAGAGATGGAACAAAAGACGGTTCCAGAATTGAACCTCAATCCTGTTCCTCCGCAACCAAACCCTCTGCCTGCACCGACTCCGCAACCGAAGGTCGCTCCGTTGGCACAACCCGATCCGCGAGGAGTCGCCCCATTACCGCCGACAGGATTACCAGAAGGATGGACTCAGGATCAATGGAATCACTTTGGATGGAAATACATTGAAGGATTCTCGAAGAGTGAATAGGTGTTGACGAATGTCAGCCACGGATTCAATGGTTACGCTTCAGGAACGCATGGTGAACCTCATCGGTCAATTGACCATGCCGGTTTCCGAAGTGGCCTTGGTGCTTCAACATCACATTCAGGGATTGCTTGGATCTCTCAACGAGTACGCCTCGTCAACAGGTGCATCCATCAGTGAACGGGTGGCTCAACCTTGGCCGATTGATGAAAGTCGTTCGACGAATGAGAATCAAAGCTCCTTTGATGTTGAAAAAGTATTGAAAATCATCGATCAAGATCGAATGGATATTCTTTCCACGCTCATTCGAGTCACATTGGTTGAAACCGAGATGGATTTGGTTGAGGGAATTCTAGCCCTGCGTGCATGGGAACAACTCGTTCGCCAACAACTTGCTGAGGCAACAGGTCCTGGACAATTGTTCTCGCCACTTGAATTACCTGATGAATGGTAAGGTTACAGATGTTTTAGAAGAAGAAAGGAGTGGGAATCGTATGAGAAGTCGTCGATTGATGGGTTTTCTTTTGTCATGTTTGATGCTTTCAATTCCAATGGCGGGATGTACTTCAGACATCAAGGAGATACTTGGAGAATCATGGGGGGTTCCAGGTGGTCTTGCTCTTGCTTGTTTGCGAGACGATGCCTACAAGGAACTGATCATCGAAATCGATCACGCACCTGGCTACAATCCCGAATCTTCAACCGTCAGCCTCCTGAAAGAGCGACTCGGTGAAGTTTGTGACAAACCGGATGGAATAAGCATCAAACTGAACGAGGTTGATTTTTCTGAAACCACGACTTGGACGGCTGACAAAGTACGTGAAATTGGTCACGAAACGATGGATGCTCCTCCACAAACCTCAGTTTTACGATGGCATGTTATCATGCCAGAAGGAAAGTATTCTGATGAAAGCGTCCTTGGTGTCGCAGTTGATGCATCCACCATTGCCCTCTTTGGTGATGCAATTGATGACGCAAACGGTAATTTTAATTTCAGAATTTCCGATGAAGAGGTTGAGAACAGCGTCATGATTCATGAATTTGGGCATCTCTTAGGTTTGGTGAATCTCGTCTACACGTCTCCAGCAAATCACGAGGATGCAGAACATCCAGGTCACTCAAACAATGAGGATTCCGTCATGTATTGGGCGATTGAAACCTTCACGGTGGATGCTTTCTTCAGTGGAAGTCTACCAACCGAATTTGACCAAGACGATCTCGAT
>JAPOIF010000126.1 GCA_029979085.1 Methanobacteriota archaeon | reverse complement strand
CGAATCTATTCGAGGCAAGCCATGGATGCAGTGCGAATTCGATTAACGAACCAATGAACCGGTAGAGATCTCTCCATCAATTGTAACGAGTCGGACGACATCGTTACCATCATCTGCTGCTAACATCATACCCTCGCTTACGACGCCACGAAGAGGTCGAGGCTGAAGATTGGCCACGAATACAACGCTCTTCCCCACAAGATCTTCTGCTGAGTAATACGCCTTGATACCCGCACAGATTGTTCGTCCCTCTGCACTACCATCATCTAATTTGACCACATAGAGACGGTCAGCATTTGGATGATCGTCTACGGATACAATCTTCCCAACCCGTAATTCGACTTTCATGAACGTATCAAAATCGAGATATTCTATACCTTCAGGTGCTTCTTTCTTCATGTTCTTCTTCTCCTTTTTTCCACCCTTTACTGAGTGTGTTACATCGTTTGAGTCGACTGTATCTTCGACGAATGATTGTTCTTGTTCGAGTATTTCTTCTGCATCTAGGCGTTTGAAAAGTGGCTCATATGATGCCGATGGCATGCTGACAGATACGGACCAATCGATAGCATCTTGCCATTCAACGTCTTCCAAGTCTTCTTCAATGCCTAACATCGACCAAAGCCTCTGAGCACTGAATGGCAAGAATGGTTGAGTTACAATGGCAAGAAATCTGCAAATTCTCCAACCAAATGCTAAGGATGAAAGAGATTCAATCCGCCCATCCGTACCAACTTCGGTCTTCAGATGTTTCCAGGGCATTGCGGATTGCAACAATTGATTGCCATGTTGAGCGGCAGTCATTGCCGTTCGTAGTGCTTCTTTGTACCGATGTCGCTCCAAAGAATCCGTCATATCAGCATGCAACTTCTCAAGGGTGGTGCAGAGTTCTTCATAGAAATGCAATTCATCAACATCAGGTAACGATTCACCACCTGGTGTATCAGGGAGCCGAGATGATAGCGAGAGGACTCGATTAGCAAAGTTTCCGTATGTGGCAATGAGTTCGTTATTGATACGGTCAACAAATTCCCCCCATGTAAAGTCTGTATCGTGGGATTCTGGCATATTGATACTCAGATAATATCGAAGTGTATCTGGATCAAATCGTTCCAAGAACGAAGGTACCCAAATAGCATGTTTCCGGGATTTTGAAAACTGACCTCCTGCAAGCATAAGGTATTCCATTGCTGGAACATTGTCTTCAAGTCGTAAGTCTCCGGAAGTGGGCAATTGTATTGGTTCATCAGCAGTTTTTCCACGGCGTGCATGATTTAGCCCCATTAAAATTGCAGGCCAAATGACTGTGTGGAAAGGGACATTGTCTTTGCCTAGGAAGTAATAATGACGCTGTTCAGTATGTTCTTGCTCAAGCCACCAATGTTCCCACGTGGAGGTTTCACCATACATCTCCGACCAAATTTGGGAACATGTCAAGTATCCTTGCACGGCTTCAAACCAAACATAGATGCACTTGCCAGCCCATTCATCACCATTCAATGGAACGCTGATACCCCACTCTAAATCTCGTGTCACAGCCCGCGGACGTAATCCCATATCGAGCCACTGTTTGGTCATAGCACGTACATTGGGTTTCCAAACCGAATGATTGTTTTCAGCATGTTGCTCGAGTGCTGTTTGGAACAAATCAAGTCTGTAAAACAAATGATCTGTATCACGAATCTCTACTTTCAACTCAGGATTCATTTTCGAAACTGGATGTTTCAATTCAGAGGATTCGTAGGTTGCTCCACACGCGTCACATTGATCGCCTCGTGCCCCATCTTCTCCGCAAGAAGGACAGGTTCCCTCGATGTAACGGTCGGGTAAAAATCGGCCGCCCCCATCTGGATGTACCTCAAAATACTGTTGTGTTGTTCTTTTTTCGAAGAAACCAGCATTGTATAATAGCGTAAAGTTCTCCTGGACTTTTTGCTTGTGCCGCTCATCGCTGGTTCGATTAAACAGCGAGCCGCCATATGCAATTCCTCGCTTGTCAATGTTCGGCAACCAAGTGCAACCCAAATCGAGGAGAGCTTTCGTATTGATTTCGTGATATTGATCGACAATATCTTGTGGTGCTACACCTTCTTGCTCTGCTGTGACTGTGATTGGAGTGCCATGTTCATCAGATCCTGATACCATGAGGACACGATTTCCACGAGCACGTTCAAAACGTGCATGAATATCTGGAGGAAGATAACATCCTGCGACATGTCCGAGGTGCAGTGGGCCGTTTGCGTATGGCCAGGCAACGCATACGAGGACATGGTCGCCATCCGACATACCCATCGCTAACCACCATTGATTTTCAAATCAACCCTTTTGTCAATACAAAAACAACATTTTCAAGAAGCATGAGTTCTTGGCAGAGTTATCCAACTGGCAGGAGTTCAAGTTCAACATGAACCTCACATTACTCATTTTTTACACAGTTTTAGCGCTTGGTGTGTCGTTTCTTTGTTCTATTCTTGAGGCAGTTGTCCTCTCCATACCCAATACACAAGTTGCTGTGTGGCAAAAAGATGGAAATCGGCGTGGAGATTTATGGTCAAAACTCAAGGCCGATGATGCTGTAAAACCGTTGACTGCCATTCTAACCCTCAACACAATTGCCCATACCATGGGTGCTGCTGGTGTAGGATCGGAAGTTCAAAACCAGTTTGGAAATGAGTACTTAACAATCGCTTCTGTGATCCTTACATTGGCCGTATTGTTCCTGTCAGAAATTATTCCAAAGACACTTGGTACAGCCTATTGGCGCCAACTATCACTCTTCACTGGTATTGTTCTGAATGCTATCACAGTCGTATTGGTCTTCATCATTGCACCAATCCAGTGGATGAAGAAGATTCTTCCAAGTGCGGATGGTCAATTAGTCACAAGAGATGACCTTGTGGCACTTGCAGATCTTGGTGAGGAAGAAGGAGCACTGATGGAGGACGAAGAAACTGTTATTCACAATCTCCTTCGTCTACGTGAAATTCCGATCACTGAAGTTATGACGCCCCGAGTCGTCGTAACTGCATTACAACAAGATATGACGATTCGGGAAGTTTTGGATGAATATCCAGTGCTTCGTTTTTCCAGAATCCCAGTGTATTCAGAATCCATTGATGATGTCCAAGGAGTGGTCATTCGTTCAGAACTGTTGTTGGCTGCAAGTCGAGATGAATGGGGGCGTGGTGTTGAAGAATTTATGAAACCAGTTGAATTCTTATCAACAAAACAAAGTGTGGATACAGCGCTAGATATGCTGTTGGAACGCAGGCAACAATTCGCTGTTGTACAGGACGAATTCGGAGGCACATCTGGAATACTTACAATGGAAGATGTACTTGAAACACTTCTTGGTGAGGAAATTGTCGATGAACTCGATGAAGTTGATGACATGCGTGAACTTGCTCGTGAACAAGCGAGTTCAACTGAAGAAGAGTGATTGTTCATCCATCCACTGTTCTATTAACTCGTCTCGATATGCATTTTTCTTTTCATGAGAATGTTTGAGATGTTCGACGATATGGTACTTGAAATCGGTTTCTCTCTCTGAGTGAACATTGATCAATAAATCTGCATGAATAGTGCCTAACGTTTGATCGTACATTGATTGAACGAGGAGAGTTGAACAGCGGGGAAGACCCCAATTTGGCGTGCTTAGGAAGTCTATCGAGTTGACATGAAATTCCTGCGGATTAAGGCTGTTGTAATATTTCAATAGTCTACGCATGAGTGGCTTATGCAGTATTGTCGGTATCTTGAGAAATTCACATGTTTGGTTGTTGATGTATTCATACGATGTAACAGGAGATTCCAAGATCATTCCTCGTGCTTTGCTCGAATATGTCATCTCTGTTCGTAGAACACGTTGAGCTACAAAACCACCTAGACTATGGCCATGAATGATGAAACCATTGTCAAGCCATCCACGTTCATCAAATACAGAAAGAATGGTTTCGACATCATGACAGACGTGCATTGCAGCCCAATGAGGTACTGTTTTGTTTCCACC
>JAPOIF010000125.1 GCA_029979085.1 Methanobacteriota archaeon | reverse complement strand
TTCTCTTTACGTACACGTCGATAAAAGCGATCCATTCGGAACGGTGGTTCGTTTCCAACCGTTTCAGTAAACCAATTTTGCGGCGTTAACCATCCCGGATGGGGGTGTTCGATGATCGATTCTTCTTCGATGAGTTGAGACAACGTCAATCTCAACTCCCGTTCTGCAGCACGATACATATTGATTGGGCCAAACCCTTGAGCCAATGCCTCAAGTGGTTCATCGTACTGTTCATTCGTTGAAACGTAAAGAACCGGAATTCCTTTGCTCAAAGTTTCAATTGCAAAATGACGCATGTTCGAAAGAATGTAGCAGAGTTTCTGCTTGTGATAGGGTCGTCTCTTGGCTTGTTTTTCACTTTCAATGAGAATGATTCCGATGGATTCTTGATTGGGCAACAAGTCAAGATTGAGTTGATCGTAAGGCAAGTACCACCACGACGTCGCCTCTGAAGGTTTGAAGGATTTCATCTGGGACGAGAACGCCCCAGTTCCACCTTCGACGTTCGCCCAGACCATATGTCAATTCCGTTCGATGAGAATATAACCTCATGTTTCAATCAACCAATGTAGGTAGATTCATCGTTTGGTACCATTTGGTTACGACATGGATGCGATGCTCATTGTGTTCTGCATGGCAGCAACACTTCTCGCAGCAGCCCTTACGGTACCGGCTGGATTTGGTCTTGCAACCATGATTACGCCTGTTATGCTCCTCTGGCTTGATCCACATCTTGCCATTGCAGCGGTGGCAGTTGTTCATGCTGCACACAACGGTTGGAAACTTCTCCTTCTCAAAAGCGATGTTGATTTTTCGGCGGTCAAACGCTATGGTTGGGCAATGGTGCTCGGGGCATTAATCGGCGCTTCTCTTGGCACAAGCATCGATCCACAACCACTCCTCATCGTTGTTGGTTTTGCATTGATTCTTCTCCCGATCCTGTCGATTTCAGAGCGCTGGACCAACTATCGTCTTCCTGAAGCTGAAGACCGATGGGGAGGATTTGGTTCAGGATTTATGGGGGGATTAACTGGCCACCAAGGAGCACTAAGGGCCATGTTTCTTCAGCGTCGTTTGCCTGATAAATCTGCATATGCTGCAACTGCTGCACTTCTTGCATTGGTCGTCGACCTTTCACGCCTACCTGTCTACCTGTACTCGGATGGAGAAGCACTCATCGAATTCCTTCCACTCGTTGCAGGCTCTGTTTTATCCGCAATCATTGGCGTTCATCTCGGAAAGCGATGGTTGAAGAAATGGAAGAAATCATTCATCAGTACAATGATTACGATTGGAATTGTGCTCTCTGGAATCATGTATGTGTTCGAAGGAATTACGATGTGACCGCATCGCTCAAATCAAGAATGACAGGAGCATGATCGGAGATATCGATGCCACCTTGACGGTCGATTCGGATAGATTCAACAAAGGGTATGAGTGCTTCATTTCCAAGCATGTAGTCGATTCGCCACCCTCGATCCAAGGCTCGAGCTTGGCCTCGATTTGACCACCATGAGTAGAGTTTCACACCTTCACCAACGTGTTCGCGGAACAAGTCATGCCATCCATCTCCAAGAAGTTGGGAGAACCATTCGCGCTCTTGAGGAAGAAACCCGCTTGATTTTGCGTTTCCTTTTGGATTCCAAATATCATCTTCAGTGTGAGCGATGTTCAAATCACCAACGACCAGTACAGGCTTATCACTTTCCAAATACGGTTGAAGCCATGAGCGCCATTCATCCATCCACGCTTCCTTGAACAATTGCCGTTCGTCCTTATTAGAACCGCTTGGAAGATAGGTGTTGATGCAGGTGAGATCCCCATGTTGGGTAACGAGGATACGTCCCTCGGAATCAGTTGGATCAAGTTTGCTTTCCATACCTCTTCGAAGTTCTTTCATCTCGTAACTTGACAGTGTTGCAACACCTGAATACCCTTTCTTTTCAGCAGGATGAAGAATGGTCTGATGCGATTCAGGCCAACTCCAGCCTTTCGGAAACTGCTCCTCGAGAACACGGGTTTCTTGCAGCATCCAAATATCTGCATCAACGTCTTCAAACCAGGTGTCAATGCCTTTGCGGATGGCTGCTCGTAGACCGTTGACGTTCCATGTTACGATGCGCATGGTTCACGGATTGCTCCGAGGTTTTTCATTGTTGGAGTGGCATCTTGCTGATGTGTTCTGCTGTCGTTCGTGATGCTTCGACTGCGCCATCAGAGAGGATATGCTCGCTTTCAACCCAAGCGCCGGTGAGCAGGATACCATCCTTGCGAGCAAATCCACAAGCAACTCTCGCCCCAGTTGGAGCGATTTTCACATTCTTTTGTTGACGTTCATGGAGGATGTGTGATTTCCAACCGGAAGCTCGCTGATCCATGAATTGATTCAACTCGGCGAGTCGATCTTCTCCCTTCCCTTCTCCAAAATGAACCGCAGACAGAAGAGCACCTGAAGGAGCAATGCCCGGATGAATCTGTTTCATGTCAAAGATGGCCATTGAGCGCTCAATATCGAGGATGCCATGACGTTCGCCAAGAGGGTGAGCATCCAATGCGACGTCGATGGTTGATGCGGTGACGAACGAAACATCCGGCAAATCGGGGATGAGTTTCTTCGCCTGACCATAGCCACAAGCGAGAATGATCACATCCGTCTCAACATGTCGCCCATCTGCGAGATGCACTTTGTGTTTCTCGACCTTGACAACATTCGCTCCAGTCTCGATTGGAATGCCGACCTCATCGAGTGTAACGGCAAGTCGTCCGACCAATCCTGACCAGCCCTCTTTCAGCACCAGAAGTTGACTGCTAAGCAAAGCCCGACTTCGGAATTCATCCTTAAGCCCCCAGGAAGCAATGTGCTCACTGGCTTGAATCGATGGATGCTCAAGATCGTAACCTTTGACCGCTCTTCGATACATGGCAGCATCCATCATGGGTTTGCGAGGTTGCATCATACCTTGCCCGAGAACCTCGAGCCGATGTGGGCGCAAAGGCAAAACGGACGGTTTGACTTTACTGACCTTTCGAACAAGTTGATGCAATGGACCTTTCTTCAACAAAAAGTGTGGACCATAGCCAATTGGAAAGCCATCCCTCACTTCGCTTGATGCACGCCCACCGATAGTCGACCTCTTCTCGAGAACCACCACGTGATGACCTCGTACAGAGGCTTCCATGGCAACTGAGAGGCCTGAAAGTCCTGCTCCGACAACGAGGACTCTGGCCATACTCACCCTAAACCATCCTCCTCATCAATCCCTACGGGGCAACAGTTTGCTTGAAGTCCTCATAGTTCTAGCAGTATCCATGGGCGAGCGTACGATGTTGCCACACGACCGTGGTCATCTCCTATGGACATCCGAGGATGGAGCAAGTCGCATGCTTACCGCCAGTATGGACCGTTGGACAACAGCGATCGTGGGCGATGATGGGATCGACGGGCCCGTGATGGGATTCGGAGAAAAGGTCACAGCACACGTGACCTCGAGGGCTGATGGAACAATTGCAGGTGCTGCAGCAGTCGATTATATGTTACAAATTTGGGCACCAAGCCTCTCCACGTCGTGGAAAGCTGGTGACGGTCGACGAGTAAGCAAAGGTGATGTCATCGTTGAAATTCACGGCGACTCAGAATCTATTCTCCGCATGGAACGCTCAATCCTGAACTTGCTTGGCCAACTCTCTGGGATTGCCACCAATGCAGCCCAATGGGCGACCATTGCTCCTCGTCAAGTGGCTGCTACTCGGAAAACGGTATGGGGTATGCTTGACAAATGGGCCGTTCACCTTGGAGGTGGGTTGACGCACCGGCTCAACAAGGACGATGCAACCATGATCAAAGAGAACGACCTTACCGTTGCTGGAGAAAGCGGGATGCAAGCCATTGTCCAACTTCTTTCAACCATGGACGTTGCAAACTGTGGAGCTTTTCTTGAATTGGAAGTCACGAATGAAAAAGATGCAATCGTTGCTGCAACGACATGGAAACAACGACAAGAAGGCGAGTCATTGCCACAACTTGTACTCATGTTGGACAATTTTGGCCCGGAACGAAGCAA
>JAPOIF010000124.1 GCA_029979085.1 Methanobacteriota archaeon | reverse complement strand
ATGAAGGTTGCAGCCTACTACGGCCCATATATGCAACGTGAAGGGTTCTGCGGTGAAGATGACCCATTCAATCCACACTACCTTGAAGATCTCATCACCGCTCTTGGCGGTACGCCTATTGCTTACGATGCTCGATGCCAAAGCGTTGGCTCTCCAAGTCTCCTTACGAACGAGAAAACTGCACTCCGCATGACAGCCTCGGTTCTTTCCGAAGCAAAGGAAAATGGAGCACAACTTGTTGTAAGCGCTTGCACCATTTCGCACGCAAACCTTGACTCGTATCAGGTCAAAGCAGGAAAGGTTACTGGAAAAGACACATCCGTTCCCGTCATTCATTTAGCAGAATTGGTTGCTTTTGCATTGGGTCACTTCCCTGACCGCCTCGCACAATTGCGAACACGAGCCATGATCATTGGCGGTTGATGTCTCGGCCGTCAAGAACCGGTTTCCAGGGGTCGCTCGTATCTTCCTCAAAATCGAAGAGACTCTTTTGCGATCGAGCACGAGTATGCAACGTTGGTTGATTCTTCGATGTTGGAGACGATGAATTCTCACTATTCGCCTGTTTATCTTGTTCAGCATCAGATTCTATAGATTTTAATCGAGTCTTCTCCTGCTCCAAAAATTCGAGTGCAGGTTGTCGGCGATCGCCTTCCACAATCTCAAAATCGAGCAATTTTCCCTCTTTTCGAATCTTGTAGGAACCTAACGGAGTTTCCAACCGCATCCGTGCCAGAACGTTGTGCATTCGCTGTTCTCGATTTCTTGATGCGTGCAAGACATGTACGTCTCGCGTGTTGTTTGCGACCAGTACATGAACTGAACCGCTGCTCTCACGTGCAGTACGTCCCCGTCGCTGAATCGAACGAATCGCACTCGGAACAGGCTCGTAAAACAAGACCATGGAAGCGCTTGGAACATCCAATCCCTCTTCTCCAACCGATGTGGCCACGAGAACATTGATGTCACCGTTTCGGAAACGCTCCAGTTGCTCAAGTTGCTGCTTTTGTGACATACCCTCTCGTTTTCCACGTTTGCTTTGACCGATGAATCGATCCACAACAGCGTTCTCAATTTGATTCAAATCCTCAACCAAATGGTCAACAGTATCTCTATACTCACTGAAGATGAGAATTCGCTCATCCGGATGCTTTTCCAGATGTTCCTGAACCAGCTGAGAAACAAAAGCAGGTTTAGGATGGCATTCATCCATAGTCTGAACCGCTTGTCTGAAGTTGTGAATGACTTGCTTCTTGAGAAATCGACTGGTCGAACGCTCACCGTCTCGGAGTTGTTCGTCGGCTCGCTCGAGGTAAGAACGGGCGGATCGAAGACCCTGTGTCTTCAACAAGTCGAGCAACATATGCATTCGCCGAACATCCGAAATCCGTCGTGCAGCATCGTAGCCTCTCGGGTCTCTACGAGAAATCGCAATGCTTGCACGCTGTGCCGCTTCCTCAATCAAACCCGCAGTGAGATGTTCTGTTGGAGCAAGAAATCCTTGTCGTTTCAGCGCATCCGTTTCTTCGAACTGATGTGCTTCAAGTGGCTCTAACAAGGCCAGAGTTTTCGAGTCAAGCATGACTCGTATCGTTGCAATGTTCATATCGACTGCATAGGGTTTCAACAAGTCATCTTCTCGCTTTGCCACGAAGATTCGATTAACGTTCAATCGATTCCACAATTGTCGAATGGCATTCTGCGAAGAACCAGGACTTGCTGTGGCAGCGACCAACCATGGCTCAGGTGACTGAGCTTGATATCGGTCGGCAACTTGAGCAGTTGCGTGATTTCCCTTTGCATGATGTGCCTCATCGATAATCAACAAACCGACATGTTCCAAACGAATGAGACCCGTATCAACGTCGTTGCGGATGACTTGTGGTGTCGCTATGATGATTGTCGCTTCTTGCCAAATGTCTCCACGTTTTGCAGGTCGATCGCTACCAGTGTACGTTCGCACTTTTTCCGATTCGATGACGATCCGCTCAAGAATCATACGCCGTTGTTGTTCAACCAAACCCACGGTTGGTGCTGTAATGACAATTTTCTCAACACCAGACTCGAGTGCGTCGGCAATGCAGTTCCACTGTACAGCAGTTTTACCAAATCCAGTCGGCATGACCAACAAGGTAGAGCAACGAATGCATGCTTGCGTTGCTGCGATTTGATAACCTCTTGCCTCGATACCATCCCGCAAAAATGGATGGCTCAAGACAGGCATGATTCAAGGAAAAAGTCGAGGGTTCAAAAGGATGATGTGTAAGGGCTGAAACGAGCCGACGTCGTTGGATTTCAGGCACTTCAAACACCGAACTACTCATATAGGGGTGGAAAGTCGGAAGGTTGCTCTAAGGGTGAGCAGCCAGACACGTTGGGCAATCCAAATGGAACCCGCTGGCACCGTTTCCCGCTCGTGGAAATGGCGCTCTGTGTCACGGCTACTCCCGGCCTGATGAGCCCTCGCACGCTCTACGGAGCCTCTGTGTTGTAGAATAATGGAGGAGCCCAAAATGGCAAAAAGACACCACCCACGTCGAGGTAGCATGGCGTTTAGCCCGCGTAAGCGGGCCAACCGACCGTTTGGTCACGTCAAGTCATGGCCGACCAGCGACGCAAGCGAAGTACGAATGCAAGGATTTGCAGGTTGGAAAGCAGGAATGACACACGTTCTTGCTCGAGATCTTAATCCACGATCAACCAGCGCCGGCCAGGAAATTCGAATTCCTGTAACCGTTGTCGAGGTACCGAAGATGCGTATTCTCGGCGTTCGTGGATACCGAATGACACCTTACGGTAAGCAAGCCGCTGGTGAAGTTTGGGTTGACGCTGAAACACTCACTGAATCGTTCCCAGAAGTCTTCGATCGTGTATCAAACCGTAAGAATCACGATGCGGACAAGCACTTTGAGAACCTCGGAAAGCAAGATTTGTGCGAAGTTCGCCTCATCGTCGCTACACAACCTTCCAACGTCACAGGCTCTCCTTCCAAGGTTCCTGAAGTCATGGAAGTTGGACTCGATGGCGGTGCTGCAAGCGATCAACTCGCTTTCGCTCAAGAGCGACTCGGTGACGAAGTTTCCTTCACCGATGCGTTCGAAGAAGGTGCTATGACCGATATCGTCGCTGTCACCAAAGGATACGGATGGCAAGGTGTTATCCGACGATTTGGTGGTAAGCTCCAGTCGCACAAGAACTCCAAGAAGCGCCGACAACACGGTAACATGGGTGACTTTGGTACAGGATACGTCCGAAAGACCATTCGTCAAGGTGGTCAAACAGGATACCACCAGCGAACTGAGTTCAACAAGCGTGTTCTCCGTGTTGCTAACCCAGAAGAGCACTCGATTACACCTGCCGGTGGATTCCTTCACTACGGTGAAGTCAACTCTGATTACATTCTCATCAAGGGTAGCGTCCCAGGACCTGCCAAGCGATTGATTCGATTCCGTGATGCAATTCGTTCCAACGAGGAACCACAGCCATACGAAATCACCTACGTTAGTACACGTAGCAAGCAGGGGGCCTGAAGATGAAGGTAGCCGTCAAGAACATCAGCAACAACATCACACAAGATGAGATGGATGCAGGTCGTCTTCAAAGCGTCTTTGACATCACCGTCGAAGACGGATCGAAGGTCACCCTTCCTGAATCGTTCACACAATCCGTCCGTGTTGATCTCGTACGAGATGCAGTTGCATCCAGTCGAGCCAATCGCCGACAAGCCTACGGTTCCCGCCGACACGTCGGTAAGCGCCGACCAATGGCTGGTATGAAGCACTCCGTCGAATGGTGGGGCAAGGGACGTGGTGTCTCTCGTATCATGCGACGAACAGGACAACGCCGTGCTGCACAAAACCCGCACACACTCGGTGGTCGCCGTGCTCACGGACCGAAGGTCGAGAAGGACTGGTCTCGCAAGTTCAACGCTAAGCAACGCCGCATGGCTCGTGATGCTGCACTCTCCGCAACCGTCGATATGGAATTGGTTACCGCTCGAGGTCACCAACTCGATGAATCGGTCGAGCACCTACCAATCGTTCTCGGTAACTACACCGAGACC
>JAPOIF010000123.1 GCA_029979085.1 Methanobacteriota archaeon | reverse complement strand
CATAACAAGACGCTTCAAGAGGCACTCAACGCCATTGTTGGTGGAATGAAAAACAAATTCTCAGAAGCAAAAGAATGAGTCTTTCGAGATTTCATTGGGAAGGCTTCAAAGGCCGTCAAGTCCGAGAGTTCTCCATGAGTGAGGATGGTCAAGAAACTCGCGGTCTGATTGATGTCAACGCCCTTCCAGAACCTGTTCGTCGTATGGCTGAGGTCATGACAGGACTCGATCCTGAATGGACAATCAATGGCTGGCTAACGCAACAAGCAGAGCAAACACTGGCTTTGCTTCGCCATGACCTCAAGCGTGAACGATTGCTCCTAGAACAGCGTAAGTTCCGTCTTGATGACCTTGAACGGCGAATCGCTCCGGAAGATTCTGGCAAGGATGAACATCAAATGTCCATCTTCGATTGCTTTGGTCTAGACGAAGACAACACCTTCACAGGCCTCTCGCAGCGCGGAGAAAAGCAACGCATCGAAGAAGGTGAAGCCCATGGAGCTGAAGCCTTCATTGAACTGCTACCAGATGATCAAGTCGACGACCCACTTCTCGCTGTTGCATGTCAACTCGTGGTCATGATCGTCGATGGGGAGATCGAGAAAGGCGAACCTGTCGCAACACTCGAAGCCATCTTCGAGCGAATGCTTCAACACGGTGTCGAAGAGGAAGAAATCGACGAAGCCATCGATTACCTCTTGACGACTGGTGGACTCATCGAAGTCGATGATGATTGTTTCATCTCAACCATTTAGTTCAGACGTACGTCACTTCTCTTGAGAAGAGAAGTCGCCACAATTCGATTCCGGTCGTATTGTCTTCACCAGCGAAGTACAAATTGCCGTTATGGTGATGCATTTCACCAACCCACCCGCCTGTCGGCTTCAAATCGATTACTTGCCATGTCGTCCCATTGACCGAATTGTGTGCCCACAATTCTTCTCCAGTGGTTCCATCATCAGCTGCAAAATACACAGTGTATCCGCCGACAGTGAGTTCATGTGGGCCGCCAGTACCTGAAGTGGATTGGAGACTAGTGACCTCCCAAAACGAATGGTTCGTTGATTCATAAGCCCACATCTCGAAATGTGTGCCAGAGGTCGCTTGGAAATAGACGCGTGTATCCATGACAACAAGATTCGATGGCATACTACCTGCAAAACTCGGGCGAATGTCTGCAGCGAGCCATGTTGAGTTGTTTGTTGTCTCATAGGCGTACAATTCAGTTCCATAGGTCGTGCCTGCATTTGCAGCCATGTAGATGGTCGTGCCCATCGCTGTGAGATGAGAAGGATCTGATGAGAGAATTCCCGGATTGATGTCTTTAACCATGAATGTCGTTTTTGTCGTGGAATCATGCTTCCACAATTCGACGTTTGCATTGTTTGGACCTGCTGAGAAATAGAGATCAGAACCAACAACAATCAAACTTGTTGGTTGAACATTCGCTACCTCATTCCAAATGGACCCGTTTGCCAAATCGTATGCCCACAAATCATACACACCGGCAGTATCTCGTGCAGCGAAAAACACTGTCGTTCCAAGAAGTGTAAATTCTCCAGCAAAACTACCAGACGTTCCCGGTAAAACATCGGAAATCAATGATGCCGTTCCATTCGAAGGATAGTAAATCCAAGGTTCAAGACCGTTTGTTGGATCGCTGCCAAGGAACATCAGGGCATCACCAACTGCTCGCATGCTCATAGCCGTACCAGAATACACGCTTGAAATGGTTTCATTGACATCCATTGACCAAATTCCACCCGAACCTCCACTCGTTGCTGTGAAGTACATTGTTGAATTGATGGTGGCAAAATCCGAAGGCATGCTATGTGCAGTGCCCACATTGATGTCATCGACTTGAGCAACATCAAAGGTCGTACAAATCAGCGAAGTGGTAATAATTTCACCCGATTCCAAAATCCCATTTTGAGCGATGCCTCCCCCAGAACCGTCGTCCAATCCTTGCTTCAACAATTGACCCGACCCATTGCATGCGAGGTACGTTGGAGCAGGTTCCAAACTTGCGACCATCATGGTCGTCGTTGAACTACCATCGGCTCCGTCAGCACCATCAGCACCATCGGAACCGTCAGCACCATCAGCACCATTTGCACCATCACTTCCATCTTGACCATTGCAAACAAAAAGAGTCGAATCAATTTCTGAGGGTGCGAGGAAACCGTCTCGATTGTCATCAATTCCTGTATCGATACGCGTTCCTCCCGAAGGACAGTTTGCGAGTGCTGCAACGCTCGAAATAATCAATGAGGTCTGTCCATCTGAGCCATCTGCACCATCAGATCCATCGCTTCCGTCGGTTCCATTCATACCATCGGCACCATCAGCACCGTCGGTTCCATCGGTTCCATCCAAACCATTCGTTCCATCGACACCAGGTTCACCTTGATCACCAGTTAGATCGATGGTGCTCCAAACATTGGTTTGACAAACTTGGAAGCCTGACACATCAGCGACAAAGAAGATTTGGTTTTGCAGTGCAGCATCGCAAAGTGGTAATTCTTCACCGTTTGCAATCAAATGAAAACTGGAACCAGCTGTTCCATTGACACCGGCTTGACCAGTGTCTCCTTGCGGCCCTTCAGGCCCTTCATCGAACAGTGATGAGTAGAGTGACAATGGTGCAACAACCAACATCAAGACGATGACTACAATCTGCGTCTTATCGTTAAGCAACGAAGACGATCCTGTCAAAGATGATTCAACTTTTTCTTGAACCGGTTCAAACTGAGGTTTAACAACAGATTCTACAGCCTCAACTTGTGGAGTCTGTTCCGATTTCCATTGTTCAATCTGTTCTTGCGTCCATCCTTGTTCGAGTAGTTGTTCATCCGTCCACATAAGGAAAAACAATGTGTTATCTTTTAATCACTTTTTGGTACATTGTTTTGACAGGTACAGTTATCATCATGTTTTGATCGCTCCACTTGCAAAAAAATATGTGGGACATGCATCTACAAAAGCGTATGAAGAGATGGCTCCTCCTTCTGCTTGCGTCTCTCCTTTTTCTCATACCAGGCGTCTATGCTGATGACGATGATGACGAAGAAGATGATGAGGAAACCATCCTCGGTATCGAAGGCGAAGGTCTTGGCGATGTCGCTCTCTATCTGATGGGTGGATCTTTGGCCATCGTTGCATGGAAGCCAACCTTCCACTGGCTACGAAAAAACGGTCCTGAACGGTTCAATGTTGAAGCTCGACCGTTCAAGAAAAAATTAGGCGTATTCAATCGTCGATTCATGAAAGTCCACACATGGCTTGGCTTTGGAGCAGCCATTCTTGGCACCATTCATGGCATCGTTTTGGAATGGCATTGGACACTTTGGGTCGGTACGGGAGCCATCTGGCTTCTCGTCATCTCAGGATCGATGATGCAATGGCGCTGGCCTCCGAAAGAAGTCCGAAAGGGAGCACGGTTGCTCCATCTTCAGCGTACTCTGACGCTTGTTGCAATTGTCCTTCTCTTGGTCGGTCACAACATTGTCGATTAGGCTCACTCGGTTCCTTCTTGTTCCTCAAGAACGGTAGTTGCAATCACTCGAATATCGGATTCCCATTGTGTAAATTCAGGCATATCCATTGGGTCGATGCCATGAACTGCATGGAGCCAGATCAGTGTTCCAGTATCGACGAGGATATCGCCCGCATGACCCTTCTCGTCGGTGAAGAGTGAGGTTGCCTTTGGTCCCTGAAGTCGTTCAACGTCCTCATCGAGATCTCCATCTTCGAACATCTCGCGCATCTCGTAGGCAAGGGCGCCATGATGGAAAGTGAACACGTCCGTGCCTGGATAATCTGCACTGAGTTCGTCGGATAGGTTCCCCCAATACGGATAGAGGTCGAGCGTTGAATTGGTTGCATACTCGCTCGCATTTTCATATTCTCCCGGGAAATCCTTCCATGGCATGGCCAAACCGATGCGTATGTTCGGGTTCTTCGCAACAGCGTAATCCGTGAAATTCCAGACGGCTTGATCCGTATCGAGCGTTTGGATGAATTCTGGTGAACAGCATATCATGATCAAGACATCAATTTCACCTGTATCAAGGAACGCTTTGATGTTCGCTTGATGCGCAGCATCATCCCACAACAGCCCCGGTGAACCGGATTCACCACCACTAAATTCGATGTATTGGGCGTGATCCGTCTCGCCT
>JAPOIF010000122.1 GCA_029979085.1 Methanobacteriota archaeon | reverse complement strand
GTTGAAGCCACTGTCTGCATGATCGTACATAATGTTAACTCCATGCTCATCCAAGAATCGACTGTAGATGAGTCCGATCAACTTCGTGGTGATACAGTACTTGAGAACATTGATTGCCTTGTCCCAATGTTCCTTGTTCCATTTCCGCAAGTACTTAGACAGCTTGCTTACATGTAGTCGGCACTCCAGTTTCGTCATTGTCGTTGGATAATTGAGTGTGCCAACCAGCTCCATGTAAGGTAGATTCTTCGCTTCTTCGTGTTCTTCGTCGGTTGCTTCTCTGAACTTGTAGCCTTGCCCGATTGGGTTGCGAACGTTAAACTTGTCCGGCAAGTATTCTTTGAAGCGTATAGCTGCAAGATCCCAATACTTCGCTTGTGTCAGTTCGGTGTAGCCATTGATCAAGTCCTGCTTGACCTCCATTGATGTGAAGACTTCCACTGGCTTCTGCCATTTGACTTGGCCATCACACGCCTTCTCGTACTGCGTGCAAAATTCTTCCTTCATGTGATCATTGCCCACGATCAACATGTCATCAACGTGCAAGCCAACGGCAAGAAAGTTGTTCATCGATGCTTTGGTGCGACTGCCTTCAGTCGGCTTGGCGTCGTTGATGTAGTATACTTGGCCATCGATGCTGCTGTTCTTCAAGTTGCAGTTTTGAGTCATGTAGACATGATTCTTCTTGACCCACAAGCGCGTTGCAGCTGGGTTGCCGTAGATTGCAGAGAGCAGGTTGAGAACTTCTTCGACTTTGCCTTTTTGGATTGCCATCTTTCTCAACACTTTCTTCTCCATCGGCTTGATCTCTGCTCTCAGTTTTGCCAGTTGATCCCAATCCAAATTGATCAAGTCAAACCAGCTTGGCTTGTAACAGTAAAGTGGTCGGTCATTCTTTGCTTGCAAGAAAGCACACGAGACATCTCCAGCCCAGATCTCCACGTTCAGAGATGTCGCGAGACTGAAGAGAAATCTTGTCATGTCGGTACTGATTGTGCCAGCCCATGTCGCACCATAGTCGAGGTGTGACTCCAATGTTTCGCCGGCTAGACATGGTCTGATCTTGTGCCTTCCATCCTTCTTGATTTGGGCAAGCTCATACAAACGTGTGACGATTGACCCTGGAACCATCTCATCCCACTTCACGACCTCGTACGAGTTGGTAACTACCCACGTGTCCCATTCCTTGCGATATGCCTCCACCCATTCTCTCCAGTCAGGAAGTCTTAGCGCCTCCAAGAAGTTCTTGGGGTAGGTGAAGTCAGGGTAGTCCTTGCTCTCGTACTTCGCACGTAACTCTTGCTTGTTCATCAGCGTTGCCAAGACTGCTGCGTGAATTCGATCATCTTCTGGAATCTCAGCTTCTTCATCGGTTTGTTCTTGTTCGTCATTGCTGAGTTCAACTTCATTCACGAGCTTCGCCAATGTTCGATGAGGCTCCAATCGTTTGGCTGCCTCCACGTCGTAGTTGCATTCGATCAATGCAAGTCCAGTGTAAAAAGTCTTGGCGTCAGTCACTTTGCCTTCGAGCATCGTTGCTGTGAGTGACTTCAGTTGCGTTGCTGACTGGTTAGCTACCTTCGCCGCCTTGGCATGTTCTTCGTCGTTGAGCCAATGCAGGTGCTTGTAGCTGGAGTCTACTTCGTCAACTCCCTCTTCGTCGCCATCCCAGAGTACAGTGACAATCTTGTTCTTCTCGTTCACTTTAACGACTGTCCCACTCGACCATTCTGGTTTGCCCACTGAGAATGGTACTTCGTCTCTGGGGTTATCAAACATCTTCGTCTTGATCTTGACTCGACTGCCAGGTGGTGCTTTGAAGAGCGGTAGCTTCGTTGCCTTGGGCTGCTTCAGTGTTTTCGTTTGCTTCTCACCCCCTGAACTGGTGTCGTCGAATCCTTTATCCTCATGCGTTGCAGTGATGCCTCGTGCATTACGCTTCAGTTTCTTTTCTTCTGCATGAGCACGTAGTAGTTGCGCTAACTCTTTGCCATGGTCATTCTGTTTCATCGACTGTACCATCTTGGTCAACTCTTGCACAGTCGCTTGCAGTTCGTCAATCTGAGCAAAGTCCGGTACGTATTCTTTGCCATCAGCAACTTCTACTGATTCACCCCCTGATTCAGACGATACCATGTGTTCTTCAGCGCTCTTTTCGTGTACTGAATCTTTCGCTTGTCTTAGCGTCTGAATGCTTTGAACCACTGAGGGTGCTTCTTCATCGTGCTTGACGGTGCCTGACTCCTCTAGCAGCTTACGCAGCTGCTCCATCGATCTGATTGGAGTCTTGCAATAAATAGATTCATGTGTGCGAATCTTATTCTTCGAGATGCGACGAATCTTGTTACTGGTGTCAAGAATCAATGCTGACGGATACTCGAGGCCAATGAAGCACCCATCGTGGGTCTTCTCGTTCATCTTGTAGTCTGACTTTTCGCCTTCGCCAAGACTGCTCCATTGCACGTAGCATCCAAATGTTCGTATAAATACTCGCAGCATGTCTGGTGCTCTTCCTCGATTCATCTCGTAAGGTGTCATGTAGTTGTATCGTTCGCCTTTCGGAATCACCTCATTGACGTGCTCAGTGTACAGTACTGCACTGCCCCAAGCTGAAGTAGGGAGATGAGGAGCACCAAGCATCATTGCCCTGGCCAGTTCGAGCACTTGCCTGACTTTTCGTTCGGCCTTCCTGTTTTCTTGTGGCGTGCCAGGACTGCTAACCACCATGTTGCAACCATACTCGGACGCGATTGCAACAGTTCGCTCGTTGACCAGTGCGGGGTCACCATCGACTACCATCAGTCGACATTGCCTGTGCTTAATCATCACTTGAATGAAGAAGCTTCGTAGGTGGAATTCAAATTGATCTCGTGTGCTGTAAAGCTTCGGTATGTGCGAGTCTGTGCCATCATCACAGAACACGAACGCTCCTACTGCTCCGAAGAAGCTCTTGACTTTGAAGCTTTTCTGCCCACCTACTCCATCGACGTGCGTTTTCATCCATGGTTCAGGCTGCGTCCAGTCTTTTACCTTTGGCTTGTAGAAAGGTAGTCTGCGAAACTTCGCTTTGTCACAAACTGGACAGTCCTCAGTTAGCGTGCAAGATACTCTCATGTTGGTTGCCTTCTTGCCCTTCGTCATGTTCACTGGGACAGATGGGTGCGGATGAGCCAGTCGCCAATGCCACAGGCGAGCTCGTTCTTCTTCGCTCAAAGAATATGGGTTCATCACTAGCGTTAGGTACAGGGCTTGAATTTCCATTTGCTCCTGTGTCGGCTGTTCCATTGCATGAATGTACAGTTGCCAGTCAATGGCAGCATGGTGTCTTAACTCGTGCAGGTCGTTCCATGCTTGATCGATCGCTTGCTTGTCCTCGCGTCGGAGCTCTTCGTCAACTTCACGTTCGGTTTTAGTTGCTCCAACGGACTCAAGCTTGTTTACAACGAAAGTGCTAATCGTTGACGAGTCATTGCCTGTGATGTGTCTGTCACTGTCGACCATATCATCATCACCACAAATCTTGGCATAGGCACCGCACTCAAGGTCCTGTTGCATTGCCAGGGCTCGTCTGGAATTCGCTGATCGTTCTGCGGTGTCATGACTTCCAAGTGCACTCAGCTTAGTCTTCAACTCGTCTGTCACCATGTCTTGGTATTGCAGTCTCTCTTCGTGTACTGCTTCTTCTGAACCATTGTGTTCGTTAACATGCTGAGCAATAAGCAACTTGTACGAGTTACTCATTCGTGGGAACTGGATGTCTTGCTTGCCAAGTCGTGCAATGGGAATCTTGTCAGCCTCGATGGCTGCCTTCGCGTTGCCGAACACGTTCTTGTTCTCCCAGTGCAGCAAGCTCTTCAGACCGTTGACCCAGTCCTTGATGTGCACGTTGTTCTGTATCGTGCTGGCTGAAACTTTCCTCGTCTTGATGACCTGAAGCCCTCGTTCGGAATGCATAGGTATCAGCACTCCTGACTTCTTGCACAACAGGTAGTCTTTGTTGTCAGGTCCAATGCCAGCACGCACCACCAGTCCATTCGCCTTCAGCATTTCGGTCGATAGCACACGAATGTGACCTTGCTGTTCAGTGTACTTCATCAGCACTGAAGATTGCATGTTACCAGTCGCCAACCAAGCGTCATGCCATTGTACATAACTGCCATCGTCTTGCGGAATCAGTGCTTCTTGC
>JAPOIF010000121.1 GCA_029979085.1 Methanobacteriota archaeon | reverse complement strand
CACAGCACAAAAAATTCCCAAACGTGCTCGACGGCTGAAAAAGAAAGCCAAAAAGAAGCCAAAACAAAGAAAGCCAGTTGTAGAAACCCGTTCAGTGCAACAGTACATGGTCGAAGCAAGCACGCATGTTCCCGGGACAAAGGATCGCTCTGTCATCATGTTGTGGTTGCCTCATGCATGGGGTACTGGAGAGGAGGCATTGGAATCTGCGTTGAAGATGGCTAACAAAGAGAAATTGGGGCAGTGTTCGTTTTGGCAACAAGGTGATAGCATACTCATGCTTTGTCCGCTCGCATTTCCTCGTTCCCAAGTCGTCAAATTGTTCAAATCATACGGAATGAGTAAACGAGCAGCGATTCTAAAGGAACGTGAGCATGATTGGATACGTATCTCAAACGTGATGGATGAAGATGCGGATTGGGAAGACGAACTTGAACCGATTGGACTCTATGGTGATAACGTACATCTGGCAACATCGTATTCTTCTTCTCATCTTGAACTTGAGGTGCGAATGGGTATTCATCGCCAAGTTGAATCTTCTGCAGCCTTATCTGGGACGCCAGAACCATCGTTACGCATTGCCGTTCGGGAATGAGTCTTTATACTTCGGAAGCAGGCAAGATACTGTCTCCAATGGAGTCCTCGGACAATGACATGCACCTCGCTACGCAGGTACGGTAAGACCCAATCGGCCATGGCGCTTGGAGACGGCGCCATGGCCATCTTGAGGTGAAACATTGACAGACGAAAAAAAATCCAAGTTTGCACCTCTGTATTTTCTTGGATTAACCATGTTTTTCTTAGGTGGAGATCTCGAGATATTGGTTTTTCTCGGAATGTTTACCATCTTCTTTACGAGTTTAGCACATCTGATTGTCAAGATTGTTACATTGCAGGAAGGATTCAATGCAGGAAATCCAGTGAATCATCAACCTACGCGTTCTATGTTCAGTTCGCAACGCTCCAGAGGGAACCCAAGTTACGATCAACTCATTCGGAAAATGCAGGTTAGCGATTTGAGTGGAATGAGTGTTGAACAGGCAACTTCTACCTATGCATCGTTCTTCAATTGTGGTGACTTGGCATCCAAACCATTTTTCTCAAGTCCGTACGTGCAACAAGTCCTCAATATCGGGGCAGTACAAGCTAGCCCTGAGGCCATCGCAGGGTCATACTCTTCTTCTCCTCCAACAGAATCAAGTTCAAGTGGTGCATTTTGGTCATCAATGCCAGAATCATCGACCGAAGCCATTGAGGTATGTGCGAATCCAACCTGTTCAACACCTGTTACAGTGTTTGACTTTCGATGTTTTAAATGCCGCAATAGGTTTTGCAGTGGTTGCAAAGGATCTAGCGTAACTTGCCAACAATGCTCATAGGAAAATCTGCTTCTTGTGCGTTGAATTTTTTGGACCTAGGTCTTGCTGTCGGATCGCTTCAAGTCGTTGTTTACCGTCTGAACTATGTGCGTAGAATAATTCTGCAGGGCTGATGAATTCCTGCCAATACCTCAGGAAGATGTCAGCCTCATCTCGTTTTCCTGCCAAGATCTTCGGTACTGAATGGTACATGACGAGTCTTGATTCGACAGGACGCAGATATTTTGCAAGGACCTCTGGGAGCATTTTTGTTAACCAATTGTCTGTTAGGAATCGAGAATACCGAGAAATAACGTAGCGCGGCTTTTCCAAAGGTCCAAGCACTTCTTGAAGAGCCTCTGAGAAAATTTTCGACTCCTCTTCTGTGCTGTTGGTGAGGTGCATCCTTAACCAACCGCCTCCACGGTCGCCTCCGGATGCTCGACATGTGTTTGAAATGTGTCCTGTGTGGATCAGGCTGTTTGAAACAACGAGTGCCATGGCCTGAACAAGCGATTGCTGACTCCAAACTTGATTGGATCCAAATCTGAACCCAGATCCCATTCCAAAGTTGTCATCGTTCGACTTGGTTTCTACTGCAGCCCTTGGGTGAGCGCTGAACGGCTGTCCAATACCCCATAATTGGCGTGTTTTTTCGCGATTTCTTGAACGCATGAGCATTTCATCATTGAACAAATTCATACCTTCGCTAATGCCTTCTGGTTCAGCCTCTGTAAACGCTGCGTGAACGTGTCCAACACCTTTCTCGATGGCTCCATCATCACAAACGCCGTAGAGTTGCTTGTGTTTCTTCTCAAATCGAGCATAGTCCTTGAACCCGTTTGTAAATTCGTCAGCAAAACAAACGATGTCCCAATTGTTGGCTACCTTTTCTGGCCAATCCTTGTCTAAGCGAATGGAACGGCCACGAAGTTGATTGATGCTCATGCTTGTTGTTACGGTAGTCAAATCAACAAGAACGTTGATCTTTGAAGCATCCCATCCTTCACCCAATAGTCCACGGGTTCCAATCAGACACTTTGTCAGCCCTTGTTGGAAAAATTCAGTGATCATAATGGAATAATATCTCGGAATCCAGTCTTTGCCTCGGCCGATAATGACGTGATATGTATCCTCAGTTCGTGCTCGAAGTTCAATGTCGAGATCACGTTCAGCAATCCATGCTCGGGCGGTTTCCAGGAATCGATTGGAAAGATCATCATCGACCAACACAGTACTTCCAGTCATAAGAATAGGGTCAAGAATGTCGCCTGAGTCACATTGAACCAGTGCTCGAAACGCAGCAATGGCGCCTCCCGCTTCTTCGTCCATGACGCCTTCAACCAAGGTGGTTGCAGAGGTTTTCTCGAAGTCTGTGACAACAACTGCACGAATGTCTTGCCCGAGTGATTGCATTTCAGTCGAGATGATGTCTGATAGTGCCTCTATCTTGGTTGCTGAATATGCCATGATTCGGCCTACTGGAGAGGCACATGGGCGAATTCCAGTCTCGGTGATTTGCATGCCGAGAAGGCGAAGTCGGCTGGTGAGTATTTCGCCTTTTTCGTGGTCTTCTTTCAATTCCGATCGGCGAAGTCCATGGCGAACATATCGATCCAAAACAGGACGCAGGTAGGCCATCCTGCCCCAGTTTATGCCTATGTATTTTGGAACGTCTGGGGGGAGGGCTATGTCACAGTTTTTGAGGTAGATTCGAGCAGCGATGCTGAATTCTTCGTTTCGCTTTGCATAAGTTTCCCACGTAACCGATTTTCCCCCGGGAAGAATTTTGTTATTCAGTTGCGCATAGACCCAGTCTTGCAATCGAGGAACACCGTTTTCATAAGCAGGGGGTTCTTCCAATTCGGCAAGGATTTCATCGAACTCATCATCAACTTTGGAGATGTATTCTATTTCATGTTCCGCAGGGCGTACAAAGTAGCACAAATCTTGGTAAGGTGCAAGATTTGAATCGCGAACAAGAGCGGGAATTGGTACTTCGTAGTCGATTTCACCAAAGAAGTCAAAGTAGCGGTCTGCGTCTTTTTCCTTAACCGTTGAGAAGTCAGGTGGTGTCGCAGTTAGACCAAGAACGATTGGATCATCAAAGAATTCTTTCAGCTCAGTAAGCACTCTTCCCCAATGATGCAGCATGTGATGACATTCATCGAGAATGATCATGCCTATCCCCTTCTCTTTGAGTTTCATGAGTGTCGTTTTTGCTGATTCATGAAGCGTCCACAGAGCGTTACCATTTTCTGAAAAATCGTCTCGAACCTTCTTTCTATAGACAGAAAGTCGGTCATCGAAGTAATCGGGATTGGTTCGTTTCAGATCAGCAATCCACAGCATAGCAGATTCGGTGGTATCCGCCTCAGCCATGATGACCAGGGTTTCTGCCCACAACTCAATGGCTGTCACATCGAGGTCTTCCCCACCTTTTTTCGGCATGGTAACAGCTTGATACGTGAGTGAAGTCAACAAACCAGGATTCTTCCCATCGGTACTGATTTGATCCTCTTTTCCATCAAGATCAAACAACGATGTCCGAGCAGCCCATTGTGCCTGAATCGCTGAATTTGGAGAGAGGACAAGCGTAGGAACGCGAACTAAATTAGCCCAAACATAGAGTCCGAGAACAGTTTTTCCTGAACCAGGAGGTGCAACAATGTGCAGTCTTTTCTCGTTCAGTTCGAGTTGAGGCTTGATGATCGATACGGCTGCAACTTGCGAAGGGCGTAACGTCCCAGAGAATCCAATGTTCCCAAAATCATTGGGTGTACTCGACACGTGAACGCCTCATCACTTAGGAGGGCCACGCTTTGGCCCGGATGGGCCACCTTTTGGCGGTCCACCTTTCTTTGGTCCTGG
>JAPOIF010000120.1 GCA_029979085.1 Methanobacteriota archaeon | reverse complement strand
GGTACACAGGAAGCGATTGATCAGGCAGGAATGTTTCACTTAGCAGAATGGATTGGTGCTGATGCACTTGATCTTGGATACGAGATGGAACGAGGTCGAGAGGCTTGGCTTGAGGGCGGAGAGAGTCCGCTTTGGGGCGATATTTACGAAGATACTGTAGCGATTTACGAATCGCCAACAGCGCGTAGCGATCACGACTCATTCCAAAACATCGGTGTTGCAACGCTTGGTTGGAACGGTCTTGTCGACGGTTACCCTTGCTACCACCGTGACTGTGACACAATGGAGACAATGATTGAGTACATGGCCACCGACAATTCAACGGGAATCAATAACCTTGTTCATTCATGGGATATTGTGACATGGTGGGCTGTTTATGCGTTCTTGCACATGGATCAAACACCGGTTCCAAACGAATTGTGAAACTGTCTCTGTCGGCAGAAGACCTATATTCTCCGTGAATTTCTTGAATTCATGGTCTTAATTGAATGCCCGCATTGTGAAGAACATATCGAATTGGATGACGATGCAGTTGGATTGTTTGCATGCCCGCACTGTGAAGGAGAATTTGAGTGGGGCGAAGAAGAACCCTCGTCAAACGTTATGAGAGATTATGCTTCAAAGAACCACGACCACTTTTTGTCACATCCAGCAACACGAATTACAGTTGGAGTAACAGTTGCGACCTTATTTGGCATTCTTGGAATTTTTATTGGGATTGGGCCGCTTCTTTTGGGGGTAATTTTCTCTGATTTAGGTGCAGGTAGTTTCGGCGGTTTGCTCATTCTGACAGGTCTCTTTTTCTTCGCTATAGGTGGATTCGGGATTTTTGTCGGCGTTATGACCGCAAAGGGAAAGCTGTGGGCTTTGATCACGAGTTTCGTCCTGTCAGTCATAATGACAATCGTCCAAGTTCTTGGTTGGCTCGTTTCTGAAGACGGTTGTGCAGAGGTTGATTTTTGGACGGGAGAATGTGTGGAAACATATTCTGAGCCATTCCCAGTCTTCGGATTTTTAATCTTCATCACGCTTGCTGGCTGTATAGGAACGATGCTTTTCCACCCAGCAGGGCGATATCAGTTTGATTGAATCAATACTGTTCGAGAACAAGTTCGGTGGTCGTTGAAGCAATCTCGTTGTCTGCCGCCATCCACATCTTGTCGAGAAGCGAACGAAGGGCGACGGTATCATCAACGTGAACGAGAGCGACAAGATCCGCTTCGCCGGATACTTCGTAGATGATTTCGACGCCTTCCCAACCAGTGACTTCAGAGGCAAAAGAACCGATTTCAACACCTGGCGAGACCTTGATTCGAATAAGAGCCGTTAGCCCTATTCCACTCTCTCGAACGGTGTAGCCTCGAATTGTACCGTTTTCTTCCATTGTTCGGATGTGTGTGCGTACAGTACGTTCACTTGCGCCGACTTCTTTTGCGAGTTCGACAAAAGACATTCGACCATTCTTTCGAAGTTGGGCAAGGATTGCTCGATCAATTTCTGCGATTCGGGGCATGGTCATCGCTCCACATATCGGTATATCAAACCTTTTGAAACCGTAATCTGACAAGAATCATTAATTATACGACATATTCCGGTAATTTCACGCCAACAAACAGAATTTAACGAGATTCGCTCCCAAGTCAATTTAGCCCGTTGAGTTCAAAGAGCGCCTTTACTTGGGACAAATGAGAGACATGTCAGATTACATTTCAGGCCTGGATGCTCGAATGGTTTTGGACAGTCGCGGCAACCCAACAATCGAGGTTGATTGCTACGTCAACGGTCGATTAGCAGGCCGTGCAATGGTACCTTCAGGCGCATCAACAGGTCAGCATGAAGCTCTTGAAATGCGAGACGGTGACAAAAACAAATGGCTTGGGAAAGGTGTTGATGTGGCCGTAGATAATGTACGACAATCCATCTCAGAGGTACTTGTCGGATTGTCGGTTGACGAACAACGTTTGATCGATGAAGCCATGATTGAACTTGATGGAACGCCGAACAAATCCAATCTTGGGGCGAATGCGATGCTAGGCGCATCACTGGCCTGCCTTCATGCTGGAGCAGCATCCCATGAACTTCCTCTTTGGAAGTACATCGGAGGTGATGCTGGTGGACAAATGCCCGTTCCGATGCTCAACATCCTCAACGGTGGTGCGCATGCAGCATCCAACGTTGATGTCCAAGAGTTCATGGTCATGCCCCATGGCTTCGACTCGTTCAAGGAGGGGCTACGAGCTGGTGTGGAAATCTACCATCAACTCAAGCACGAACTGAAAAACGACGGACTTCTTGGAGGCGTTGGTGATGAAGGTGGTTTTGCACCAAACCTTGGAGCAAATGAAGACGGTCTGAAGTACATGGTTCGCGCCATCGAAGGAGCCGGTTATTCAACCGATGATATTGGAATCGCGCTCGATGTTGCTGCAACTGAGTTTGAGAAATCTGATGGATATCACATGGACGGAAAGGTGCTTTCGTCGGAGCAAATGGTGGACATGTACAGCGAGTGGTTGGATGCATACCCTATTTTGTCCATTGAGGACGGTTTGGGTGAAAACGATTGGACAGGATGGACTGCAATGACAAAACAAGAAGGCCATCGAGTTCAGATTGTCGGCGACGATTTGTTTGTTACACAATCTGAGCGACTTGCCCAAGGCATCGACATCGGGGCAGCCAATGCCATGTTGGTAAAGGTCAATCAAGTCGGAACGGTAACGGAAACACTCGAAGCGATGGATCTTGCCACGTCAAACGGTTACCGAAATGTTGTCTCTCATCGTAGCGGTGAAACAGAAGATACAACAATCGCAGATCTTGCCGTAGGAACGCGAGCGGGACAAATCAAAACTGGGGCTCCAGCACGTTCCGATAGAGTGTCAAAATACAATCAATTGCTCCGAATTTCGGAAGATGTGGAAGATTATCGCTCCCCTTTCTAACAATCATGCACGCTTGCATACAGTGGGTTATAAGGGAGGTTTCACGCCTGAAACCATGCGCAAATCAACCGTTTGTACTATCGTAGCCTGCCTTCTACTTGCCGCAATGCCTTACTCAGTCGCTGCTGATGCAACAGAAGATATCCCAGCCAACGCAGCAGGAACGGGTGTCCACGATTCTCTCGTGGCCGCACTCACCCATGCTGGCCTTGTAGCCACGTTGCAAGGGGATGGACCATTCACGGTCTTTGCACCGACTGACCAAGCTTTCGCCGATGCGGGCATCGACCTTTCAACCTTCGACACACCAGAAGAAAACGAGACACTGGCTGACATTCTGCTGTACCACGTCTTGGCTGGAAACGTCAACTCTTCCCAAGTCACTGACGGGCTATCCGTGGTCATGGCTAATGGAGACAAAGCCTCCTTCACCGTAAGCAACGGCAGTGTCATGATCGGTGCTGCAACCGTCACAACGGCGGATGTTGAAGCCAGCAACGGGATTATTCACGTTATTGACAAAGTCCTCATGCCACCACCAGGTGACATCTGTTACAACGTCATCTCTCACACCATTGTTCCAGGAGCAACCAACTTGATCTGCAATTCTTACATGTTCGTTGAGAATTACACAATGGGCGGCCAAACCATCACGGGTTGTTACAACACGGTCACCCACCAAGTCTCAAACATCAGCGCTGCCCAATGTGGCGCCTACATGTGGACTCCAGCCGTCAACATCGCCATGACTGCTCAGGCAACAACAATCCACACAGCACTCGTCGCTGCTCTTAGCGCAGCAAACCTCGTTACAACACTCAGCGGAGAAACTGAATACACCGTTTTCGCACCAAGTGATGATGCATTTGCAGCAGCTGGAATCGATCTCGACACATTCGATACTGACGAAGAGATTGCAGTCCTAGCGGACATTCTGCTTTACCACGTTGTTGCTGGAACGACTCTCTCCACGGATTTGGCTGCTGGCGCAAACACGGTCACTGCAGCGAACGGTGATGAATTGACCATCACTGTCTCCGACACTGGAGTCGCAGTCGGTGCCGATGGTGCTGTCGTCACGCTCGCTGACGTCCCTGCCTCCAATGGAGTTATTCACGTTATTGACAAGGTCTTGACTCCACCAGCAGACGATCCATTCGAGGGCGTTGATTGTGCGGCAACCATTGGTCTTACATCCGACGGATATGGATTTACTCCTTCATCCGTGACCATCGATGTTGGACAAACGGTATGCTGGTCATGGACCGATTCCACAATGGCACACAATGTCAAGCAAGTTGACGGTTTCCA
>JAPOIF010000011.1:8690-25815 GCA_029979085.1 Methanobacteriota archaeon | reverse complement strand
GCGTAGACACAGAATCCATAAACTGCGAACGAGAAAATATAGGGCCACAGACTAAACGACGAGGAACTCAAAAAGAATCGAAGTCCTTCTGTTACTGCAAAGGTCATCACCACCACAAGTGTTGACGTCATGAACAAAGATGGCAATGGAGAGAATCCATCGAGCCTTTCTTCTCCTCCCTCTGGAGTGGTAATAGCATTCATCGTTGCTAGTCCAAAAAAACGACCTTGAGCGAATGCCCATACGACAAAGAGGCTACCAAGTGTTGCAGGTAAGAACGAACCGACTTGGGAGAGAATCCCATTTTCTCCGAAGATGAGGTAGGTGGCTACAATGAGGACAAAACCAAGCGCAAGCGGTATCATCAGAATTTTCAATCGAGCTGGGAACGATTGCTTGATATTTGTTTGAGGATCCTTCGTGTAGCGTAGCATGCCACCCAATCGTTCGTTTTTCGAAAGAGGTGCGAGAAGAACGTAGGCGAGACTAAATCCGACAAATCCGTAGGTGGACCAGACTTCTGCCTCCATCCTCGCCAGCACAAACAGCGCCACAGATGCAAGCGCCAGCATCAGTAAATGAGGGAATGTAGAGGGTGAGAGTAAGCTCTTCAAGAGTGACAATTTTGTCAACGGCTTTGTCTCCTCCATGGTCAACTGTCGTGGCCTTGGTTCTAAAGGCTGTCCAAGAATTGTTGCCATACCTACATGAGGTAGATTGAGATGGCCGAACATGGTTGGTAGGGTTTCAAAGGCCAAGCGACCAAAACGCCGATGGATTGGATTGTCCGTATCTTCAACCATCCAATCACGCTCGGAATTGGCAGATATGTTTGCATCACCGCCCTTCTCTGCCTTCGGTTTGAAAGTATACGATTTCCACATGGCAGAGAGTTCAGAGGCAATACAATTCCGTGCAGTTCAAGAACGCAAGGATGATGTCGGAGTTGCCATTGTTCGAGTCCTGTTGAGTGACTACGAAGATGTGAGGGCGCTTCTTCAATCGGGAAAGCAAGACATTGTCGCCTCAATTACTTCCTCGGGTAAAATACGTCTCGTTCGAGAACGACTTGGCTTACCAAAAGCATCACGAAGGTAGGACACGCTTTTGACCCTCGTTTGTCTCGAATGTCTATGGCCGGAGGAGGGACAGCACCCCCGCTGAAGTTGGGTGATGTGCTGTTGCTGATTGGTGTCTCCCTGCTGATCGGCACCCTGTTTATTCAAGGATGGGACACGCCTGTTAAGATGAATCCTGAGGATGAACCACTTGAAGGCACTTCGCGAACCTTCTCTGGAGATGTTCTCAAAATTTCTGTTGTAACCGAAGAAGAATCAAACGTTCGTATCGAGGTTTTTGAAGACGGAGAGGAGGTCGAAGATGCTACGTTGTTTGCTAATCGAAATACACCTGCTGAGGTTTCCTATGAATCCAAAGGTGGTCAGGTCTCATGGAAAGTTTCACTGGAACTCAATGCCACTGGTGAAGTTGATGTAGACCTTGAGCGTGTGTATTTCTTAGATTTCATCCCCTACATCCTTGGAGCACTCATTACAACAGCGGGCGTCTACAAGAAGAAATCCGAGGGTGAAGAGAAAGAGGATGCTGTCCTCGATGCAATTATTGAGGGCTGAGATCGATCCATTTCACATCTTCATCGTCGTGAACGACATGTTGCTTTCCTACGTCATCCTGGAGCACGATTCCGTTCCCGTTGATGGAAGATAATGTACAGTTTCGATTTCTATAGAATGCATTTTTGAGAAGAATATCCATATCAATTCTCATTGAATGTTCTATCGAGAGTTGTGGCAGTCGTTCTTCAAACATTGATGCTATGATTGCGCTCAAAATGACCAACAAATCAGAAGGCGATTTGGTGATCCCGAGCTGTTGGAGTGAACCTTGTCCTTCACTGAGTTTGTCTTGGCCGATGTTCAAACCAACACCAAGAACAAGACGTTGCTCATCACCCTTCGAATAGGACTGGAACAAAACACCTCCATACTTTTTCCACAACTTCTCTTCCTTCGCTCGTAGCAACAGATCGTTTGGCCATTTGATGCCAAGTTGATGCGAGTGCTGTTCATCGAACCGTAGTGCATGACTGATTTCATGAGCGATTTCGAGTTGTTTGTGAAGGTCGATGTTTGGGATGTTGCGTGCTTCGAGTCTCCAAGATCCTTTGAACGAATTCGGATGGTCTTGCCACTGGTTTCCATGCCTACCTCGTCCGCTGGTTTGGATGATTGCAGTAAGAGAATCGCCTACCGAATACTTCCCTCGTAACAACTCTGCATTGGTTGAATCAATCTCTCGCACATGGTGATGTTTGCTTGTCACGAACGGGTGCCATGCAGCAAGCACCTGGATGGCTTCATCATCATCAAATGTGTGCGTTCGAACAATCCGGGCAGCAAGTCCACATTGCCGCAAAATGTCGACGTTGCGTTTCCACCCGATTGTTTCTCGGCAAACCAGCAAGGCAATTCCGTTCATCTTACAGAGTTTGTTGGCTGCCATCGAGCGGGCAAAAACAGAGAGCAAGCCCTCAGGATGTGTGTCGACAAGCGCAGCCTCTTCAAATGGGCCAAGAACGTCATCGTTGATTTCACCGGCAGGAATGTAAGGCATGTTCCACAAAACCAAGTCATAGGTTCCTGGATTCCATGCTTGAAGCCCGTGGATTTCCTCGGTCGGTCCAAGACCTCCTTCCCTTACCTCGACTTCAACTGAGGCTTCCTGAGCGTTGCGGCGCGTTGCTGCAACAGCGTAGGGGTTGATGTCACAAGCATGAACATTCCATCCTTGTTTTGCTGCAATGATGGAGAGTGCCCCAGAGCCCGATCCTATCTCAAGAAGTGAACGTGTTCCGAAAGGCTTGATCGATTGAAGAACCTCGCACAGAAGCGTGGTATCTTCCCTCGGTGGATAGACGGTTGGAGGAATTTGAAGCGAGAGTGAATTCCAAGTGTGGTGTTTACTTTCGGATCGATTCAAAAAATCGATCTCATTTTGGGCGTTTTCCGGGTTGAACATTTTTGCCCTCAGAGGAATTATTTCTCGGTCCTAAAAGAGCATTTCTGACATCGTTCTATGAGAGTTTTTTCATCGGTAAAGTATAAGAATGGGGGGTAGTTCGGATTGAAAGCCCAAGAAGCAACGTTGGGCCTGTAGCTCAGTCAGGTAGAGCGTCGGGCTTTTAACCCGATGGTCGCGGGTTCGAACCCCGTCGGGCCCGCCTACTGCGCCGCAGTGCAACGTTGAGGGCGGTGCGGGGTGACGTTGGATGGTAGTAAAGAGCGCAACAAAAAAACGGTTAATCGAACTCGGAGTCTCCGACGAATACGCTCACAAACTTGCCACGGACCGAAACATGGCAGACATCAAAAGTATGCCTGCTGATGAAATCGCAAAGATCCTCGGCATCGCCAAAGACAGCGAATCCTTCACCAAAATTATGCAAATTATTGCCGATCAAGGCAACCGTCGCTCACGGATCAAGAAGAGCAAGAAAATTACCATCTCATCCAAGGCACTTGATGAATTCGACCGCCCAGAAATTTCCGTTCGCTTCAACCCATTGAATCACGAACTTGTCCCACATCAAGAACTACTTGGCGATGCAAACATCAGCGCTGACGAGCAATATGCAGTCGAGCGTGATGAACTCCTCCCATGGGGTCTTGAGGAAATGGACGAAGATGGTAATCCTCGCCTTGCAAAGGAGTTGTTGCCGAAAGTACTCATCTCGGATCCCGTCGTCCAAGCCATCAAGGAAGCCGCTGAGATTGTTGACAATGCTGCCCTCGCCGCCAACCCTGACCATCGTCCACTTGCTGCTGGTTGGATTGCAGACCGAGTACTCAAAGTCGTTCGTCAATCGAAGTCCGCTGGAAGTGCAGTCGCTTATCGCCTGATTGTGGAGGGCAGCTGAACCTGGAGTTGATATTATGCAAGAAATTATTGAATCATTCTTCCGAGAACGTAGCCTCGTTAACCATCAACTCGCATCGTACAACGATTGCATTCCCTCAACAGACAATCAACTTTCCCGCATGGAACGTATCATTCAGAACATTCGTGTTGGTACGGACGAAGAAATCGTCGACGATCTCGGCGGATACATCAAGCTGGACGTTGCTGACCAAGACATCGTCATTCGCATGAAGAACATCAAACTTGGTGCGCCAAACATTCGGGAAGCCAACGGTTCCTACCACCATGCTTCGCCAATGGAATGCCGTCTCCGTAAGTTGACGTACCAATCACCAGTGACCATCGACTTCACCATCTACCGCAATGGTGTAGCATCCTTCCCTGAAGAAGATGTTCAAGTTGGTGCAATCCCAATCATGGTTCGCTCCCGACGATGTCACCTCCATCCCAGTCACATTGCAGACGGACGCGCTCTTGAGCCAACCAAGTCTCCAGAAGACGCAGCACTCCTCGCCAACCACTTGCGTGACAAAGGAGAAGATCCTCTCGACCCAGGTGGTTATTTCATCATTAACGGAACCGAGCGTGTCCTCATTTCTATGGAAGACCTCGCTCCAAACCGTGTCACTGTTGAAATCAACAAGCGAACTGCTAAGCGAACAGAAGTCGCCAAGATTTTCTCACAAAAGAACGGTATGCGAAAGCCTCTCACCGTTGAAAAGCGTCGAGATGGTATGCTCATGGTCAAGGTCAGCACTGCAGGAACAACTCCAATTCCAGTTGTTCTGTTGATGCGAGCGCTCGGTATCGAAGGAGACCAAGAAGTATTCACTGCCATTTCTGGCCCCCAAGAGACGTTCAAGTTCATCGTTGCCAACATCAACGAAGTGAACGGTGACGAAAACCAAGAGGGTGAATACGACGTCAAGAATACTGGTGAAGCATACGAATGGCTGCAAAAGAAATTCGCTGCAGGTCAACAAAAAGAGTATCGTGAAGCGCGTGTAAACCAACTCCTCGACCGAGAGTTGCTTCCTCACCTTGGCGACCAGCCAGAAGACCGAAAGAAAAAGGCGATTTTCCTCGGACGTATTGTTCGCCAAGTCCTCGAAATGGCTCTTAACGACAAGGAACCTAACGACAAGGATCACTACGCCAACAAGCGTGTTCGACTCGCAGGAGATCTCATCGAAGACTTGTTCCGTGTTTCCTCTGGACAACTCGCTCGTGACCTCAAGTATCAACTTGAGCGCCACCACAACCGAAAGCGAGAACTCAAAATCACCTCATGTCTACGACCAGACGTTCTTTCATCGAAGATTCTTCACGCATTAGCGACAGGAAACTGGGTCGGAGGACGATCCGGTGTCAGTCAGTTGCTAGATCGAACGACCTATCTCGCATCACTCTCGCACATGCGTCGAGTAACTTCACCTCTCGTCCGAAGCCAACCTCACTTCGAGGCTCGTGACCTTCACCCAACACAATGGGGACGTCTCTGTCCAAACGAGACGCCGGAAGGACAAAACTGCGGTCTGGTGAAGAACGCTGCACAGATGGTTGACATTTCTGAGGAAGTTGACCCTCAAGAGATCCGTGAGCGCCTTGATGAACTCGATGTCTACCAGCCAAAGGACTGGACTGATGGTGACCGAATTCACGTTAACGGTGACATCTACGGTATGCACAAGAATGGAAAGAACCTTCTTTCGCAATTCAAGAACAGCCGTCGTCGTGGAACCATTCCATCCGAAGTTTCCATCCGTCATGATACCGAAAACCGAGATATCTTCATCAACACCGACAAGGGACGAATCCTACGGCCATTGTTGATTCTTTACGATGGTACACCTCGTCTTGAAAACAGCCATTTGAGCGATCTCGCTGCCGGTAACATCACCTTCCGTGACCTTGTTATCGATGGTATTGTTGAATGGGTCGATGCTGAAGAAGAAGAGGATCTTTACATCGCTCCTCGTCCATTCGTTCTCCCTGAAACCGTTCCAGAAGGTCCGCTCGCAGGTCGACCTGTAACACACGAGAACATCCGATGGTCGAACCTCGGTGAGCCAGGTGTCGAAACGGCTTCAATCGAAGCTGAAGTCCGCATGCCAAACGGTAGCATTGAAATTGCAAAATTCGAAGTTCCATTGCTATACACCTCAGAGCACACACACGTCGAGATCGATCCCCAACTCGTCCTCGGTGTTTGCGCATCGCTTATCCCATACCCTGAACACAACTCAACACCTCGTGTTACTGGCGGTACTGCGATGGTTAAGCAATCGCTTGGTCTTCCTAGCGCCAACTACCGACTCCGTCCCGACACTCGAGCGCACATTTTGCACTACCCGCACCGTTCGATTGTTCGCACAGATGCTATGCGCACGACGAATTTCGATGAGCGACCAGGTGGTCAGAACTTCATCGTTGCAATCATGTCCCTTCATGGTTACAACATGCAAGATGCTGTTATCATGAATCGTGCGTCTGTTGACCGTGGGCTCGGCCGTTCAACCTTCAACCGAACCTACAACGCAGAGCGTCGTCGGTTCCCAGGCGGTCAAGTCGAAGAAATCGAAAAGCCAGGCAACAAACTCACTGAAGTCAAGGGATTGAAGCCTGCAGAAGCTTACTTCCATCTTGAAGACGATGGATTGCCTCTCCCTGAAACCTACCTCGAGGGTGGCGATGTGCTTGTCGGTAAGACAAGCCCACCACGATTCCTTGAGGAATCCAACAGTGGAGCCTTCCTCATGGCACAAGAGCGTCGTGAATCCTCCATGCTCGTACGTCACGGAGAGAAAGGATGGGTTGACAACGTCTACGTTACCGAATCCGACAACTCAGGCCGCTTG
This sequence comes from Methanobacteriota archaeon, assembly GCA_029979085.1. Lineage (GTDB taxonomy): Archaea > Thermoplasmatota > Poseidoniia > Poseidoniales > Poseidoniaceae > MGIIa-L2. Next base: position 19,018 of record JAPOIF010000011.1, on the reverse strand, counting down.
GTTCGAGTCATGGTTCGAAGCCACAAAGTCCCAGAAGTTGGAGACAAGTTTGCATCTCGTCACGGACAGAAAGGTGTCATCGGCCGGCTTGTTGAGCCAGAGGATATGCCATTCACACAAGATGGTGTTGTCCCTGACTTGATCATCAACCCGCACGCTATTCCATCACGAATGACCGTCGCCCACGTTCTCGAAATGATCGGTGGTAAGGTCGGCGCTATGGAAGGACGCCGAATCGATGGTACCGCCTTCCGTGGAGAAAAGGAAAGCAGCCTACGTGACGGATTGGTTCGAAATGGACTTGCCCACACCGGTCGTGAAATCATGATTAACGGTGAGACTGGAGAAGCATACCCTGCTGAGATTTTCGTTGGCTGTATCTACTACCAACGCCTTCACCACTTGGTCAGTTCCAAGATTCACGCACGCTCTCGTGGCCGTGTGCAAATCCTTACCCGTCAACCGACCGAAGGTCGTGCTCGACAAGGTGGTCTGCGATTTGGTGAGATGGAACGTGACTGTCTGATTGCTCACGGTGCTTCGATGGTCATCAAGGACCGTCTTCTCGACGAATCCGATGGTATCGATATGTTCGTTTGTGCTCAATCAGGCCACATTGCGTGGTACGATCCAAAGCGACGTACCTACGTCAGCCCAGTCCATGGTGACGGTGCTGAAGTCTACAAGGTACAAACTTCCTACGCATTCAAGCTCCTGCTCGACGAAATGAAGAGTCTTGGGGTTGCCATGCGACTTGAACTGGAGGACCGAAGATGAGCCGAAAAACCACATTGATACCAAAGCGAATTGCACAAATCCGCTTCAGCTTGATGGATCCTGTCGAAATTCGAAAGATGTCTTCTGTTGAAGTCAAAACTCCTGACACATACAAGGACGACGGTCGCCCTTACAATCAAGGTCTAATGGATTCCCACATGGGTGTTATCGAACCTGGTTTGGTCTGTCCAACGGACAACTGCAAGTACGATGAATCTCCAGGGCACTTTGGACACATTCAACTCGAACTCCCTGTCATTCACATCGGGTTTGTGAATTTGATCAAGACTGCTCTTAAGTCGACCTGTAAAGGATGTAGCCAAGTTCTTCTGCACTCTGCAAAGGAAACACACCCCTCAAACCCTGAGCTCTCGGAGCAGGATTACTACCGAACAAGAATCAAGGATATCATCACCAAACACGGTGTTGGGTCTACTGAATTCTCAAGCATTATCAAGGAAGTTGAGAAGGTTGCCTCAGGTAAAAATCGCCGAACATGCATGCATTGTGGCGAGTTGCAAGGTGAAATCAAACTCGACAAACCGACCACATTCAAGGAACGAATCGGCGATGGTACTTCGAGCGGAAAAGAAACCGAACGCAAGATGAACCCTCGTGACGTTCGTGAGTGGCTTGCAAGTATTCCAGATGAGCACCTCATTTTCATCGGTATGCACAAGCAAAACCGCCCAGAATGGACTGTTCTCAAGGTTCTACCGGTTCCACCAATCACCGTTCGACCATCGATTACACTTGACAGTGGAGATCGATCGGAAGATGACCTGACGCACAAACTTGTTGACGTTCTACGAATCAATCAACGACTCCAAGAAAACCGAGACTCTGGTGCGCCTCAACTGATTGTTGAAGATCTCTGGGAATTGTTGCAATACCACGTGACGACCTACTTCGACAACCAAACGTCTGGTGTTCCACCTGCTCGTCACCGTTCTGGTCGTACCCTCAAGACATTGACCCAACGTTTGAAGGGGAAGGAAGGACGATTCCGTTCCAACCTCTCCGGTAAGCGTGTCAACTTCTGTGCTCGCTCAGTTATCTCTCCAGACCCATATCTTGGTGTCAATGAAGTTGGTGTCCCTGAAAAGGTGGCAAAAGAACTAACTGTACCTATTCGTGTTACTTTGCGAAACCGTGAGCAGATGCGTCAGATGATTCTTCGTGGACCTGAAGTGCACCCTGGTGTCAACTACATTGTCCGTGGAGATGGTCGACGTGTCCGAATCCAAAACAAGAGCCGGCTCATTCAAGCTGGATTCCGCTGCCACAACCCTGAGTGTGGAGTTGACCAAGCGGGCGTTTACCAAGGAATGGCTTTCCATCTTCATTCGGTGCTCCCTGCTCCGAACTTCCTCCCTGGATTGGTTGTTCGCACAATTCGAGCGGTTGATGGCGGAGAAACTGGACACATTGCCGATGACACCTACGTCGTCGATGATGAAGCAACAATCCGTAACCTACGTGGTGAAGATGAATATGGACATCCTCTTGGACCCGATCAAAAGCAAGCAGTTCTCCATCATCGATGGATGCATGAACTTGCTCAAGCCGACAACCCTGACCCAGAACCTTTCCCCGAACATCTTGAAATCCGCTGTCCACACTGTGGTAGCCCAGAAGATGATTACGATATGCCAACGCCTGTCGAAGACCGACTTTCAACCATAGACATCCGCGGAAACCCGAAGCCAGGTATGCAGGTCGAGCGGCACCTTATCGATGGTGACGTTGCAATCTTCAACCGACAACCATCTCTTCACCGAATGTCGATGATGGTTCACGAAGTTCGAGTTATGAAAGGGCACACCTTCCGTTTCAATCTCGCAGTTTGTACACCGTACAACGCTGACTTTGACGGTGACGAGATGAACCTTCACGTGATTCAATCCGAAGAGGCTCGTGCTGAAGCGAAGATTTTGATGCGTGTGCAAGAACACATCTTGACACCTCGTTATGGTGGTGCAGTTATTGGTGGTATTCACGATCACATCTCAGGTGCATACCTACTGTCTCGACCAGGAACCTTGGTTTCAAAGGCACATGGACTCGAGATGCTCGGAAGCATTGCATACACTGGTGATCTCCCTGAAATCGTCAAAGATGAGAACGGTAACGATGCCTTCCGTGGGCAAGATATCATCTCATTGATTGTTCCAGACAACATCAACCTTCACTTCATGTCTCGAAGCCGTGACGAAGTTCACGTCAAGGATGGAAACGTTGTTGGAACTCTCGATAAGCGTGCTATCGGTGCTGAAGACGGTCGTCTTCTCGATGCTATCGTTCAGAGCAACGGCTCGGAAAAGGGTGCTCAGTTCTTGAATGAGTTCACACGACTTTCCATCGCTGCATGTACCTCTCTTGGATTTACAACAGGTATTGACGATGAAGATTTGAGCAGCGATGCTCTTGAAGCAATTGATGAAGCAAATGCTGCTGCTCGTGCACTCGTTGAAGAAGAACTTACACGTTTTGAAGCAGCCAAGGGTGACCCACGAAAGTACGAGCCACGACCTGGTCGAACCATGCGTGAAACGCTCGAAGAGAACATCATGGTTATGCTCGATGAAGGTAAGCAAGCTGCTGGTGACGTTGCGAAGAATGAATTGAACCAATCGGGTTCCACCAACGCTGCGGTCAACATGGCCATCTCCGGTGCTCGTGGATCGATGGATAACCTCAACATGATGGCAGGTTCGATTGGACAAGCAAAGGTTCGTGGTAAGCGTCTTGAGCGTGGATACAACGAGCGTGTTCTTCCTCACTTCAAGCGTGGAGGACGCGGAGCGCAAGACCGTGGATTCATTTCAGGTTCCTTCAAGCGTGGTCTTGAACCGACGGAGTTCTTTATGCTCTCTGTATCTGGTCGTGAGTCCCTTGTCGATACTGCTGTCCGTACCTCCAAGTCCGGTTACATGCAACGTCGTCTCATTAACGCAATGGATGATCTGAAGGTCTTCAATGACGACATGCTCTCCGTACGAAACACTGCCAACCGTATCATTCAGTTCTCCTATGGTGAGGACGGAATCGATCCAAGCCGTGGTGTCCACGGTGCTGCATTCAACATCGATGTCATCATCGATGGTGCTCTTGGAACCGAGGGTGGCACGAAGATTACTCGAGAAAGCATCGAACGTGAAGAGCGCGAAGACGATCTTGGCGCTTGGGATGATGTTGAAGAATTCCACGATGATGGAGGTGATGTTTGATGGTCGTTAAGAGTGCAACCAAGAAGAAACTCATGGACTTGGGTATTGCTGAGAACTTTGCTCACACCCTTGCAAATGACCGCAAGTGGGACGATGTCAAGGTACTCTCCGCTCAAGATATCGCTCAAATTTGTGAGACAGATTCAGAAACAGCTGGCTCCATTCGAGATACCATTGAAGGTGCTCTCAAAAAGAACCGAGCGGCTGGTTCTGAAGCAACTGGTCCTACGACGAACGTCCGACTCAAGCGTCGTGTCGGAACACGAGCACGCTCCCGTGCGAAGCAAGCAGCCGATTTGGATACGTACAATGTTGACAAGAAACTCCGCTCATTTGATGACGAACTTGCAGATGACCCTGTTTACAAGTCGTTGAAGGCCGCTATTGAGGATCTTGGAACGAACCGTTTCAGTGACAAGATCATTCACGATATGACGGTCGCCATTCATGAGCGTAACCTCAAGAAGTTGACCAAGAAGCAAGCCTCCGACGTTATCGCAGATGCAAACGCTGCGCTTGACAAGGCGAGCATCGATCCATTTGAAGCGGCTGGAATCATTACGGCTCAATCCATTGGGGAGCCTGGTACACAGATGACCATGCGTACGTTCCACTATGCTGGTGTTGCAACAGTCAACGTTACCCAAGGTTTGCCACGTATCATTGAGATTGTCGACGCTCGAAAAATTCCAAGCACGCCAACGATGACCATTCGACTGAAGGATGACAAGAAGAATTCAAGTGAAGAAGCACAGAAATTGGCCGCTTCTCTTGAAGTTACGACAACCTTCAACATTGCGAACATCGAAACGGACGTTGCACAACGTCGTCTTGTCTTGAAACTCAACAAAGGTCATTTGAAGCAAAAGAACATGACTGGACTTGAAGTCAAAGAAAAACTCGAGCGTGCTCTACGCACACTTGTTCAAGTTGACAAGGAAAAGAATCCGAGTGTTTTGACCATCATTCCAGGTGTTTCGAGTGAGGAAGATCTTGAAGATCTTGAAGAAAACCCACCATCGTACACCATGTTGCTCCAACTTGAAGAAAAGATTCGTGATCTACGTCTCAAGGGTGTTCCTGGCATCGAGCGAGCAAACGTTCAATTCGATGACAAAGAAGGAGAATACTACCTTTCAACCATTGGTTCAAATCTCTCGCGAGTGAGTGAAATCGAAACCATCGATCGAACGCGAACCTACACCAACAACATCATCGAAATCTTCGACTATCTTGGTATTGAGGCTGCACGACAAGCCATCATTAACGAACTTGAGTCAACACTGCTTAGTGCACGCCTCGAAGTTGACGTGCGCCACCTGCTTATGGTTGCCGACGTCATGACTTCCGAAGGTGAAGTACGAGCTATCGGTCGACACGGTGTTTCGGGAACCAAGCACAGTATCCTTGCTCGTGCTGCGTTCGAAGTTACCGTCAACCACTTGCTCAAGGCAGGTATCATCGGTGAGACAGACCGTCTCACTGGTGTTGCTGAGAACATTATCGTTGGACAACCAATTTCCCTCGGAACGGGAAGTGTTGAGTTGTTCTACATCCCTGAGGAATGATTCCAACCATGAGAAACACATGTGGAGAATGGAGGAAAAAAAATGGATCTAAGCCGACAACTGAAAACTGCAATTGCAACCGGAAGCCTACTGTTTGGACAACGTCAGACGCTTGATGCGTGTGCTCGTGGAGACGCTCGACTCGTTCTCCTCGCTGCAAACTGCCCAAGTGACTACATCGATGACTTGCGAGCCCGTCACCCCGAAGTGACCGTTCACCAAGCACCTGTTGTCAACCGTGAACTCGGTGTTGCGTGTGGTAAACCGTTCAGTATCTCAACGATTTGCGTTCTTGATGCTGGAGACAGTGAATTGTTGCAACTCGACGACAACCTTGCTTGAAAAAGCGGCACGACAAATGAAAGGCTTGATGTCTGTTAAGGACATCGCCATGTCATGCGCACACGCCTGAACGTACTGCTGCCAATTTTCTTGATTGCCATCATGCTTGGATCTGTGGCTTTACCACAGTTTTCCAACAATGAACAAGGAACCCAAGAATTGACTGATGAACCCGTCTTTTTCGAGACGTCTGGGCGTTCATCGTCGACCATGCTTGCAGCTGGAAGTGGTGCCAACAACGAAGATGCTGAGCACATTGCAGCCCTTCCAAACGGCGGATGGGTCATCGGTTCAGAGTTCAATTCAACGCTAACCTATGGCCAACAAACCCTTCAACCAACATCACCATATCCTGCTCTTGGTGTTGCCGCAGGTGAATTTTTCCTCGGTATTCTCGATGACAAAGGAACGTGGACGAAACTCGTTGGCGCTGACCACAATCAAGGAAGCGGGGCAATCTCTTACTTGACAGACGTTGCAATTGGTATGGCAGGTGAAATTTTCATTTCCGGTTATTTCTATGGTGAAATCGCCTTTGGACCCCCGGGGCCAAATACCATCATTACCAATCTTAACTCTGGTTACCACTACGAAGGATTCGTAGCCAAAGCTGATCCAATGGGCAATTGGATGTGGGCCTCAAGTTTCACAACATTGGTCAATGGAACTGGAGAATTTAGCGAAGCATCTGCTCTCGCTGTCGATATGATGGGTGACCTCTTTGTTACTGGTGAGTTTAGTGGTGAGACCAACTTCGGTGGAGTCAGCATCAACGCTACGAGTCGCGACGTTTTCGTTGCAAAATTCAATGGCAACATGGGTTCACTTTCTTGGGTCATCAACGGTGGGGGAATTGGTCCGGATCAAGTGTTTGATATGGCTTCTACACCCTCTGGTGGTGTCAAATTAGCTACCATCACCGATGGCGTTTCCCAGTGGGGTACAAACACATACATCGCAAATGGAAACATCGATGCAGTCATTGTTGATATCGATCCAAACGGCGCAACACTAGGAACGACAGGAATCGGAACCAGCAATCAAATCACAGCCGTATTGCAACTTCATGTCGATGGCGGTGGTGATACCTACATGTCCGGTACATTTGATGGAACCATCACCAGTGGTGGCTGGACTGCAACTTCAAGTTATGGTGGTAACGATATCTTCGTTGCAAAGAGCGCAGCAAATCAAGCCAACAGTTGGGCTATGGTTTCTGGAACCAGTTCGTTCGATGAACCTCAAGGTCTTGCTGTCACCTCAACGGGCGCCGTTGTTTTCGGTGGCTATCTCACATCAACATTCACTGCAGGTTCAAAGTCCATTTCGAATTCGAACCACGATGGATTCGTTGTCGGTCTTTCCAATGCTGGAGCAGTGAATTGGATTGAAAAGATTGGAGGTACGCAATACGATTATGTTTGGGCAATGGCAGTCAACAACAGTGATTATGTTGGGGCAGCAGGTTCGTTCTCTGGTTCGATGACACACAAAGGAACATCGGTTTCCTCTGGTGGTGCACGTGACGTCTTCGCTTGGATCTTTGACCCAGCTGGTTTGATCGACACAGACGGCGACGGTGTACTCGACTCAGCACCAGACAATTGCCCAACTGTACCGAATTCGAATCAAGCAAACACCGATGGTGATGCAGAGGGAGATGCTTGCGACGATGACGATGATAACGATGGTCTGACCGACAACTTCCCTGACAACTGTCCTCGCAATGGTGAGTTCAATTGGACAAGTACTCGAGATTTCAACGATCCTGCCTCCTCAACGGATTGGGACAACGATGGTTGCAAGGACGATTCATCTGAAGATACGGACGACGATAACGATGGTGTTCTCGATGTCGACGATGCTTGTCCTCGCACTTCCTACTCTCCTCCACGCCCAACATGGGTCTCCGACTCAACGACGGACATCGATGGAGATGGATGCAGAGACTCTGATGAAGACACAGATGATGACGGTGATGGATTCGAAGATGCAGCAGATGACTGTCCAACCATTGTCGGAAACTCGACACTCGGCACTGAGGGTTGTATTGATTCCGATGGAGATATGTGGTCTGATACCACCGACGACTGTCCAACCGAGTATGGTAACTCAACCGAAGGCGGTTTGAACGCATGTCCTGATATGGATGGTGATGGCTGGGCTGACTCAATCGACGATATGCCAATGGATCCAACTGTATGGAGTGATACCGATGATGATGGCTACGGTGATAACCTAGGAAGTACACCAGCAGATGCTTGTCCAGACACGCCAGGAACATCAACCATCGATCGTTATGGCTGTGTTGATGCTGACGGCGACGGCTACTCGACGCCAACGCAAGGTTGGGGTGTCGATAGTGGAGCAGATGCCTTCCCAAGCGATTCGACGCAATGGGGTGATTTCGATGAGGATGGTTTCGGTGATAACTATGGAAACGCTTCATGGATTGAGCGACCTGAGAATTGGGTTGGAACCTTCATCGATGGTGCACAAGATCAAGATGCATGTCCTATGCAACCAGGAACCAGTTGGCAAAACGGTATTCTCGGTTGTCCTGATTCCGATGGTGACGGATGGTGGGATGTTCAAGATGCATTCCCTTCCGAACCTACACAGTGGGCTGATGCGGATGGTGATGGTTACGGTGACAATCAAAGTGGCGTCGATGCAGATGCTTGTCCAAACATTGCAGGAAACTCTAGTGTGGATCGCCTTGGATGTATTGATACCGATGGCGACGGTTACTCCTCACCAGATTTGAACTGGGGGCCAACGGATGGAGCTGATGAGTTCTACAACCAACCTACTCAATGGGTAGACTCTGACGGTGATGGTTATGGTGACGAAATCGATGGATTCCAGGGTGACTATTGTCCTACTGTACCGGGTGAGTCGAGGTTAGATCGGTTCGGTTGCCCTGATACCGATCGAGATGGCTGGTCTGACCCAGATGCGAATTGGACGCTTGAAAATGGAGCAGATGCGTACATCGACGATCCATTGACACACATCTACGTCGAACCGGTCGTTGTTGAAAGTGAAGAAGAGAATTTCTTCACAAGTCCATTGATGCTTGCTGTGTATGGTGTCATTGTACTGGTACTTGCAGGACTCGCATTTATGATGACTCGCGGCGGTTCGAAAGGAGATATCGACCAGTTTGCACAAGTTGGGATGCAACAACCAATGATGCAACAGCAAGTCACGATGCCGGTTGCTCAGGCGAATCCGTACCAGCAACCTGTGCAAACACAGACCTATGCCCAAGCTGCAGCGCCACCACCTGTGGTTCAGCCAGATCCTGCTATGGACTACTACAATGGACTCCTGTCACAAGGATATACGCCTGAGCAGGCCTCGATGTATACGAAGCAATATTTCCCTCAGTTTAACAACTAGAGATTTTTACTTCCGGCAATTGATAAATGCATAGTTGTGATGTTATGATGAAATCCCAGTTTTTCCTTGTGTTTCTTATCGTCACTCTACCTTTCTCTGGATGCCTTAGCAATTCTTCGAATCCTTCCCAAGGGTACAGTGTTTGCGACGGTTATGCAGAAACCGGAAGTGAAGCTATGGCAATTACATGGAATGCCCTGGCAGAAGAACCTACGAACTCAGATGAAGATGTGTTAATGAATATCAAATTTAGCAACCCCTGTAATGCAAGTGAATTCTTCTATCTTAATGGGTCAAATAGTTGTGATGAAGGGGGCGCGAATTGTATTGAAAGCGTCCGGATAAAGACACCGTCAAATGAGTGGGAAATTTGTACGCCATCGCAGGACTCATTATGCACAATTACAATCAATAATGGAACCTCATGGGCTCACAATGACTTGATTGTTGTCAAAGAAAACGGTTCGGACATATTCAGTGATGGAGATGTAGTTAGCGTTAGTGAATCCCAAGATTGGGAGTTTATCTGGGTTGATTAGGTCCTCAGATTTGTATTTGAATAGGTTGCCTTTTTTCAACGAGACTTCCAATACTATGGATTTCCTTCCTGCTCAAATTGATGTCTTGTATAGTGTTCTTCTGTTGTATGTTCTTCTTGCCCACAGACTTCACATTTCGGAATTAAACCGAAGGCTGCTTTGATCTCATATTCTGTTTGAAGTTCTTCTTGACGCCGTAGAATGTTTGGAAATACAGTTCGTTTCAGTATCTCGTACAAAACAACCCAGCCGATGCAAAGACTAGCACAAATCTCAACATACATTTGAATCGCATTTCTCTTGTTGAATCGGATCGAGTGTTTTTCTCATGTTAGGACTTCGAGTAAGCGATCTTGTTCAGCAGCCATTCGTAGTTCCATTGCAATGCGTCGTCCACTGGACATTGGCTTACGCCAGAGCGCGTTTCCGTATGGATGGCCAACGTTGACGTGAACGTTGGTTCCTCC
>JAPOIF010000011.1:0-8591 GCA_029979085.1 Methanobacteriota archaeon | reverse complement strand
AGGAGCAACATCGTAAATCCAGTAATTCATGTCCTTGTCAATGCAGGTTTGTAGACAGAATGGTCCAATGATACCTGGGTCGTAATGTTCCTTGCTTGCCTTGATGAATTTCTCTCCAAGTTCAAACGCTTTCTCAAGGAGAGATTCACGGATGGTTGCTGTATTGTGCCCGACGACGGTCATTTCAGGAATCTTCTGATGATCTGGCATGGTCATTTGTTGTGGTGCTGGAAGACGGACGTGTCCATCCAATGACGATTCGAATCGCCAGTCAACACCGAGCAGTTCCAACTTTTCACCTTCATCAGCAAGTGGGCTGTAGAAGAAGTTGAGATTAAACACGGGTCCAATCACATATCGCTCGATACGTGCTCCATCGAGAGAAGCCTGGTCGATGATTCCATCCTTGAGCAGAACTTCGGATTTTTCTTTGTATTCTGCATACGATGCGCACGTGAAGAAACCACGTTCCAGTTTCTTTTGCGCATGGTGGAGTTTTACAATTACCAAACAATCGATGTCTTCTGGGTTTTCGATGGCCTCGGGATATGGTAGACCTGCTTTATCGAGAATCCAGTAGTAATCCTGTTCCTCGGTACGCTCTTCCATTCGTAACATATTTCGTGAACCAAAAAGTGGTACTCTGAATTTATTCTCAACGTCTTCGATTGAAGAGTACGATGTGAAGGATCGGTTTGGAATGTAGACAACGTTGCGCTTTCTCATCTCTGCTTGCATGGATTCGTTCATCACATCGTTAAACGATGGCATTACGATGGCTTTGTCAACCATACCTCGAAGGACACGTCCCGAACTCGAGCGCTTTGTCTTGAAGTAGTTCGCATAGGTCTTGTGCCGACCTTCTTGGCAATAAGCGACGGTTGGGAACCCTTCTTCGATGCCTCCGTCACAGATGTCGAGTGCTGAGTGGGATGCCGTCATTCCGATTCGGAGTTTCATCCGATCGTAATCTTCGATGATTTGTGCAATGTCATCACGATGCAACATGGTTCTCAACCATACCTTGTCAACCTCGGTCTTTGATACCATCGCTTGAGCAGGTTCAGTCAAACCGCTGCAATTCCATCAATTCCTCGGTCGTGAGGGTGTCTCCAGACATGAGTTTGCTCATCAAATCCTGAACTTCGACACGAGCGGTTGGGCGCTCACCTTCTCCTGCTTCTGCACTGCGTCGTGCTCGCATCATGTCTTGAATGGAGTGAAGGCATCGAAGGGAAACGATGTAGAAGCGATGCGCCTTGTCTGCTTCCTGCTTTGTGTTTCGCAGTTCACGGTGCTTTGAGTTTGCACGCTCTCGCTGCTTGTTGACTTCCTTGTCCCACTGAATCATGAGATCATGAGCCTCTTGAGCAGCCGAAGCAGCTTCCTGCACAGCCTGATGCGCATCATCATGCTCCTTTCGAGCCGCCTTCAGATCTTCATTTTCCGACGAATCGTTCTCAGTTGCTGCTTGGTCTTTCTTCATCTGTCGGATTTTAGCATTGAGATCCTTCAAGCGCTTCATGACCTTTCCTTCGTTCTTTCCAGTGTGTTCGCCTCGTTCGAATTCACGTTCAAGTCGGCTGAATTCTCGCTGAAGTGATTGGAGAGTAACAGGGCGTTCACGTCGTCCTCGAGGGCCACGTTCAGCGGGTTTTTCTTCAGATGGTTCATCCGATCTGAGTTTGTCTCGAATTTCTGCAACTCTCTTGCTTGCTTCGTTTCGGACGCCCTTCTTCTCCCGAACGACTTGGTTCATTTGTTCTCGAACTTGCTTTTGTTGGTCGGAGAGTTGAATCAATTCTCGAACTTCAGAGTTGAACTCGTTTCGCTGCGAGACCAATTCCTTTGTTTTCTCATTCCAAGAATCTCGCTCTTCACGGTACTGCGTGGCTTTTCCATCTAGGATTGAGCGTCGTTCTTCAAAGAGTTGCTTGAAATCATCCATGGTCTTCACTCTCGTTCTGTGGCACAGTTGGATATGCTACATCCAACCGACCTGCCACGCCCATATAACCCCTTCACTCCATTCGATACATGGCTGAATCAGCAAATCCGTCGAAAGCAATGTTCAAATTCATCGAGAGAATGTTTAGAGTTGGTGAGAAGATGTTACTTGGTGGTATGCAAGGAATGGAGCGCGTTGTACAATCCGACTTTCATGCACCGTACATCAGTTTGGTAACAGGTCCACCTGGTTCCATGAAGTCGTCATTTTGTTTGACCTTGCTCACAAATCACCTCAATCGAACCGGTGAGTTTGGTCTCTATTGCACGGTCGAAGAAACGGTTGACTCGCTCATGCGCGGAGCATCCAGCCTTGGTTTGCAGTTGCCAATGAACCTACAAGTCACTGATTTTACAGAACTTCGACGTGAAAATGAGGACATGGATTATCTGAAATTCACTCGTAAAATGATCGAACATTTCAAACAAACACACGGCGATCGATTCACAACATTTGTACTCGATTCTCTTGGAGCCATCTATTCCCTCACAACTGTTGATGAGGCCATGCGAAAGAAGATGTTCTCATTCTTCGACTTCCTTCGTTCGATGAATCTGAATGTATTGCTCATTACAGAGCGTAATCTTGGTAGCCATGCGGAGTTGCAAGGGAACGAAGGTTTCCTGGCAGATGCAGTCATCAACATGGGGATGGATCACAGGAATGGTAAACTTGTTCGAACCATGCAAATTGAGAAGATGCGTCACGTTCGACACGCTATGGAAAAGCAAGCTGTCGATGTTGGCCCACATGGTTTGGTTGTGCTTGGGCCATTATTCGATTGAATCCAAGACAAGATCGATAGCACCCAAATTTACCTTTGATTCAGAATGAATGAGAAGAATCGACGAATTTTTCTCAACCAGGATTGCGCAACCATTCTTCCCAATGAGCGTTATTTTCTCTCGGTTCTTGAGTAGACGTTGAATGATGTTAGGATCCAATTCGATGGATTGGTTCTTATCCTTCAGAAGTTCAACAGAGAGAACCGCAGGGATTCGTTCTAAAGCCTCGACAATCTCTTGCACACTAAGTATTCAGTCCTTGGGTGTATCATTGTTTGGATGGTATTGTCGCAGTTGGCCACGCATCATGTAACCCAATCCTTGACGATAATAGCCGTGTAATTCTTGAACAATCTCCAAACCCCTTTTTCTATAGAACGAAATGGCACCTTCGTTTGAGGCGCGAACTTCGAGTTGAACAACATCATATCCTAGAGGTCGAAGTTGTTCTGCCATCAAGTTCCATGCGAGTGAACCCCAGCCTTTTCCACGAGCACCTGCATCCAGAACAAAGGAAACGATTCTGACGGTATTCTCTTTGAATGGTGTCGTCCAGAGCAGTCCTCGCATTGAATCCTGATTGCAATCGTCTGAATCAAAAAGCATGAAATTTCCATTCCAATCAGGTACGGGCAAGGATTGAATCGATCCAATGAAGTACTCTTCTCCTGTTCCATCAAGAAACAACTTCTGAACCTGATTTGTCCACTCTACCGACAATTGCGAAGGGGATTGGCCATGCCGCCATCCCTCACTCAACACATCACTTCCTCGATTCTTTTCGTCCACGTGTTCTTCCCTGACGGATGTCGATCTTTCGTGAAGATCGCTTCTTGGATTGTCGTTGTTTTTGCTGTTGCCTTTGCCCATCACTTGACCCGATGCTTGCGATGCCACCCTTCGAAAGCAGGGCATCCAGTTCGTTCAGGGAAATTGAATCACCACTCGAAGCCTTTTGTCGCACTTCATTGATGTTGACGTCAGGCGCTCTTGGTCGACGAGAACGTTGATTACGCTGCCTTTGATGTCTGCGGCCATCTGAATCTCTCTGTTTCCTCTTTGAGATGCGCTGCCACGCTTCGAGTCTTCCAATCTCACGACGTAATTCATGCTTCGATGAGTATTGCTCATTGATGGAACGCTGAAGCAGTTTGGCATTCTTTTGGAATTCTTTAACAGATTTAGGGTTTGGATAGATGCCTTCGAGTGCTGGATTGCTTTCAGCAAGCTTTGCTAGCACATCTTCTTCACGTTTCTTGGTCTTCTTCAACGCACGATATTCTTGGTTCTGTTCCCTTCGAAGTTTGATAAATTCCTGGTGTGCCTCGATGGATTGTAGTGAAGCATCATACATCGCTTGCAATTCAAAAAAGTAGGAAAAATCGCCTTTTTCAACGCCCAAATTTGGAGCGTTGAAGATATCAACTTCTGCAGTAAGTTTCTCAAAAATTCGCATCATTTCTTGCTTGATACGGTTGGTTGGAATTGCAATCCTCTGATTAATTCCATCACGAACTTCCCGCATTTCCTGAACTTTCATGCTCAGTGGACGAAGTTCAGAGAGAATCTGCTGACGATCCGAACGAACGTTTCGAGTCTCTCGCATACCTCCGCGCAGAAGGTCGAGCAGTTCGTTTGAGTTCTGGCGTTCTTCAACGAGTTCACGAATTTGTGTTTCGACAACCTCGAGATTAGCTCGAAGTTCATCAAGACGCTGGTTGATTTCGTTGGCAGGAGTGCTCCTCAGGTCATGGAACAGGTCGCTTGGTTCTTCATCAAGTTCCATAACTGGTTGGCAGATTTCATTCCATGAGGTTCCTTCTGAGAGGAGTTCAATGATTCGCATGAATTCATTTTGAATCGACATGGCTCCCTCAGCACGAACTACGCGTGAAAGATCGTGCTCGTGGTTGAACGGATCTTCAATCGGCATGACGTGCTCCATCCATCCATCATCTGCGCCGGTTACAACCTCAAGTGGAAGTGGGCCTGTATGTTGCCATTTCTTGGCCTTCGTTGTGAGTGCCTCACCGTTTCGAATCGAAACGACCATGTTTTCCCAATCCCATCGAGTCGCAAATCGTTCGAAAAATGAAATCAACAAGGACGCAAGGGATTGATTGTTTTCTGTGGGATAAGTTTCGTTGTTGAAGCCAATGTCGTATGTTGCCCCTTTGATTGAGACCTGATTGGATTCAGCGTCTCGTTGTCGGTTGGGAGCGAGTGGTGGTTGAACGAGTTGTGCATGTTGAATGGCCAATAAAGTCCATGCGTATGAAGAAAGAGTTCCCTCAAATGCGTTATTGATACCTCTTCGGCTTGCCCAGTATTTGACCATCTGAACCAGTCGCTGGAGGCGCTCTTCCTGAGCGTAAGACTTCAACATCTCTGAATTGTGAATTGCGAGACGATTATTCAGGGAAATGTCTACATCCAAGCCAGAGCGTGGGTCTTTGAATTTGACAATTGGAATCCTTGCCTTTGGAATTGACTGGATGTTTTCCATCCCTTCCTCGTGAAGAAGACCTGACACTTTCTGCAACACTTTCGCAGGTTGTTTGCCTTTGAAGGACAGGCAGAGGTCAAGGTCGCCGGTACCAATGGATAAATTTGTTACAGTCGAGCCAAAGGCTTCAACGACTGCATTTTTCCCAAATCTACGGAATAAAAGTCCCTTAAGGTGCTTTGTAAGTGATTCTCTACTCGTTGCTTTAGCGTCACCAATTTTTTTGATCAAGGCCGACAATTCTTCATCAAGTGTTTCGATTTGTGTCAATTCAATCGATGAGAGGTCAGGGACTTCAATGTCTTCGATAAGGTGCCTGTAGAGGTAAGGCCATCGCTTTTGTTGTTCCAAGGAAAGGCCAGTGGTGTTGCAGACACTCATTCTTCTTCACCACCCTGTTCTTGCTGCTCTCGACGTTCACGTGCCAGTGCCCGGGTTGATTTTCCTCCATCACGAACTCGCTGAGCATCCAACATGAGTTCATGGAAACCATGCTCGATGCAATTGCTCCAGAAGTCAATTCCTCGTTGGCTTTCATCCAATGCCTGGGCAAGCCGAGTGGTTCTCGCATCTGCATGTTTTCTCTTGCGTTCGTTTTCGATGAAGGTATCGTGGAAGATTTGATTTTCATCGTGCAATTGCACCATCGCTTGATGTGCTTTATCGGCTGTTTCAAGCAACCTTTTTGCATCATCTCGTAACTCGTTCATGTTGTTGATTTCAGCAAATTTTTCTTTGCGTGAATCAACCCAGTCCTCATGTTGACGTATGAGATTCTTCATTTCGTTCAAGGTGTTACGCTCATCAAAATGCGTTCCCCAATTTGTTTGAAGCGATAGATCCAATGCATCCAGACGTTGCTGAAGTCGTTCCTTGGCCCATTCAGGCTCAGGCTCTGTGTTACCTTTTTGTTTGGGATTGGATTCACGAATTGCATTCGCTTCCATGAAGAGTTGCTTTGCCTTTGCTTGGGCGTCATTTCTCTCCTTTTTCAGTGAGGCAACCTTCCTGTTGACATCGTCACGTTTTGCTTTTGCAGCACGTGCCATTGCTGCTGCTTCCGTAAGTTCATCAGTCCGTGCATCAAGTTGCTCTGGGATTTCAGCAGCAAGTCGTTCGCGCCGGTGAAGGATGGCTTTCGCCAAAAACTCTGGAGTGATGGCCAAGAGTTCCTCAGGCGTCATGGATTAGCCCCACCGATTAACCATCAATAAACCTCTTGTCATGCCTTCATTCGACATCATACTCAAAAACCTCCATAGTTTGAACCACCTTATGGAGCACAATGGCTGTCAATTTCCGGCCTCTGTTTTGGTTGGAATGCTCCTGTGTACGCTTCTTGCATTCCCCGCAGTGCATGCGGAAGATCCTGTTGACCTCCAATTTGTAGGTGCAAATTCTCTGACCTACTCCGGTGCAGATGAATTCGCAGTCCTCACAAACAATGCAACAGTCCGACAAGGTGATTATCTTCTGCTTGAAATCCCAGTAGAGAACGTCGGCAGCAGCACCCAAGTTGCATCCATTGCCGTTGATGTACGTCAAACTGAATGGAATGAAACCGTCTATTTCGAGAGTGTATCGATTGACGCAATGGTCACCGAGGTGTTGGTGTACTTCTCTTCGCACCAAGTGTTTGAGGGTCAACTCAACGTTGAGATTTCGATCAACAACACGAGTCTATCATTGAACGATTCCATTGAAATCGGCCCACCTCCTCTTCCAAATGTTCAATTGGATATCCAACCATCAACGTCGGAGTATGCTTCAGGAGATTTGATTCAGTTTAATCTTACATCAACAAATGCGCTCGGTGAGCGAGCGTTCGATGGGACACTTGTTTGCAATTTCCTCAACGATGAAGTCTACAATCAATCCTTGAACGTTGACGTAGGTCAAACGATTGTCAACACTGTCGGGATTTATGCACGACCTGGAATCCTCGAATGCATCTATGGCGGCGACCGTAATCAATCCGTTCCAACAAATGTTGAATTCTCACTTGAAGGTCTGCCATCAGCCGTATTCAATGAAGCAGGCTCGAGTGGATTTTCATTTATTGATGGCCCCTGGCATGTGGGTGATGAATTGGAAACGTCCTTTATTCTACGAAATCAAGGTGATGCGACAGGATCTGCAACACTTCGCGTCCTGCATGATGGGATGGAATTTTTCAGTGAATCGTTGACTCTTGACGCAGGTTCCGCAGGTGAAATTACCCTCGACTTTAGCGATTTGAGCGAAGGATTGCACACATTTGAGTGGAGCATCGTCTCTACAAACGGACTCGTAGCGTCAGGACTTGAGGGCGTTGCCTCACTTACCGTTCTTGCTCCTCAAGATATGTTTGCAGAGCTTGAGGTCAATGACGGTTCTTCTGGAATCGTTCTTGATTGGAATGTTTCCATTACAGATGGTGTCGACCGAGATGTCAAACTTCGTTTCGGATACAGAGTTTCAGGAACGGATGTATTCGTGAATGAGCAAACGGTAACGCTCGGCTCAGGCACAGTTACAGGACAAACAACATTGGGGGATATTCAAGGAAACACGGTGGTTCTCAGAATGGAGCCGAGTGGTTGGGTTTCATCCACAAACAGTTACATTGCAACAGCATCCTTTGTGACCTCAGAGGCGGGGTATTCCTTGCAAATCGACCCGATAACATTGCCTCGTGAACCCATACAAGGCGAGGATGTGACGGTAACGGTCATGTTGCAAAACACTGGTTCTGTTGAAGGTCCAGCCGGCGAGTTGTACCTCACAGATAGCAGTGGTCTTCTGCTTGGGCAAGTTTCAACCGATCCATTGCAGGCAAGTTCTTCTCGAAACATCGATTTCACGTTCGTTGTTCCTGACGACAACGAGTTGTTATTGAAGGCAGAATGGCGTTATGAAACGTCGATTGTTGAGGGAGAGCAAAGTATT
This sequence comes from Methanobacteriota archaeon, assembly GCA_029979085.1. Classification (GTDB taxonomy): domain Archaea; phylum Thermoplasmatota; class Poseidoniia; order Poseidoniales; family Poseidoniaceae; genus MGIIa-L2. The sequence continues at coordinate 364 of JAPOIF010000011.1, read as the reverse complement.
CTTGTCACAGCCAAAGTTGTTGAAGAAGCATCGGTCGAAATCCCATTTGTTGCAATTGGAGGTGGGATTGCTGTTGCATGTTGCATCATTCTTGTTCTTCATCTCCGCCGTGGAGCATCGCTCGATCAACCCAAATCAGAAAAATCCCCGAAGAAGAAAGCCACAACATCTCAACCCAAAAAGAAGGAAGCAGAACCTGTTGAACGGTCTTGTCCAGCCTGCGATCGAACACTTCGGATTCCAGGCGATTATTCTGGAACCGTTCGCTGTCCTGATTGCTCGGAAAAGTTCGAAGTTGAAGCTGAACACATGCCTGAGTTGGATGAGGAGCTCGACGCCATTGATGATGCGGTTGAAGAGGAAC
>JAPOIF010000119.1 GCA_029979085.1 Methanobacteriota archaeon | reverse complement strand
CCTTCTCTTGCATACAGGTTTCACACTTGGTTTGGTTGATGGATTGTTTCGGAAAGGACGTGCTTCAAGGGATCGATGATGATACAATCAAGGCGAACGCATAAGAAGAAAACGGCAGAGTGGATGGTATGGCAACGCGACAGGCATCCTCAATCGGCCTCTTTGCGTTACCTTTGTTGGTCATGGGTTCGCTTCATGTCATTGTAACGCCTCTTGCTGACCTTCTTTCGCTCTCCTGGCTCTACAAGGTCGTCTGGTACGGTCTTGGCCTACTCATTGGGTTGTTGCTTTTGAGAAGGACGCGAGTCACCAAGGATCACGAATACCGTCGCTCAGAAATTATGAAGAAAATGAAACATGTCTATGATGCTGAAGCAAGAGGTGTTTGGGAGAAGGATGCGCCTTTGCAAGAGGACACGCACATTAACAAAGAGCATCTCAATGCAACGATTGGTTCATTCGGTCGAGAAGCCCCTGAATTGGAATTAGACCGAGATGTCTCTTCTGAAGTCCAGATGCTTACCGAACAAGGATTTGTGCAAAAGGCAACTCGCCGAATGAGCGGTGAGGGTACCGACATGGACGAAATGGTGGATTCAACAGTTGGTTCGGTTCGACAGACAAGTTGGATGGATAACCTCATTGACGCAATCTTTGGGTGGTTTGGTAAGGATAAGGCCGCAGAACGGGAAGAGCGCCGCCTTGCAAGGCTTCGCGCCAACGCTCAGGAGACACCCGTGATTGCTCAACGTCCAATCGCACCAATCAAGACTTCACTTTCAGAATCACGAACAAATGATGACTTAACGATGACATCAATGAGCGATGATGGTGGCGTCATTTCGACAACGACCGGCGATACACCAACCATTCCCGTCCAGCGTAAAGAATCGATTGAAGATTTAGCAATGCTGAGTGGCGGTAGCGTTGCACCAGTCGCAGGGGTCGCATCGGGGGGGTGTACTTCTTGTGGTGCGAACAACCCACCATCGGAACGCTATTGCCAATCCTGTGGTACAACACTTTGACCTTCATTTCAACGTGAGGTTTTAGTGGAGCGCCTGTTGGCATCGTTTGGGTGGAACACTGACTGACAAACGAGACTATTACGAAGTTCTCGATGTTGAGCGGTCGGCAACAGAAAAAGAACTCAAGAATGCTTTCAGGCGATTAGCACGCCGTTTTCATCCAGATCGAAGTGAAGAGCCGGATGCGGAAGAGAAGTTCAAAGAAATTCAAGAAGCATATGCAGTCTTGTCAGATCCCGAAAAGCGAGCCCACTATGATCGATTCGGCCATGATGGGCCAGTAGGGAATCCATTTGGTGGATTCTCAGGCGGTGGTTTCAACATCAATCTTGAAGACCTTCTCGGTGGGGATTTCTTCTCGGGTTTCTTTGGTGGAGGGCGAGGGCGAAGTCGAGACCGGCGAGGCTCGGATATCCTTGTTCGTCACAGTATTGATTTGGCCACGGTCATCACAGGCAGTGAAGAATCCATTGAGCTTGATTTGCCAGCAGAGTGTGGAACTTGTTCTGGTACAGGTGCCAAAGATGGCAACACAACCAATTGCAAACAATGCCAAGGGCAGGGTCGTGTCCGTGTGCGTCAACAGATTGGCCCGTTTGTCAACGAGGTGATTCAAGATTGCCGAGATTGTGGCGGGACTGGATCTGTAATCGATTCGCCATGTGGCGATTGTTCAGGTCGAGGTCATAAAATCGAAGAAAAAACCATTCGATTCAATGTACCACCCGGTGCAGAGCATGGAACCCGTCTACGTCTTCGGGGACAAGGTCAACCAGCAGAAAGAGGAAAAGGGTCACAAGGTGATTTGCTTATTGAGATTGAAGTCCTCACCCATCCGTGGTTCGAACGAAATGGTTCGGATTTGATTATGTCGCTCCCACTTGGATATCCTGATTTGATTCTTGGAACAAAAGTTACCATCGATCACATCGATGGTAAACAACTCGACATTGTCGTTCCTGCTCGTTCATCTGCCGGTCATACGCTCGAAATCAAGAAGCGTGGACTTCCTCACATGCGAAGAAGTGGGCGAGGAGACGTCGTCGTCCTTCTCAAACTCCACGTTCCGGATAAAATCTCAAAATTGGACAAAAAGCAACTTGAATCGATGAAATCAAGTCTGAATCCAGACGATCAAGTGCAACGAATTCTCGATGACGCATCAGAACGCAGAGCCAACGAATGATCATTCTTCCTCGGAAAATCGAGTTAGAGCAGTTGGAATTCGCATTCCTCGTGGAACGCCTTCAACATGTCCATTGAGTTCAACGTCAACCTGTGTTGCTTCTCCTGCAAGGTCAATGGTGAGGAAAACGGTCGTTCCTTTTGCAACGGTGTCAACAAAAACCTCCTCTCCTTGATGCAGAAGGCGCGGTTCAACATGATCGACGGTCAGGGCTTGTCCATATGGGGCATCAAATCTGAAAGCAGCAATCTCCCATGTTTCTTGTTGTGTGTTGAGCCCAACGAGAAGTGGCCAGTTGCCCAAGGATTTTGCCAATCGAGGATCCAAGTTCCAAACGGCTATTGATGTGCCATCTGTTGAGTAAGAACGTTCAGGCTCGCCCCAGGAAGCAATCGCAGAATCCCATGGTAGTGTGGCGACGGCTTCCAATGAACGTACCAAAGATTTTCTTGTCTTTTCAGGTGATTCACTCCCCTCATTGAGGATACTCGTAAGCATGGCGAGTCGTTGTTTCATGGCTCCAATTCGGGCAGCATCACGTCGAGTTTTTCTCATCGAGTAAACAAGATAGATGGCAGGTAGCATCATGCCAATGCCGAGAATCCATCGAACGGCTGAACCCCAAAACTTGGCTTCATCTGAAGGGGCAAACCACGGCTCTTCACCGATTTCAGTTGTTACTTTGGTGATGCTCATGTCGTATTCCAAAGCAGGGAGATTGTTGCTCCAGTTTTGATCTTCGAGAACGGATTCATTGGCATGGTAGAATTCAATCAAGTGAAGACCCGGACCGACAGAGATGTACAAATCCATGTCATTGGTAAACAAGTCTGGAGTCAACTGGTATTCTTGTAGAACTTCCATTGTTTCTTGATCGAGTTCTTGCACTTCAACGAGTAGATCGGGACTGTTGCCATCGATGACGATATGGAGACGATGTTCGGAATCAACCCATCCATCGACCGAAATCAAGTAATGGTCGGAAGTATCCATCGTTGCCAATGTCAGTTCGCCATGATAGTCCTCGGTGTTTTCAGCATACACGATTGGTAAATCGGATGCATCGAGGCTTGTTGGACGATAACTTGGCGCATCCTTCGTTGTATTGCCATCTGCTGAACTCTCGATGGTGACATCAACCCAATGGACGTTACTCTCGATGTGGAGCATGGCCATGGATGTGTTTGGATACACATAGATTCGTTCAACGGTATTTCGCTCGACAACAAGTTCTGGCATGTCCACCCATGCATCCCCAATTCTGACAGAGAGTGTCGCAGTAATGTCCTCGATAACTGGAGCAAGTTTGACAACACCAGTTGCATCGATCGCAAAAGCACTCTTTGAGGTGCCGTGGCCAATTTGTTCAAATTGAGATGTAGTGTTCTCGACTGTCATCGTTAGTTGAGGGGTATGTATTGTCCGCTGAAGCGCATAAGCGGAAAATGGTGCAGAGGTCGAAACTTTGACGATTATTCGACCGTCTTCTTCAATTGGAAGATAAACTGCCTCTTGCAAGAGGCTCGGGTTTGTTCCTGTTATCGATTCAATGACGGTGTCGAGAAGTTGTTCTGCGATTTCCGTTTGCATGTAGAAATCAAATCGAACAGCATCCGAAGCATGGTGAAGTGTGAGTTCAATCGTCTCATCTGCTTGAACCTCAAATCCGTAATATTCCTCAGAACCGGTTTCAACTCCGCCTGTGTCAAATCCAAGAGAATCGTAACCTCCAGAGAGGATGGTTTTGAGATTTCCACGGTGCATGTCAATGCATGCACTTGGACTTGAACACGTGTTTGATTCAACAACATCGATGCTCGTTTGTGGGCTCGGACGTTGGCTCAAAAGTTCTCGATCATCAACAATCATAATTGAGGTTGAAATCGTCTCACTTGTGCTTGAAGAAATCGAAAGTTGAACAGTGGTTGTTTCGGTTGCTTTGTAGGTCACAGACGATGTTGAAGACTGACTTGAGTCGCCAGCATCAAGTTGAACCTGACAAGCACTACACCCTACATTGACTGAAACAAGTTGGTTTTCCTCCAGTTG
>JAPOIF010000118.1 GCA_029979085.1 Methanobacteriota archaeon | reverse complement strand
GGTCGAAGAAGCCCTCGGCAGCATCTCTGTGGGAAGAGAAGCTGGATTTGCACCAGTTCCTATGGAAACGGGTGATGTTGTTCGCCTCCTTGCCCAAGATGGCATCGTATTGACTGTGACGGCAGGACAAGAAACCATCGAGCCACGAGATGCCAAAAATTTGAGTGTGATTCAATGGACTGGAGTCTACAGTGATGGCGTTTCAGGGACGGCTTCAGGTTCCATCGTCCATCAGGGGCCATTGACAGGTTTGTTGGCAAGTACGATCCGTTCGTTTGAAATTGAATTCGGCGAAGATGGGGAAACGGCTCTTCTCAATGAATCACAAGCCGTTGACGCTATTCTCTCGCCGAGCATCGTTTCGGCTGATGACAACACGGCTCCACAAGTTCTCGATTTGTCGCTCATGGAAGGCTTGGTGTTTGGAGAAGGTGCGTCTTCAGCGCACCTTGTTGCGACCATCGATGATCCTGATTGGAACATCGTTAGTGTTCAAGTTGATCTTTCCTCGATTGGCCTTGGAATGGTTTCGATGAACGACCGAGGTTTGAATGGCGATCAAAGCATTGGTGACAACGAATGGACGACGTTGGTATCAGTTCAAGGGACTCAGGTAGGTGAATTGCCAATCAGTGTCGAAGTTGTTGATGAATGGGGTGAATCCGATACGCTTTCAACAAACATCACTGTTGAAAATCAAGCTCCACGGATCTTGAGCGCAACGATTGAACCCGGAAACGTGGTTCGTGGTGGTGCCACGCTGATGACCCTTGATGTTCTCGATTACCATGGGGTCGATTCCATCGTCGTCGACCTTCGAGAGTACGGCGGTGAAGAAACACCCTGCCTCAAAGTTGAGGTATGGGCTTGTGAATTGGTTATTCCTCAAGGCATGACGCCAGGTATTCGGCCACTCAAGGTTCGCCTTACGGACAATTTGGGCGCCAGTATCCTCGTCAGCAAAACACAGACTTCAGAACATCACTTCCAACCGAGTTCAACCGATGAGGAATTGGTTGTTACCATCGAAAACACGCCACCAACACTCATTCTCTCGACAACAGAACCACTCCAACGAAGTGATTCAGATTCCGAACAGGCGATTGAAATCCAAGTTGATGATGCAGATGGAATTCTCTTGGTTCGCGCCGATTTGGGCGTTCTCAAACCACTTGGTCAAACGACTCGTTGGGTCACACTTTACGACAATGGGCAAGGACTCGATCGAGAAGCAAACGATGGAATTTACACCGCTGCTGCTTCGATTCGTACATCAACACCGATTAGCGCTCACGAGATTTTTGTCCAAGCATCGGATTCCTTTGGTGATGCGACAGCGCCGACTTCCTTCGTCGTCTTTGTTGAGGAAGCTGATGATGGAACCATTGGTTCTGGCGGTGATGAAACATCCGTGACGTTGATCGCAATCGCGGTTGGTGTTGCCGCTTTACTTGCCGGTTTGGTGGTGTATTTCCGGCAACGACAACCACCCAAAGAAGGTCAGGACCGATTTGGATTCCAGTGAGCATCCAATTGCGCCGACAATCGTTTATACCCCTGCTCGGTGGGTTGGTTGCTACCTGCGAGCGTAGTGTAGTGGTTATCACCGGGCGTTGCCAACGCCTGAACCCGGGTTCGAGTCCCGGCGCTCGCACCAAAATCTTCTGAAAGAGCCTTTACATACTGCTTGTACAATGTCATTGTATGACCGAACCCAGAATTGTCTACGTTGGAAAAAAGCCCTCTTTCTCGTACGTGAAAGCCGTTCTCATGGCCATGCAAGAAGGAGAACGACTGGTTCGCTTGCAAGCACGCGGACAAGCCATCAGCCGAGCCGTCGATGTTGCCGAAATCTGCCGAAGGCGACATGGAATCATCGCATCCATGCTTCCAGAAAAGGTGAGCATCGTGAACATCGAGACAGATTCGATTGAACTTCAAGACCATGATGGTCGAAACAAAACGGTCAGTAGCATGTTCATCGAACTGCTCGGTGAAGGCGAGATGGCCGAGGAAGAATAATCACAATTGAGACAATCGTCGCTCAATTTCGTTGGCTGTTGCTTCAAACACTTCGAGCGATTGTCCAACTGGATCGTTGAGTCCCCAGTCTTCATCAATTCTCATCGCTGGGCAAGAAACGCCACAACCCATCGAAATGACCATGTCGAAATCTTCAGCCTTGAACAGGTCGACGGACTTTGGCTTCAATCCCTGTGTGTCGATCCCTTTGGATTCCAGAACGGTGATGGCATTCGCAGAAACTTGACTTGCTGGATGTGTTCCTGCACTCGCAGCCTCATGCCCAAGATGACGTGCAATGCCTTCTGCCATCTGTGATCGGCACGAATTTCCTACACAAACGAACAGCAGTCGCATGACTCAACCTTTGTGATGGAACTTATCAAGGTTGACTCTTTAGAACAAGTAGGAAGGTATGACAATGAAGGCTATCCTTGTGTTTTCTTCGATCTATTCCCTTCTTTTCGTCCTTCATATTGTCTTTGCAGCGAACGACCTTGACCTACTGTTCCGTTTCGTAGCTCTCCTTCTTGTTGCGATGACCTTCTTTTGTGCTCCATTGCTTTGGCTCATCGATTCGAGTATGAATCGATCCGAACGAATTGGCTACATTGTCAGCATTCCACTCTCGATCGGCATCGCCTACGCCTACACAAGCATGAACTTCCAAATCGATGCAACGTTGCTCGCTCTTCTTGCAACGAGTCTAACTCATGGTGGCTGGTGGTTGCTCATGAAGGGAAAATAAACGCATTGAAGTAGGCAGAACAAGTGGAAAGGGTATGTCCGATTCTCCTGTTTCGATGCATAACCCAGGAAACGATGCTCCAGCAGAGGCACCAGAAGCACCTGATGCTGCAGCTCAGAAGCAGATGGAGCAAGCCTATGCCCAAATGAAGCGAAAGATGGCCATGGCCGAGATTGGAAAGAAAATCAAACACAAGATCATGGTTCTTTCAGGAAAGGGTGGCGTTGGAAAGTCCACTGTTTCAACCGGCCTTGCCCTCGCCCTTGCACAACAAGGTCACAAGGTGGGTATTCTCGACATCGATATCACCGGGCCAAACGTTCCAAAGATGATGGGACTCGATGGTCGCAAGTTGCATGTCGAAGGTGGACGCATCCATCCAGCGCAAGGGCACCTTGGCGTGAAAGTCATCTCCATGGCGTTCCTTCTCGAAGACGAGGATACGCCTGTTGTTTGGCGTGGTCCAATCAAACTCGGAGCCATCCAGCAATTCATTGGTGACGTCGAATGGGGCAACCTTGACTACTTGATCATCGACTTCCCTCCTGGAACGTCGGATGAACCACTGACCGTTGCTCAATCGTTGCCAGACATCGACGGAATGGTCATTGTAACGACGCCACAAGACGTTGCTTTGCTCGATAGTCGTAAGTCCATCTCCTTTGCATCATCGTTGAAGGTTCCCGTTCTCGGGGTTGTCGAAAACATGAGTGGATATACCATTCAAGGAAAAGGAAGTCCCGGCTCAGACATTGAAATTGCAGCACCTGCAGGTCGTACCGTTCGCGCAACATGCGATGATGAAGGTCGATTCAGTGTCACTTTGGATATCTTCAAAGAAGGAGGTGGTCGTTCAACTGCAGAAGAATTTGGCGTACCCTTCCTCGGAGCATTACCCTTTGACCCTGGCTTTGTTCGTGGTGGAGATGACGGAGTTCACCGAATTGTCAGCGAACCTGAAGGCGCCTCAGCAACCGCATTTTCTCACGTTGTCGCCTCGATTCAATCGCAGTTGAATGGAGCGAGTTCATCCAGTCTGGAAATCATTTGAGGCTTGATTATGGCAGAAGACATTCTCGAATTGCGTCGTCTTGAACGTCGTGATACCGATATGGAACTCACGTACGAAGACGGAACGACGTTCACAGTTTCTTACGATGATTTGCGTCATGCTTGCCCATGTGCAAAATGCGCTCCGCTTCGTAATGAAGATGAGACAAGTATGCAACTGCGCCGAACCGTTGAAGCACATCCGAAGCAGAAGCCGTTGGTTCGAACCGTTGGAAACTATGCCCTCTCATTCGAGTGGGAAACCGGCTGTTCCAGCGGAATCTATCGATTTGAGCGAATTTGGGATCTTGCCCATCGTCGTGATCCCGACCGTGGACGACCTTACGTTCACGGTGCGTGGTGATTTCGGTCTCAAAGAACGAAAATCAGGTGCAGGTTTCTTGAGCACAAGCCATCACCACATCACAAGGAGGATTCATTGTGGATGGCGTCTACCTCACGTGGCTCATCTCGGCATTGGCCGTTGGAGTCTTCCTGATGCCGTACTTCAAGCCCCCC
>JAPOIF010000117.1 GCA_029979085.1 Methanobacteriota archaeon | reverse complement strand
CCTCAAGCGTTGGGAATCCAACCATGCAGATTCGCTCAAAAAGGAACTTGGAATGGAGTTCGCAGCACGTTTGTTTACTGGAGGGAATGTGGTCAAGCATCGATGGACGGTCTATGCTCTAAGAATTGGAAATCCAGTTTATCTTGTTGGGACAACACGAAGCCGACCTCAAGAAGAAATACAAAATGAAGGGCTCGATGGAACGCTTCAAAACACGCTTCTGGAGGTTGTTGGTGAAGATGCTCCAGGTGTCAAAGCGACCTTACAGCGTGGAACTGAACTCGCAAATCTTGGGCGTATGCGATCTTCGTTTGAAGTCATGATGATTCCATTGTGCTTGACTATTGGTGGCCTCATTGTTACCTTGATGAACCTCTAAGCGTAGAAGCGCATCCTTCTTGACCCGAATTGAGTTCGGAGATTCATGGCTGAAGATGTCGTACTGGTTGGAGGAGCAAGAACTCCATTTTGTGAATGGGTTGGTGGAAAGCGTGGTGATGGTAAACCCGGTGGCCTTCTCAAAACAGTGAGTGCACAAGAATTAGGCTCGATTGCCATCAAAGGCGCATTGGAGAAGACAAATACTGCTCCAGAAAGCGTCGATCATGTCGTTATGGGATATGCGCTTCAAACATGTTCACAGTCCATCTATGGGGCACGACATGCTGGGCTCAAGGCGGGTATTCCTCAAGAAGTCCCTATGTTGACGCTTTCTCGAATCTGTGGCTCTGGAATTCAGTCCATCGTTACTGGTGCACAGATGATTATGCTTGATGAAGCATCCACGGTTGTTGCAGGTGGTATGGAGAATCTATCCCAAGCTCCGCACGTCCTTCGAGGCGCACGTGACGGCTGGAAACTCGGACGTTCACCTCCTGTTGAGGATTACATGATGACCAATCTGCAGGATATGACCTGTGGCAAGTTTATGGCGCAAACAAGCGACGAAATTTGTGCACGAAAAGGTGTTACTCGTGAGGAAACGGACGCCTTCGCGGCACGATCTCACCAACGTACGCTCGCTTCAATCGAGAACGGTGTCTTCGATGATGAAATCGTGGATGTCGTCATTAAGTCACGTCGTGGTGAGAAAGTTATCACAGCGAAGGACGAAGATCACGTTGTACGTGACACATCCCCTGAGTCACTCTCGAAACTTCCGACAGCCTTTGGCCCCGACTCACTCGTAACAGCTGGAAATGCCTCAGGAATCGTCGATGGTGCGGCAGCGGTAGTCATCAAATCGGCATCACAAGCAGAAGCAGATGGAGACGAACCACTCGCTCGTATCGTTGGCTGGGGAATTGTCGGACTCGAACCAGCAATCATGGCATATGGACCTGTGCCAGCATCACGCAAAGCATTGGAACGCACAGGCCTGTCCATCGAAGATATCGATCGATGGGAAATCAACGAAGCATTCGCAGGCCAAGCCGTTGCTTGCGTCAAGGAACTTGGCCTTGATGAGGATAAAGTCAACGTTAACGGCGGTGCAGTTGGTCTCGGACACCCACTTGCCGCAACAGGAACTCGTCTCACGCTCACGCTCGCCCATGAGTTGAAGCGATCCGGTGGAAAGTATGGTATTGCTACAGCATGCATCGGTGGAGGACAAGGTATCGCCATCGTCATTGAGGCACTCTGATTTGTATGACATTGCTCAATCTATGGTCTCTTGGCCATTTTATCCAGTGGTCAATCCTCGGTCGTTTCTTCCTCAAGAACTGGTATCTTTTCTTGGCTCTCTCTATAGGGTGGGAGATTCTTGAATTGTACTTGCCTTATGAATTTGCCAAGGAAACAATTGACAACAAAATATCGGATATCATCGTCAATATTGCAGGCTTTTGGATCGGGAATCGAATCCGAATCGATCCTATGCTTTCCTCAAGAACATCGTAACAGATTTTTCTGCATGATGAAGAACCCCGACTTCTTCGAAGCCAAATCGGTGATGAAATCGGATTGAACCTGGATTCGGTGGTTCCTTGTTCACCTCTGCAGCTACTGGAACTGCGTGTTCTTGCGAGTATGCTACGACATGATTGTACAGGGCAGATCCAACGCCTAAACCTCGATGTCGTTTAGATACAGCGATTCGATCAACATAAATGAACGAAGTATAATGTTGGTTAAACCATGCATAATTGAGGCTTCCATACGCTGTTTTGGGAGGTAAACAAATGACGAATCCAAGCAACTCACCTTCTCTGTATGCTCCAAGAGAAAGGGATGAGAATTCCAGTAATTGTAGGATTTCTTCTTTCGAAACTTGCCCTGTTCCTGGTAGGCCTTGTTCATTGATGGACCAAATCGAATCGAGATCCGATTGTGACAACGCAACGATGTCCATACCCGACGTTCGAGAGTGATGGTTTATGGATGAAGCGGTTGATGGAAGTCAATGCATCAGAGGAACTTCGAATCGTAATGAACTTCAAGTTTCCTCGGTACGATGTCTTTCTCGATGAGGGCACGAATTGCAGCAGTCTCCATCCGTGCTCCACGAATCGTTGTTACAAACGGAATGTTCAATTCCACAGCAAGTCGTCGCATCATGTTCCCATCACGAACGGCTCCTCCCGATACGGTAGGAACATTGACAATGAAGGAGATGTCTCCTCGACGCATCAAATCTAATGCATCTGGATGCTTCCTTTCATTGATTCTATAGACGGTTGTAACATCAACATTGGCTGCTCGAAGAACATCCGCTGTTCCAGGTGTAGCATAGAGTGTGAATCCAAGTTCACACAACTCATCCGCAATTGGAACAAGACCATCTTTGTCCTCATCTCGAACAGTTAGGTAAACGCCTCCAGCACTTGCGACAGGAACTTCTGTAGCCAATCGTGCTTTGAGGTATGCAACGTCTGCTGAAACATCGGAACCGTAGACTTCTCCAGTGGACTTCATTTCAGGACCTGGCGCAGGATCAAGCCCTCGCAGTTTGATGAACGGGAAGACGGGTGCCTTGACACATATTTGACCCGACGTTCGCTTTGGAATTGTCTGTTTTGAAAGTGGGATTCCGATTGTAACGTTTGCAGCAATTTTCGCTAATGGTAATCCAGATGATTTGGCTACGAATGGTACGGTTCGTGAGGATCGAGGATTGACTTCAAGGACATACAAATCATCGCCTTGGATGGCAAACTGAATGTTGAAACAACCCTTGATGTTGAGTCCTAATCCAATGGTTTTCGTTTGTTCTGCAACTCGAGTAAGCATTTCATCACTTATGTTTTGGGCAGGAATAAAACAGGTCGAATCTCCGGAGTGAATGCCTGCCTCTTCGAGGTGTTCCATAATCGCTCCAACCAGAACCTCTTTTCCATCAGCAGCTGCATCGACATCCAGTTCTGTAGCGTGACCGAGGTACTCATCGACCAACAAAGGCTTGTCTGGAGCAAGATAGGCCTCTTTGAGGTAAGCCTCGAGTTGCGTTTCATTTGCCAAGATTTCCATTCCTCGGCCACCAAGAACGTATGAAGGTCGAATGAGAACAGGGAATCCAATGTCGGCAACAGCCTTGCGTATATCGTCCGCAGTCGTTCCAGTCGCTCCATTTGGCATACGAAGTCCGTTGTTCTTTGCAAACGCTTCGAACCGTTCTCGATCGCTTGCCTCGTCAATTCCGTCAACACTGGTTCCTAGAATCTGTACTTCTGCTCCTTTCGAGGCTAAGTGGTCAAGGCGCTTCTCGATAGGTTGAGCGAGATTGATTGCCGTTTGCCCACCGAATTGCAGAAGAATTCCATGTGCTTTCTCGCGAAGAAGGATTTCGGAAACACATTCGCTTGTTAAAGGATCGAAATACAAGCGGTCTGAAGTATCAAAGTCTGTTGATACTGTTTCTGGATTGTTGTTGATGAGAACAGCATCCATTCCTGCCGAACGGATGGCCATCACGGCGTGGACACACCCATAATCGAATTCAATACCTTGACCGATTCGAATCGGTCCAGAACCAATGGCAACCATACGTTGTTTGTTCCGCTTTTCCAAATTGGGAACATGATCGATTCCATCGTCTTGGAATGGCTCGTAGGTTGAGTAATAATACGGGGTTTTCGCTGCAAATTCAGCAGCGCAAGAGTCAACCATACGATAGCGAGGATGAACCTTCAATTCATGACGACGAATCATCACCGATTCTTCGTTGCAGTCGTTTGGTAATGCCTTCCAACCAGTTGGATTGAATCCGTTGAGTGCATCTGCGATGTGAGCATCGCTAAATCCATGGGATTTGTAGTGAATCATTGTTTTCCGATCGAGTGAGGTTGGTCGAACCTCCATGCCAACCAGTTCGGATTCCATCTGAGCGATGTGTTCGAAGCGTTGGAGGAACCATCGTGTGATTCGTGTGATTTCGTGTACTTGTTCGATGCTC
>JAPOIF010000116.1 GCA_029979085.1 Methanobacteriota archaeon | reverse complement strand
CGAGAACAGCGTATGTTCGATTTTCACGAACTCAGCGATTTGCTTGAGGTTCATGCCTTCACCTGAATTCAAGATGCGGTGGCCATTGGTATTTGTCAAGTTCGGGATGTTTGCGTACTGCTTCGAGCGTTTCCTCAGAATGCATGGTCACAGCAGGCCATCGGCGTACGCCATGTTCGCTGGATGGAATTGGTGTGGTTGCATCCCAACACATGCGCTCTTTGTTCTCATCAAACGTGAGTCCACGGCCGACATCGAAGCGGGATGTGAGTTGCCAAAGGAGTCTTCTCCGAGCTTTCTCACAGTGCAAATCGAGATCATCGTTAGTGATGAACAACCATCGCAAGTTGGAAGAAGAATCCAATTGCCAAATTTGATTTTTCAATTGCTCTATTTTTTCTCGACGAGCCGTTTCTGCGGCATCGTTTGAAGCATCCGAACCTTCCTTTGGCGATGGTGAGGCTGGTACGTTCGTCGTGACAACGAGCATGCTGTCACGAAGCATGCGAGCATCAGAGACGTCATCCAGGTCAAGAACGGAATCAAGACCATCGAAGGAGGGTGCAGGTTCGAGCCCCTGCCTCCAAGCAGGTACTTCTTGCTTGAACGAACCTTCCAAAGGATCGTTGGAAGAACGAGGATCGGCTGCTGCGAGCGTTGTCGCATCAATGAGGAGTTTCGAGTGGACGTTCTCGTACGGGCTTGCAGCTTCAAGCGAATCGGCGACCATACCGTCCAGAACGATGACATCCGTTGCAATGTGGACATTGTTGTTCATGGCATCAAGGAGCGCTTCCAAATCCTTTGGGTCTTGGTCTTGATCAACCACGATCATGCTCTTGAGAAACATCATCTGGCCAGCACCGAACAATCCGAGTGCCGTCTTCCGTCCTTGTCGGGGGTAGCGTTGCTTTGATGAAACGATAGCAAGATTGTGGAATCCGGTCTCGAGTGGAAGGTGAACGCCAATGACGTCTCGATGTTGGAATCGTAGAACAGGAGAGAACTGTCTTCCTATCGCTTCGCCAAGATATCCATCTTCCATTGGTGGAAGACCAACAATGGTCGCAGGTAGCATAGCATCCTTGCGGTGTGTGATAGCCGTGACGTGTAGTACAGGATATTGTCCAGTAAGTGAATAGAATCCGAAGTGGTCGCCGAAAGGCCCTTCAGTTCGTGTTTCACCTGGAATGCAATAGCCTTCAATGACAATGTCTGCCTCTGCAGGAACCATCAAATCTTGACTTACGGCTTTCGTGATACGCAACGAGCGTCGACCGAGGATTCCTGCAAACTGGTATTCGCTCAAATTGTCAGGGAGTGGAGCAATGGCCGAGAAGATGAGTTCAGGTGGCCCGCCTATGCAAATGGCCACAGGCATTCGATCTCCACTCGCAGCAGCATGATCTGCAGCATGTTTGTGGATTTGCCAGTGTAGTCCGATGTTCTTCTCGTCGAAGACTTGGGCACGATACATTCCAAGATTGTGATCTCCTGTCTTCGGGTCTTTGGTCACGACCAAAGGTAGTGTCACGAAATGACCTCCGTCCATTGGCCACGTCTTTGGAATAGGGAGTTTGGTCAAATCGGGGTTCTTCATGCGAACCTGTTGACAAGGAGCGGCAAATCGCTTCTTTCGTGGAGGCATAGCAAAGGCGTCACGAGCAAGAGGTAGTGCTTTCCATGGCATCTTGACGAATGTACCAATGTCTGGCTTCATCATCGCTGTCATGCGATCGCCGACTTCTGTTTCGTGTGAGGCTCCAAGTGCATCTAGGGTTCGCTGATGACTACCGAAGAGGTTCATGACCAGAGGCATAGGAGAAATCGATCCATCTGCTAGACGTGGTTGCTCGAAGACGACAGCAGGACCGTCGTTCTTGACCAGAAGGTCAGCGATGGCACCCGCCTCGTAGGCGACATCAACCGGACGGTTGATGCGCAGCACCTCACCTCTCTTTTCGAGATGCTTCAGAAATCGCCGTAGACGTACCCAAGCCACGACCTTCCGAGAAGCCGTTTACCTTTGAATCGTCGCATTTGAGCAGATGACAATTCATTCCTCAAACCATTCAGGATAGGGGCATTCAGAATAGAGCGACCAGCCCACCATCGAGCACCCGATGTAGTCAGAACCGAAGTTGATCATGTCCCATCTTCCAGAGATGGTGAATGTTGGATGAGCTATGCTACTTAGTGTGATACGAGCCCCCCATGCATCGGTTTCGATGTTCACTGTGGTTTCGAAGAGAAGATACTTCTCATGGAACCACATTTTTGAGCCTTGGAACGCATCGAGAAGCGGTTGTTCTTTTTGTTCTCGGATGGCTTTCAGTTTATCGTTTTCTGATGGATTTTCGACCATAAGAATACTGTTTTTCACAGTACATAAAGGCACAAAATGGGATCTATTCTTCTTCGACAAATGTCTTCTTTTCGGGCATCATTAGAACGATTCCAAGGCCAAGCGCTGATAGGATTGCAACGGCAATCGCAAGCGTTTGAATCATGGAGGTATCATCGCTGCTTTTCGTATCGAGTTCGGATTGCACGCTATCATCATGTGAATGATTCGCATCGAGATGAACATCTTCGTTGATCGTGACACTACCGTACAGGGTTTCAGTCAACGTTCCATTGATCGACTTCATGTAGGAAACGTTCCACAGTCCGATGGATTCATTGCCATTGAATGTGAATTCGAATCGATTCTTGCAGTTGTCATCGACCAGACTTCCATTCTCATCGAGAGCACATTCGTAGACGAGTGTTGGCGAGCGTGCGCTTGCACCGTCTTTGCTCAATTCAATCACAAGTGACATGTTTTCTGTCGAATCTTTCATCCAAAACCACACCGAATCGCCAGCTTTGAGGGCAGTTGCAGGCACATAGGCAGGTTGCGGACCTTCATCGTTGACAATCACGGTGTAGATGACCAACTCGTGAGCCGCTACGGGTGCTGCAAGAAGCAACATCGCCATGGCAACCACAAAGGAACGCATGGTTGAGCCATGTGCACCGAGAATAAATACAATACGCAAGGTATCTGTCGCCTAGGCATGGACACGCGAGTGGTTGCTCTAAGTATCTTCGGCATTCTTTTTGCATCGTCGATTACTGTTCTTCTTGTTGGCGTTGGGGAAGAAGATGAAACATCGGAGCCAACCTTCTCCTTTGCAGCCGGCGACCCGCTGTTCCAAGGTGAAGGACACGACCACTCCAACGCCAGTCAACATCAAGCAGGCACCGACAACATTGAGCAACTTGCCTTCAATCCGTTAACGAGCCCAGGAAACGCCGAAGTATCCGTCGCTCGTTCGCCTGATGGCAACGTCTACACCTACCAAGCAGGTTGGAACGACATGCACATCGTTGATGTCACCAACGCATCGGACCCTCAAGTCGTCGGTGTCTACAACGATCCAAACACACAAGTTCTCGATGTAAAGTATCTAGAGTACAACGGTAACGAATACGTCATTCTTCAGAACCAACTCGTCGATTCCGGCTATGCTGACCCAAACGTTGGTGAGTGGGGAGATCCTTCTCAAGTCTCCGTTGTTCTCATCGATGTCACAGACAAAACAAATCCAACCTACGTTGATTCATGGTACGATGTCGATCATCCAAGTGGTCCACACAACCTCTACCCGCACATGATTGACGGAGAATGGTACATTTTCGTAGCGAACCCTGATTATGAGCAATGCGATTCAGCTTTGGGTGAAGCATGCGGTGGTGTTACCATCGCTCACCTCAACCTCCAAGGCAGCGCCTCTCGAACCCTACCAGGTATCCCTGCATCCGGTATTGGCCACACCATCATCAAGGTCGGCGAATACGAAGTCGCTTGGGAGACAACCCGTGGTGGCTGGATTTACATTCACGACATGACCGTTCAACGATGGCCAGGTGAAGACACCGAAGACCCACGCTATGGCCGAACCTTCGTTTACGGCTCCTACTGGGAAGCAGGTCTTCGAATCGGGGACGTAACAGATGTCCCACACCCTGTTAATTCACCTGCCCAATACACGACGATGGCAACGCTCTGCAAGGCTGGACAAGGCAACCCAGTGATGTGCCGATGGCGTGCTCCTGAGGTTGGTTCGTGGATGGATTTCCTCGACTTGGATAATGATGGCCAGCCGGACAGTGGGACAACTGGTAATGAAAACGGTGGACGTGTTTCGTACATTCACTATGCAGAACCGTTCCCTGAAATGCTCGACGTCTCCCATCTTGGGCTTGGCGACGAACCACGGCATTACGTTACGGCAGCTGTCGAATGTCTCGACTTGTACGAGGGAACTGGCATCGTCTATCTACTCGACACCACCGAGTATTCAATGGAAAATGGGAACTTCAAGTTCGAGATTTCCATGACCCGTGACTGGGAAATCCC
>JAPOIF010000115.1:2567-4673 GCA_029979085.1 Methanobacteriota archaeon | reverse complement strand
TGGCGACCAACCCAATCGTTGCTGATGATGGAGATTGAGATAGCGGCGCAATCGACCGACTGGTTTGTCGAAATCATGCTTGAGTTCACCTGTATAACCGGTAATCTTCGCCATATGCTGATGCATTTCATTGACGCTGACTTCAACACCGGAACCGACGTTCATTACTTCTGGTAAGGATTCAAAATTGTCCAGTGCAAAACAAATGAAGTCTGCCAAATCTGGGGCATAAAGGAATTCACGTTTCGCTGAGCCATCTCCCCAGATGACGATCGGCGAATTGTTCTGTTCTTTGGCTTGATGCATTCGATGTAAGATGGCAGGCAACATATGACCCGTTTCGAGTGAAAAGTTATCGTAGGGGCCAAACAAATTGCAGGGAAGAACGGTCTTGTAGGATACATTGTGTTGCTCATTTGCCATCGCACATGCTCGATAAACGACATACTTCGAAAGCGCATAGCCTTCGATTGGACCTTCAAAAGCACCTTGTCCGAGTGAAGACTCAGAAAGAGGTTGAGGCGCTTCGCTTGGATAGACCGTTGCGCTACCGACATTGAGCAATGTTGTGATCCCATTTTCCAAACAGGAGCGAATGAGATTCATGCCCATCGAAACGTTTGCATCAAAGGAGTGGTGTTTCGATGCTCTACTGGATGCAATGCCAGCAACATAGGCTGCACAATGAACAACAGCATCAATCGTCGAAGATTGTATGTACGATTCAGTAGCATCCGCATCGGTCAAATCAACATCCTCACGAGATGGAGTTAGGACACGATGGCCTTTGTTCTCAAGCATTGGAACGAGATGTTGCCCCAACATCCCAGAAGCCCCAGTAACGAGAACAGTGGCCATATGTCACGCCACAACCTCGGCCTTAAATAGGAATGTCCATAGGGAATTTCATCCACTTTGTTGGGTTCTCTATGGTCGGTGAAGCGCGTTGAAACTTCTTCTCTGTACCATTTCTCGTAACAACGCAAAACGATTGAAGTCATGGTACAATCAACTTGATGCTTTACTCAATTTGTTGATGAAGGAGCATGAAGTTGAGATTTCAGTCTATGAGAACGATTCAACGGATGGTACCAAAAAACTGCTCAAACAATACACGGATCGACTCGCAAAACGATGCACGACAACGTTTACGTCCACGGACTTGGGAACAGAACACTTGGTCGGCCAAGAAGGAGCGCGTGTCAAAAACATCGCAAACGCCCGGAATGCCTGTCTCGAACAAGCCTCGTCAATCGAAGCATTCGATAAGGTCGTTTTCATCGAAACCGATGTGTTGTACAAACCGGATGATGCTTTGAAAATCATCCACCACGAAGGAGACATTGTATCAGGATACACAACCAATGCAATGGGTCAATTTTACGATGCTTGGGCAACACGAAAAACGTCGGAGGAGACATGGTGGAACCACGGGGTTCCATCAGAGAAGGTTGAGGTCTGGTCAACATTTAACGGAATTTGCGTGTATGTAGGAAAAGCATTCCACGAAGGTGCTCGATTTGCTGGAATCAATCCCCGAACCAATGAAATTGATTGCGATACAACCGTCATCTGTGAGATATTTCGGAGCATGAATTACGAAGATATCATCATGCTTCCAATCAATATACGGCATCCTCCGAACTCGATGAAAGAACGGTTGTATTATCTCAAACAACGCTTGCTTAGGAGAGGTTGAAATGAAAACCGCAATCTTCACTGCAAGTTTCAATCGTCCAGATTTGATGGAGGAGTTGCTCAATGGTCTTGCCAAGAACATCGATGATCTCAATGGGATTGACATTTACCATTACATCGACGGTGGACCCCGTTCAAAGCAGGACGAGATCAAGAACATCATCGACAAATCTGGTGTTCCTTACACATCAATCGTTCAACGAGAAGAAAACTATGGGGTTGGGCGAAACCTTATCGGCGCACGCAGAGATCTGTTCGACGTTCATGGGTATGAGCGTGTGATTCTCATCGAAGATGACTTAATTCCAGGGCCAAATTTTGTTCAAACCACGCTTTCAGTTGCTGATTGGGCACGAGATTACGACGATATCGGTATGGTTCAAGTTTGGAATTTACCAAACCATCCGG
>JAPOIF010000115.1:0-2471 GCA_029979085.1 Methanobacteriota archaeon | reverse complement strand
ACGTGACCTCGATGTCGTCGTTCCAACCCATGAGCACTTCTACACATACTGCATTGATGTTGAAGTATGGGACGAAATCAAAGACACGCTCTATGAATACGAACGCCTCTACCTGGATGGCGTTTCGTACGGAGACAAGGATTGGAGAGCTATACGAAAACGCTTCATGAAACCTCGATATTCGAAGGTTCGGAAGCCTCGACAGGGCAGGACATTTCTGGATACAGAGTATCCGCATCCTCCGCCGTTTGGTTCAAGATTGAAGCGCACCGTCCCCACGGGTCAGGATGCAATTACAGCCCTTGCACTATGGGAGAAAGGCCTCATTCGATTGGCAACACTGGCGCCACGTGCGGTCATGAAAGGTGTTGATGGCGTACACAGTACGGCGAAAATCTTTGATCAACTTGGGCTCAACGCTCAAGCAGATTATGAGTGGCATCAAGCAGTTCCAACCACGTTTAGGCTGCCATAGAATCGCCATCCTCTTCTATGTCCAGCGTTTGGGAGTGTTATGGCTGAGGACATCCTCGAAGCGGAAATCTTCGATTTGTCAGCAGACCGAAATAAAACGCAGTTGAACATCTCGCTCTCCGTAACAATCGCTGTTTGTATTGTGTTCTTGTTTCTATCAATGTCGTTTGGCGAAGCCCTTTCTGATGAGAATGAAGTAGAACGTGCCTACGATTGGTGGGATGTTCCTTTGCATGAGCGCCACAAGATGGATCTTCCAATGGATACGATGCGGGCTCAGTTGCCTGAAAATGGGACGTATGACGTTCTACCCTATACGGAACACTTCATCACAGTCGATCTGCCAGCATCCGAACAAGATATTGGATATCCAGACGAGGCAAAGATGCACGTCGCATTGTGGTTACCTGATGTCGAAGAAGGAACCAAAATTCCCGTCATCATGACCATCCATCCGTACTACGACTTTGGCGGAGAAGGCATGCCAGGCGTTGGTGCAGATTCGAATCCAAACACGGTTCCAGATGGCGGCGTTGGCCAGTGGGTCTACGAGACATTCGTCCCTCATGGCTACGCCCTTGCACAAGCCAGTACCTTTGGCACTGGAAAATCAACGCACTGTCAAGATGTCAAAGGTCTTGGAGAACAGGTCGGAATTCAAGCGGTTGTCGATTGGCTCGGGCAACAAAACTGGTCGAATGGAAACGTTGGCCTGATGGGTAAATCCTATGCTGGAACCACCAATTGGGAAGCTGCTCAACAACCGAGTGAACATCTCAAGACCATCGTCCCAATTTCAGGCTCCATCGGGGTGCAGGAAATGTTCTATCGAAATGGATCGTCTGAAGCCCGTGCTATGGGGTACGATGCTGCTTACCAGGCAGCTACAGCAGATTTGACCACGGATGACATGCGAGTTTGTTCCGACGATCTCATCGGCCCACTCAATCCATGGTCGACCTATGCATTTGCTGAATTTGGCGGAGCCGAATGGAACGATTATTGGGACGAACGTCGACATTTACCTGATGTTCTCGAAAATTACCGTGGAAGCGTGTATCTTGTCTGGGGGCTACAGGATTGGAACGTTGACCCATACCACGCTTTCCCCACCTATCAGTTGATGCGCGATGCTGGTATCAATGCTCGAGCAATCGCTGGCCAATGGGCACACAACTATCCTGACCAGCCAGATCGACACAGTGAACTTGGGAGTGGCTATGGAGGTGAAGCCTATCCAAACATGAGCCGAATGGATTGGGCTGTTGAATTGTATGGATGGTTCCAATATTATCTCAAAGGCATTGGAGACGAACCAGAACCGATGGTACAAATCCAAACCCATGATGGTCAATGGCATGTGGAAGAGACGTGGCCACCTGAAGACATGACATGGCAAATGGAATCCATCGGGACAGAATGGAGTGGCGATGGTGTTGTCACTGGTTTAGGAGGTTCTGTCACTTTGACGAGCCAAGCCTATGAACATGGCTTGCACATCTCTGGATTACCGACATTGCACATCGATGTGTCAACGCAAGCCTGCAACGGTGGTCAACTCTTTGCAACACTGTACGATGATACACTCAATCTCCGGCTTGGTCATGCAACGATGGATTTGCGTTACAGAGATGGTGGATACGATGCAAATCCAGTTGCACCGTTCTCATCGTACACCATGCTCATGGAATTCAACCCTCTCGATGCCATCGTTCCGGCTGGACACACACTACGCATCGAGTTGACTGAAGCAGGGGAGGATTATCTTCCTGGCCCATGCGCAACCAATCCACTGGGTGGGTTGTCCATCGACGGAGGAACAATTGGTCTGCCACTCATCGAACGTCCAGTAGGTCATGAAGCGTGGTTCCTTGCTCCACCTTGGTGGGATCAACAACCGATTCCGTCGTGATTAGTTTTCGTCTTCTTCCCAAGGCAACCAATCAGGTTCACCTTCAGGACGATACCACCAATAGCCGTCATCGTCTTGGAACCAT
>JAPOIF010000114.1 GCA_029979085.1 Methanobacteriota archaeon | reverse complement strand
GGCGAAACCAGCAACGAGCAATTGACCCTCAGAGCCAGTAAAAAGATCATCAAGGAAATCGTCTCGATCTTCTCGAACGTCTGCTACAAAGCCACGTCCGTCTTCACCGGTAATTGGCCCATTCAATGAGAAAATGATGTAAGTTACACCATTGGAAAGGAACTGGTCTCTGAGATACTCGCGAGTTGCTATTTGCTCCTCTGTGAGATATTCATCGGGTGTTTGCCAGTAGGCAACGACCGATGATTCGTTCATGCTTGCATCCGGTAATGCGTAACCAAAGGCATTGATGACACGTTCGTCTTCAATTTGTTCGAGCATCCAATTGTGTGTCGCTCTGAGGTTTTCCTCAGCGAGTGGATCTTCTCCATCAAAGTCCAAAACGACCATGGCTACATTGACGGCTCCTTCTGGCCACTTCTCATCCATGTGCTCGAATCCGACTCGGGTTTCATCGTCCGGAGGCAAAGCATCACGAGATGCGATTGAAAAGTCAGCGTAAAGGAACGGTAGTCCAGCACCCAACAATATGACCAATGTTGGAATCAGTACAGCCCAAGGTTTGTCCATGACAGTTGTTGCAATCTTTGCCCAAATACCGGTACCATCATCGTTTTCAGTACTAAATGAATAAGGGATTTTACCGAAAAAGACTCGATGACCGAGTATCGCCATCAAGGCGGGGAGAACGATGACCGAGAAAATCATGGCAACCGTTACTGCTAGCGTACCTCCGATTCCAAGACTGGGCAATCCAGTATTCTCAAAGAACAGCATGCCCATGAGGCCGATGGCAACAGTGACGCCACTGAAAAAGACGGCTTTACCAGCTGTCGCAACGGTCATTGCAGTTGACGTTCGAATGTCTCTGCCACGATTCAACTCTTCTCGGAACCGATTGACAAGGAACAATGAGTAATCGACAGAGACACCGATTCCAATCAATGTGATGATGTTGATGGCGTATTGTGTGACATCCATCGTGTTGGACAACCAGATGGTCAATCCCATTGCTGAGAGAACCGTTAGTACTGCCACTCCAAACGGTAAGAGTGCAGAGATGATGGTTCCAAAGACAATTCCCAGAATAATGACTGTAAGTGGCCCCGAAATCAATTCGGCTTTGATTAAATCCTCCTGAATTCGAGAATCAAATGTTACGTCAATCGCAATTTCGCCCGTTCGCCATGATTCGAAATCACCATCCATTTCGATTGATTCCTTATTCTCAGCGAACAATTGTTTGGCCTCTTTACGATCTTGATTGATGGTCACACGGTTCTTTGCCCAGAACCCATCCTCTCCTTGGTAAACGTATTCTTCACGCTCATCACCGGCGATCTCCCAGGAGTATTCGATCGTTACATCATCCATCGTTGAGAACTTGCTTAGTGCTTCTTCGACGGCAGATTGCCAGACCTGTGAGGAATCGTTCAAGGATTCATGGTGAACAAGGAGGATAAAACTCTGAGAACCCTCATCCTCTGAAATGAATGCACTGTCACGTAAATCAGCGGCTTCGATGGATTCGAGGTCACCCTCTCCCCAAGATTCAGCCCAGTCGGCACCCATACCGATGAGGGAAGCCATACCGATACAAGCAATCAGACCGACCGCCAAAACCATCTTTCTACGGTCGTAGGTGAATTCCCCGAGTTTGTAGAAGAGGCGATCCTCCAACAGTTTTGGATCTGTTACAGATTCCATGCTTTTCCCGAAGGAAATCAGTTTATCAACTCATGTATTGGATGTCCCTTACTTTCCACCCGTAGCACGACTCGTTGGTCCAGGCAACGGAAGTGAAACAGCGCAATTGTCAATTTTCTTGATGACGAAATGCTCTTCTCCATCGTTGTCCGTTGGTTCTGTTGAAGCATCAACTTCCAATCCAAAGTCAAGCAATGTGGTTTGGTCTTGTGGCAGGCCCATCTCATCATTCTCCTCAAACAATTCGGCATCCACAGCATGTGCGTACGCCACTTCATCCAGCGCCTCAACTGCAATGAACATCTGACTCGGAAGTCCACCACTCAATGGAACAACATGAATCATCTCAGATGGAAGGCGTCCATCGAAGTTTGAATAGTACGCCATCGATTCATCCTGCATGACGAAATCAATCTGATACCAACGGTCATCGTTTGGTTTTGGACGCAATCGAATATGAACCAGAAGTCCAACCTCTTCAGCATCATCAACAATCCCCGCCTGCTCAGTCATGGACTCAAAAACA
Source organism: Methanobacteriota archaeon (assembly GCA_029979085.1). Classification (GTDB taxonomy): domain Archaea; phylum Thermoplasmatota; class Poseidoniia; order Poseidoniales; family Poseidoniaceae; genus MGIIa-L2. Next base: position 2,563 of record JAPOIF010000114.1, on the reverse strand, counting down.
GGACCGAGGAAGGTCTTTCCGTCGTTTTTCAGCTCTTTTGCATGACGACCGTAGGTGTAAAGAATACGGTTTTCAGCAAAGTCTTGGCGGCAAACAATAACAGTGGTATCGGCGTCTTCTCTCATGCAAGTGTAGAGGGATGTCGAGAGTACTTAATCATAGTCAAATTGTGAGGATTCACTCACTCAATACAAGCGTTCATCAATGCTATCTTCCAGCGTGAATCTATGGAGCAGGCAATTCTCGGAGGCGGCTGTTTTTGGTGTGTCGAAGGAGCTTACAAGAGAATCAGAGGAGTTCATTCGGCTCTCCCTGGCTATGCAGGTGGACACCGATTGAATCCAACCTACGAAGAAGTCTGCAGTGGAACAACAGGCCATGCCGAAATCGTCATCATCGATTTCGATCCTGAGATCGTGTCGTTTGAAACCCTTCTCGAAGTGTTCTTCACCGTTCACGACCCAACCCAACTCAACCGACAAGGCAACGATATTGGAACACAGTATAGGAGCTGCATTATGCCGACAAGTCATGAACAAAAAGAAACGGCTTTGGCTTCAATTGATTCCTTTGGTTCGGTGTTCGACAAACCCATTGTTACAACGATCGAAGAAGCCAAACACTTGACCATTGCAGAAGCGTATCATCACGATTACTACGCAAGAAATCCAACCCAAGGATACTGTGCTATGGTGGTCGGTCCGAAGCTTTCCAAAGTGCGAAAGAAACTTGCTTATTTGTACGAGTAAGCATCAGAAGACGCCTGCGCGAAGTTGAAAGAGTGATTTCTTGTCGATGAATCATGGTCAATGGAATCTTTCAACCACCCACCCCTCACAACGAGCCTGTGAAAGGATACGTTCGTGGGTCACCAGAACGTGCAGAATTGGAAGCAGAACTCGCTCGCCAAATGTCGGAAGTTATCGAAATCCCATGCATCATCAATGGCAAAGAGGTTTGGACGAACAACGTCGTTGAGCAAGTCATGCCACACAATCATGGCCACGTCCTTGCACGAGTCCATTTAGCTGGTGAAAAAGAAGTCAAGGATGCTATTCAAGCCTCTCTCGATGCGCACAACGCTTGGTCGACGATGCCATGGGAGGCTCGTGGTGCTATTTTCCTCAAGGCAGCAACGATGCTTGCAGGCAGTCGGCGTCAAGAAATTAACGCATCAACCATGTTGAATCAATCCAAAACCTGCCATCAAGCAGAAATTGACTCCGCTTGTGAATTGATCGATTTTTGGCGATTCAATGTCGACTATGCTCGACAAATCTACGAAGACCTTCAACCACCAATCTCCCCCGAAGGTGTTTGGAATCAGAGTGAAATCCGCCCTCTGGAAGGTTTCGTTTTCTCTGTAACGCCATTTAACTTTACCAGTATTGCAGGGAATCTTCCGTCCTGTGCAGCCATCATGGGCAACACTGGTGTTTGGAAGCCGAGCCGCAACTCCTATGTCTCAAACTATAGAATTATGAAACTCATGATGGATGCAGGTCTACCACCTGGCGTCATCAATTTCATTCCTGGTCGTGCATCTGTGGTTGGTGACATCTGCATGTCTCACCCAGACCTTGCTGGTATACACTTCACTGGTTCAACGGCTGTGTTCCGCAAGTTGTGGCGAGACATTGCCAACAATTTGGAGAATCTTCGAAGTTATCCAAGAATCGTTGGCGAAACAGGTGGAAAGGATTTCATTGTTGCACATCCAAATTGCGATGAAGAGGCGTTGATCGTTGCCCTTCTACGCGGTGCATTTGAATTCCAAGGCCAGAAGTGTTCTGCTGCAAGTCGTGCCTACATTCCTGAATCAGTTTGGTCTCGAATCGAAGCAAAATACGTCGAGGAGGTCGGGAAAATTACAATGGGAGATGTCTCAGATTTCAGCAACTTCATTGGAGCTGTTATTGACAAGAAATCCTTTGACAACATTACAGGGTATATCGATCGTGCTCATGCGGATCCGGGGTGCTCCATCGTAACGGGTGGATCGTACGATGGCTCAACAGGCTACTTCGTGGAACCAACAACAATTGTTTGCTCAGACCCAATGTACGAATCCATGCAGGAGGAAATCTTCGGCCCAGTCCTCTCAATCCACATCTACGAAGACAGTGACTTCGAAGACATTCTCAAGGTATGTGACTCCACATCAGAATATGCGCTTACAGGCTCAATCTTTGCAACCAATCGTGAGGACATTGAAACAGCCAAAGATGCGCTTCGGTTCAGTGCAGGAAACTTCTACATCAACGACAAACCGACTGGCGCCGTTGTTGGCCAACAACCGTTTGGTGGAGCTCGTGGAAGCGGTACAAACGACAAGGCAGGAAGTCCACTGAACTTGCTTCGATGGGTTTCGCCTCGGTCTATTAAGGAAACATTCACGCCTCCACGAACGTGGGGTTACGGCTTCCTCGAATGATGTGGCCATCGTCCCTTCGCTTCGAGAGCATTCTGTACCTTGGGCGTGAGCAATTCACCACGGCGGTTTTTTGCGACCAAGGAAAGCAGATACCATCCAATGGAAAGGATTGGCGTAGCGACCAGCAAC
>JAPOIF010000113.1 GCA_029979085.1 Methanobacteriota archaeon | reverse complement strand
AGTTTGACAATCAATTCAACGGTCTTTCCGAGGCGATTCATGATGAGTTTCTTGTCTTTGAATGCAGTGACTTTTGCGAGCTTGATGCGTTCTTTTTGCTCTGCAAGTTCGGTGAGAACGTCCTTTTGCTTACGCTTGAAGCGCATCTCTTCAATACGGCTTTCTTGTTTCCGATCCGGGGCAAGAACTTTGGCCAAGAACCGCTCTTTTCCGTGACTTTGAGGGCCTGCAGCGATGATGCTGATGACACCTTCAGCGATGTCTTGTTTGAGGCCATAGTTTTCGACGAGTTTCTCAGCGTCGATTTTTTTCAAGTCACCAATTTTTAATCCTGCATCAGCGAGCAGTTGAGCGGTTGAATCGTCGATTCCTCGACGAAGTAGTGCAAGATAGGTGTCTTTCTTTGCCATATCATCCCCTCCGACAATGTTAGCCGAGGGGACCTTCCTAAGAAAACCCTCCCCTGCTGTTGTTTACTCTTCTTCATCACTTCGAGCCTTTTTCAACCTTCTTTGCAAGTTCAATCCAATCGTCCATGACCAACTCTTCTGGACGAGCATCCATGACGTCCAAATCTTGGAGTCCTTGAATGGCATCTTTCCATCGCTGCGCATGCCATCCTTTGATTCGCGAAATACGTCTTGGTGCTCGCTTAAGGGTGGTTCGAAGCTTCTTTCTTCGTTGTTCAAAAGCGAGGTGAATCATTTGCCGAAGAAGTCGTTTATCGACTGGAAACACCTTGTCGTGTGGTCGCAATTCAATGACCTGAGATTGAACAGCTGGTTGTGGACTGAAGTGATGAGGTGGAACAGTATGATGTTCATGAACATCCCAATCCAAGGCTACCGACAAACCCAGCGAGCCGACATCGGCAGGATGGTTCATCGAGAGCCGTTGGGCAAATTCGAGTTGAACCATGAGAACAACTCGTTCCAAGGAACTCTCTTGATTTCTGAGATGTTGGGTGAGTTTCTCAATAAGTGGCGATGAAATCTGATACGGAATGTTTGCAACAACCTTCGTCATCTCCGTCGGCCATGTGCTCGTAAGTGCATCGTCATGGTGGAGCACGAGTTGCTTGTTGTTTTGTTCTTCACGGAATGCTTCATCAAGATGCAAGACCGGTGCATCATCGATTTCGATGGCCGTGACGCTGGCTCCAGTTGCCAACAATCGCTGTGTGAGCGTTCCAGGACCAGGCCCGATTTCGAGGATGTGATCGTTTTGGTTCACCTCAGCAATCGTAACCATGCGTTCAAGCATGGCATCATCGATAAGGAAATGTTGGCCTAAATCGGTATTCGGGGGTTGATAGGCCCGGAGACGATCGACCAATTCACGTGCAGACTTCATGCATTCACCGGGAAAAGGTGGTCGATGAGACGAGGTTGAAGTGTTCGGTCTTCTACTTCGGAGAAAAATCGGCGAGCAAGGAGTTCAGCCGAGTCAATACCGCATTTTTCGTTCAAATCTTGCATTGAAGAGAATCCGGAAGAACCTCTCAACTCAGCCATCTGAAGTGCCTTCTTGTTGCCAATGCCTGCGAGTAATTCGAAGGCATGCTGCTTGAGTGAGAGGTTTCCTGCTTTATTGAAAAATGCATCAACGAAGTGTTTGCCGTGTTCTTCAACGAACAACTGAATGATGAGTGGGAAATCCAGTTTTGCAGAATTGGACATCTTATCCATGCGTGCACCACCGAGGATTGACCCTTCAGGAGATCCTTTTCCATCTCCTCCAACATAAATTCGCATGCTTGGTAGGAGTGCTTCTTCGGTTTCGATAGCAATACGGCATGGAATAACCGTATCTTCCGTAAACCCAGTAACAACACCTTCTGACAGATCGTGTTCAACCACTCGAACCCATTTTGCATCGTAGAGTGGCTGACCATCTCGACGGCGCTGTTGTGGCCTTTGATGACCTCGATTGTTGCGTCGTTGCTGAGAGCGCTGTTGGGGACGTTGTTGGCGCTGAGGTTGTTGCTCAGGCTTTTTCTGAGGCTTAGGAATCTCTTTGCGGCCGGTCGCAGGTGGCGGCATAGAGGTATCAACATCTGGCTTTGCCTTGTTGAATTTACGGGGGGTGTAATCACGGCCTGGGCGGCTCATGGCAATCACTTCCGGTTATACGGTTCATTCGACGCCAACATGCTGTCGAACGAGTTCGATAACAGCACTGATGTCTCCATCATCAATGGAAGCACGTCGGCTTGCCATGACGGCTTTGATTTCAATTGCACTCAATGGCATGAGTTCAGCAAGTTTTGCAGCGAGTTCAGGATACTTCTCAAATGCAGAAAGTTCAGCGATTGCATCTCTCAATGCATTGAAAACTTCTGGCTTTGTTGCGTAACCATTGCGTTGTTGGCTTGCAGCCCATTCAGCGTGGAAGAGAGCAGCTCGTTGTTCGTACGTTAGGTCTCTTCGACGCTCTTGTGCACCGACCAAAAGGTCTCGAACAGTTGCAAAGTCGACGATTTTCTCTTCTTCAGTCATGATGATCACTCACTCAAGTGGGCGAAGGTGTTCAGGGCGGGCGATGACAGTTTTCTGCATGTTCCCGTCTTTGACGGAAACGACCCAAGCAACACCTTGTCGCTTCTGGATGAATCCTGTGCGGCCATGGAATCGGCGATGAGGCATGCCCATTTGTTGACTACCATCCAAGACGATTGCAACGCGGTCACCCTCTTCGTAGTTGTGCATAATGCGGTTGATGTATGTTCGAGAGCGGTCTTTTCGTCGTCGACGAAGGATGCTTCTTGTCCCTACTCGTAGTCCCTTGGATCGCTTCATTTTACTGACCTCCACGGTTCGAAACTTGCATTACGCTGATTCGAGGCATCTCTGCGACCTACCCACTGCATATAAGCACCGCGATGAATCAAGTCCATTTAATCAGCGTGAATATCTCCTACATCGAGCCATTCAACTGTGCATTTTGCCTTGATGAGCGAAGCGATGGAGGGTTGTGTTCGACCATCATCACCGTGAACGGTTTCTTTGACGTAGGTTCCTGATTCACAACGGAGTGTGAATTCGACGGAAATGTTGCCTTCATCGTTGATTTCGACGCTCGCATCACGAGTTTCAATGACTTTCCGTCGTCGTACAAGATCCGCCCTGCGGTGAGCCACACGTTCAGGGGTTCGCTGTGCAAGATTCACACCTTCGAGTTTTTCGATGATGTTCAAAATCGTCGACTCATCTGGGAGTGGCAAGGTTTCAACAGGTTCTGGATTTGTAGCGAGAAGGTTGGCGATGAGGTCTGCTTTCACACCTTTTTCTGAACAGTTGCGTTCGTTACACAATGAAACAAGTTCAGCTTTCTTCATTTTCTTAAGTTCGTTTTCGTCGAGGATATCGATTTCCACTCGCTCAAGCGGTTTCTTTGGATTGTCCTTCTTATCGCCACGGCGGCGATGCTTTCGACGACCTCGCCCACGTTGTTGAACATCCTCTTTTGTCAAATCGAGTGGTGCTGTGAGGATGTCCAGTTCGGGTTGCGTAAGCGGTTCGACGAGGAATCGAATGGTGTAGGATTTTTCAGCAGGTGTGTCCTTAACGCGGACGACTTCACTTCGGTTCGATCGTCGAACATCAGTGATTTCAATAGAACCATCAGCACGGTCGTTAACGGTCTTCATCGCCGCTTCGTAATCAATTTCCCAACGTTTTGGTTCTTTGATTTCAAGAACAAAAGGTCGTCCTCGACCAAGACACCGAACATCGATGTCTTCACGCCCCATTCCATGGAACGCATGCTCTCGTCCCTCGAACAATTCGATGATTGGATTACCGATGAGATCCTGAACGCTTGAGGGATACTGTTGTCCTGTTTCGTTGCATTTCTTGCAACCCCGTCCTTTACATGCCCGACAAGGCCAACGCGTTTGAGGAATCCCTCGTTCATGTTTCTTGTACCGACCGTAAATGTAAGCACTACGAACGTCGAGAGTAACTGTCAAGGTTAAGACATCAATCAGAGCAAGAATGTCAGGCTTGTCGTTCACGATAGAGACGCCATCGAGTCGTTGGTTCAGTTTTTCCGAAATTAAACCCACAAGGGACGGCTTCAATCCATCAGAACCGCCAGCAGCGTATTGCTTTCGAATACCTTCCTCATGCTCAATTTGATCTTTTGGAAACCGTGCTCCAACCTGTAATTTTTCGATATGATAACCTTCGAGTGCGTCCGAAATAACGTCTGCAAGGAGGTCGACTTCCTCGAACAAATTCTCACAGAATGGACACAGTGGAATCTCTTGACGAATGCTCAACAACCGTTGATTCCCTTCGCTAATCGATTCTCGAATTTGTTGACCAGATGCTTCATTTGTTTGTTGAAACGAACGCTTACCACCCAATCGACCAAGACAGGGATCGCAGGTGCCCATACGAAGTAGGTGTTTTAATCCGGCTGGAGAAGGGGCACGAGGAATCTCTTCCGTGTGTTCCTCCAATTGTTCAGGCTCTTCCAATTGTTCAGGCTCTTCCTCGATTTCTTCAACATCATCCCAAAGCGAATAATCGGTTGAACCGAATCCTGAATTGGCGTATTTCATCCAATCTTCTTCGTCCTCAGGGGTTGAATCATCGACCATTGTTTCACCTACCGCCGGTGGGACAACCCATTCGACCGCAACCTTCCGTCACAGGTATCCTTCAAGAAGACACCGATGCTATTCTTCTTCTGAATTGGGCTTCGTTAACTGATGCAAAAGTCCCAATGCTGCCGTTGTTAGGACAAGACTTGCGATGAGAGAGAGGAAGATCATTGCAGCAGAGAAGATACCAAAATTACTGA
>JAPOIF010000112.1 GCA_029979085.1 Methanobacteriota archaeon | reverse complement strand
TAGTTATGATTCTGACCGGAGCGGTCATCACATGGGATTTGACGCACAACGAACTTCCTGCAGAAGGCGTACAATCAGCACAAGGCGCTGTTGCCTCGGAAGGTTGGTTGGCAACGATGGACAATCAGTCTGGTGAAGCCATCGTGCTCATTCATGACGTGGCAGACCCGTTGTCCATTCCAACGACGGTTGCTCAACCGCTGATGGAATTTGATTCACCCTACGCATTGTACGAAAACTATCTGGCCATGGCCAATGAAAGTGAATTACGTGTGGTTGATCTTGATGCTCCGAAAACGGTTTTATTGCAGCAGGAAGTTGTAGGAATTCAATCACTGCAAATGACCGCACTGCAAGGAAAACCCGTTGTCCTGTTTATTGCCAATGATGGACTGCAAGCCGTGAACATTGATGGTCAATCGATTCAAGTTCCCGCCCTACCTAACGGTGAGACCATTCAACTCATGTCCGTGTCCGGCATTGAGATTCTCTTCGTTTCCAAGGAGCAACCGGATACGTTACGCCTCGGAACAATCGGGGCCTCAGGTTCCCAAAACATTGTCATGAATGCATCTACGACAGAGGAACAGAACCTTGAGTTGGAAGGATGGGGTCAGTCCGTTGATGAACAGAATGCCAGCATCAATCAAATCGCCTTCGATGCACGACATATCGCTGTTAAGATGAACGTTTCAGCCCTCGATAGATTGGTCATTTACGACCGTTCCACAGGTGAGCAATGGCTTGGATTTGACCCTATTTTCCCCGTTGGTAATCTTTCTCTCGGCTATGGCTATATTGTATGGGAAGCGAAGGATCATTACAACCCTCTGAGTTTTGCTGACAAATATGGGGACTGGGAAATCCATCAGTTGAACCTTGCAACAAATTACTCTGAACAATTGACATCAGATACCATCGATCAAGTCAATCCGATTGCTCTCGAAGACGGTTTAGCCTACATCGAGGTAAAAGACGACGGTGAGGTTACAATCAACGTACTCAATCGAGGCACTGAATTGGCGACCTATTCGAGTATTGTCTTGCAATGGTCTGTTCTTCTGTTGATTGCACTAACCTTCATTTACATCATGCAACGTCAAAATGAGACACGCTCGACTCACCTTATCCATGATAGCGTACTCGAGTCCGAATGAGGTCGAACCGTTCAAGGACATCATTCATTGAAACAGGGTCACCACCGGGTGTTGTCGGAGCAGACCCGAGATCTTCTTCGCATTGTGCATAGCCTTCCAAGACCGCTTCCATTGCCCCTTCTCGATGAGGGTGCGAAGCACCGAGAATTTCAAACAGAACGTGCAAATCAATTCCATAAAGTTCGGTTTCAAATTCAATCTTGGCCAAACCAAAGTCGATGAGCACCGCTTCTCCATCGGGCGTAATCATGATGTTGTTGGTCGATAAATCGCCGTGAACAATGGCTTGACGATGAAGCATTCGAATGCTTCTTCCTGCTGTACGCAAATGTTCCATAACGGTAGCATCATCCAATTCTCGGTCGTTGAGGAGGTCAATGAGGGGGTTTCCTGGAACGTTGCTCATGACGAGTTGTTGGCCGTCGATATCGCAGTCGTACAAAATTGGAATGTTGAGTCCACTCTTGTAAAGTCGTACCATCAATCTCGCCTCAGCAAGCATTCGACGGCGACCCAAACGGTCATCCAAGTCCGGATGGCGCCACGAGCGAAGGCGTCGTTGCTTGCGCACGGCTGGCAGACCCATCCATGAACCGCGCCACACTTCCGCCTCTGCACCGAGGTACAGTCGCTCATCAGCAGTGAATGCCATCGTTTCCTCGGAAATCCCTCCTTTTCATAAGTTCAGCGATGGCAATGGGTTGAAATTAGGAGGCGGTTTGGGGAGAATGATACGCATGTCCGTTTCACTCGCAATGTGTGCAGTCGACTTCTCTTCGACGTCGATGTCGCCTGAGGATATGGCAATAGCAGAGCGAATTGCTGAATTGAAACAACAACTCGGCGATGACTTGTTGATCCTCGGTCATCACTATCAACGTGACAGCATTGTTATGCATGCGGATTTCCTTGGAGATTCGTTCATGTTGAGTCAAAAAGCTGCTGAATCGGATGCGAAGTACATCGTTTTCTGTGGTGTCCATTTCATGGCAGAATCTGCTGATATTCTCACATCGGATGAGCAGATTGTCATGCTGCCGAATTTACGTGCAGGCTGTTCGATGGCAGACATGGCAACACTTGTTGATGTCGAAGTTGCATGGTCGGAGATGCTCGCATCAACGGATCTCAAAGATCCAATCAACAAAGAAGACCCTGCATCACCTGCAATGGAGGGCGAATCGTATCTTGTTCCTGTGACCTACATGAACAGCAGCGCTGACCTGAAGGATTTCGTCGGCCGTCATGGGGGCATTGTTTGTACCTCCTCTAATGCTGAAGGTGTCTTGCAATGGGCGTTCGACCGTGCAGGACCGAATGGTGCTGTGCTCTTCTTCCCTGACCAACATCTCGGGCGAAACACCGGTTTGAGAATGGGAATCACAGAAGAGCAAATGCCTACATGGACACCAAACATCGGTGCCAGTTCCGATTTGTCCAACGCTCGAATCATTCTTTGGCATGGATTCTGTTCCGTTCACAAGCGGTTCAAGCCGAGCCAAATCGCTGATTTCCGACAACGACATCCCGATGGCGTTGTGGTTGTGCATCCAGAATGTCCTAAAGAAACGGTCGATGTAGCGGATGCAAATGGCTCGACGCAATACATCATCAATTACGTCAACAATCTTCCGGAAGGTTCGACTGTGGCCATTGGAACCGAAATCAACATGGTAGCACGTCTCGCCGACGATCATCCAGATAAGCACATTGAATGCCTCGATCCTGAAATCTGTCCGTGTTCAACGATGTACATGATTCATCCCGCATATCTGATGGATCTTCTTGAGAAACTTGTTGATGGTCAAGTTCACAATCAAATCTCTGTTTCAAACGAGGTGCAGGAAGGTTCCCTTCTCGCTCTCGAGCGAATGCTCAGCATTCGTGTCTGATCATTCAGCCAATCGTCGTAGTTCCTCAACACTTCGAACTTCTGCAAGATAGATTTGTTCGATCGCATCGTAGAGCTCGGCATCACCGGCTTCCTCGATCAATGTCATGAGCTCACCGTACACTTCAGCCGCTTTTGTTTCTGTTTTCAGGGATTCAGCGAGCATATCGAGATACGATGGCACATGTTCAATTGGCGTTTGATTTCGCTCAGTCACAGCAACTCCACCGAGTTTGACAATGGCTGAGCGGACGATGTTGGAGTGAACCATCGATTCGTTAGCTTCAGCAGTAAAATGCGGTTCAAGTTGAAGTCGATGAATTCCACGAATGTAGGCAGCATAATGAGCATACATGTTGATGGCGCGCAATTCCCATCCAAGGGCTTCGTTTAATTTGGCAATCAAGTGGTCTGCGGTCATCGTATTCCCCTCGTCGCCCTTCCACTTAAACCTCAGGTTGAGGCGAGGACTGTACCAGAAAGCTTCCAACCGAGAAGGGCAAGTAATGGACAAAGCAGCATTGTTGCACCAACATAGCCCGCAGCGAGCCCCATCTCTTGTTGTTCAAGCATTCGAATGGTTTCAACCGAAAAGGCAGACATGGTGGTTAAACCTCCAAGCAAACCTGTGCCGAGGAGCAATGCAAGATCCTTCGAAATCGCGCTTTCAGCGAGACCAATCGCAAGCGCTCCCATCAGGAACGAGCCTACAAGATTGACCAAGAATGTAGCCCATGGAAAACCATCACTGGAAATCCATTCCGACGTCATGTAGCGAAGGGCAGCACCGATTCCTCCTCCCAATGCGACCATCAGTACTTGTTGGAGCATGGAGTGTGCTCATCAGGACAGACCTTGAAGTTCGTGCTTCAACAGAACCGAAAAGCCATGAATAAGCGTCGTCAAGCCAAACCCATGCGTACGGTGTGGTTCATGACTGGAAATGCTGGAAAGGTGCGCGAGGCCAAGCATGCGCTCGAACCACTTGGCTTCGATGTCCAACAATTACGCGTCGATGGCGTTGACATCATGGAACCGCAATGCGATGATTTGGAAACAGTTGCTCGCTCAAAACTTCAGCAAGCAAAACCACACCTTCCTGATTCCAAGGATGCATTGTTGGTTGAGGATGCAGGATTGTTCGTTGATGACCTGGATGGTTTTCCCGGCGTCTATTCGGCCTACGTCTTGAAGACGCTTGGTTGCGAAGGAATGCTCAAGGTCATGGAGGACAACATGAACAGAAATGCACACTTCCAAGCCGTTGCTGCGCTCCTTCTCGATGGTGAAGTTCATGTTTCAAAGGGAATCTGCCGAGGAACTCTTGCTACGCATTCAAGCGGCAATGATGGCTTCGGATTCGATCCAATCTTCATCCCGAATGACCTTGAAAAGGAAGGAGAGAACCACTCTACACAGGGATTGACATTCGCTGATGTCGACCTTTCGGTCAAGGAACAGTTTAGTCATCGTCGCAAGGCGTTGGATGGCCTTATCGAATTACTTTCGACAACCGAGGCGGCATCATCGTCATAAGCAGGGAGTTCTTGGATGGAGCGATAGGCATGGGATTCTTACGCAACACAATCGCATTGGCGTTTGTTGCAACCCTGTTGTTCTATTTCGTAACCGTTGGCCAAATGGAAGAGAACCAACAGTGGATGACCATCGGTGTCATGGTCGCTCTTGGTTTGATCTTCATCTTGTCCGGTTCACCGAACTTTGAACTTCCTGCTCAACCTGTCATCGCTTCGAATTCTGC
>JAPOIF010000111.1 GCA_029979085.1 Methanobacteriota archaeon | reverse complement strand
ACAACCGATCGTTCCTTTGAAATCACCAACTACGGTAACAGCGAAGATCGCTTTACCATTACACTGGACATTCCGGATGGAATGGTTGCTGAACTCATCGATCCTGTCCCAATCGGCGGTGTCGCAACAACTCCAGTCATTCAATCAGGTGAAACATGGGAAGCTAAGGTTCGCTTCCGATTCCTCGACGGTGCAGATGGCTCTAGAACACTTGGGCTTACAGCAACATCGGTCAATGACCCAACCATTTCCGACACTGGAGAAGCAACTTATCTCGTCGGTCGTCAAGGAACCATTGATCTGACTCCTCCTGCCCCAATCTCAATCGATGAAGCAGACCTCATCTATACCATGGATATCGAAGTCAAGAACAAACTGAACCCCCTGGTCTTCCCATCCCAAACCATTTCGATGGACAAGGTACCAGGGGATTGGTCGAGTTACCTCAGCGTTCGAATCGACAGCAACGATGGTCAGTTCTCACTTGAATCTGACATGTCTCGAACGGTTACGGTACAAGTTCAGGTTAGTGAAGCAACGCTCATCAATTTGCCTTCCGACAGTCTGACCGTGAATTTCACAATTTATGCTACGTCCTTGACGGTCGCTGATTCCCCTACCGCAAAATTGACCGTTGTTCTCCAGAAACAAACTGCGAGCAATGACGATGGTGATGGAGCCTCCTCAGAAGATGATGGAGAACTTGTCAAGAACATCGTCCTCTGGTCTGGATTCCTCATCGTTGTCTGTGTCCTTGGATTTATCACGTTCAAGATCCTAACAACCATCGAGAAGGAAGACGATATGGATGACTGGGATGATATGTATCAAGACTCGCTAACCGCTACCTATGGTGCAGTTGCAGCGGCTCCAACCGTGCCGATGAGTGCACCACCAAGTCCTGAGCCGGCCGCCATGCCAGAACCAACACCTCCCGCACCTGTTTCCGCAGGGCCACCACTCCCTCCCGGAGGGTTGCCAGATGGTTGGACAATGGAGCAATGGGAGCATTATGGTCAGCAATATCTCGATGGACAATTGTAAACTGGCCAGTCGTAGGGTTCAAGACCCACAGCAACTCGCCCCAGAACGAAGGTGAACAACATGTATGGAAACGGACAAGCACCAATCTTCATTCTCAAAGAAGGAACACAACGCACCCGTGGCCGCAGTGCCCAATCAAACAATATTGCTGCTGCGAAGGCGGTTGCCGATTCCGTCCGTTCAACACTTGGTCCGAAAGGAATGGACAAGATGCTCGTCGATTCGATGGGTGATGTTGTCATTACCAACGATGGAGCGACCATTCTCAAGGAGATGGATATCGAACATCCGGCTGCGAAGATGATCATCGAAGTAGCCAAGACTCAAGAGCAGCATTGCTACGATGGTACCACATCAGCTGTCGTCCTCTCTGGAGAATTGCTCAAGCGTTCTGAAGACCTTATCGAACAAAATGTTCATCCCACCGTTATTTGCGAAGGCTTCCGATTGGCAGCTGAAAAAGCGATTTCATTGTTGGAGAGCCATGGCATTTCAACAGAAGGAAACGACGAAGTTCTCCTCGAGGTTGCAAAAACATCCCTTACTGGAAAGTCAGCAGGCGCAGTCAAGGCCTTCATGGCTGATATTTGTGTCCGTGCCGTCAACTCAGTTGGTGTCATCGATGAGGGCGAACGCCTCGTTGATCTTAGCGACATCAAGGTCGAAAAGCGACAAGGTGGCTCCATCAAGGACTCATCGCTCATTGATGGTATCCTCCTCGACAAGGAGCGAGTTCATGCGGGTATGCCTCGAAGCATCAACGATGCAAAAATCGCACTCGTCAATTCAGCTGTTGAAGTCAAAAAGACCGAAGTTGATGCGAAGATTCAGATTACCGACCCTAACCAACTTGCCTCCTTCCTCGCAGAAGAAGAGAACTACATTCGAGGCCTTGTGGACAAGATTACTGCAAGTGGAGCAAACGTTCTCGTCTGTCAGAAGGGCATTGACGAACTTGCTCAACATTACTTGAGCAAGGCAGGTGTCTTTGCCATTCGTCGAGCCAAAAAGTCCGATATGGAGGCACTCTCGAAGGCCACTGGAGGTCGAATTGTGACCAACATGGATGACCTTTCTGCAGAAGACCTCGGTCAAGCAGCACGTGTTGAAGAGCGAAAGATCGGTGAGAGCGACATGACATTCATCACCGGATGTCCTGAAGCAAAGTCTGTCTCAGTCCTACTACGAGGCGGAACTGAGCACGTTGTTGATGAAATTCGCCGAGCTTTCGATGACGCAGTTGGTGTTGTTTCAGTCGCATGGGAAGACGGAGCAGTCCTAACCGGTGGCGGAAGTGTCCTTGCGGCATTGAGTCGAGATTTGAGAACCTATGCAGAGACCATCGGTGGACGTGAGCAAATGGCCATCGAAGCCTTTGCTTCAGCACTTGAAATCATTCCGCGTACACTGGCTGAAAACGCTGGTCTTGACCCAGTAACGACCATCATTGCACTTCGAAAGGCGCACGCTGATGGAGCCTCTCACGCTGGAATCAATGTTTACGAAGGCGGTGTTGTTGACATGCATGCTGCGAACGTTCTCGAACCACTCCGAGTCGTTGAACAAGCAATTCAATCCGCAACTGAAACGGCAATTATGATCCTGCGAATCGACGATGTTATTTCTTCAAAGGGTGTTAGCATGGCTGACGGATTCGGCGGTGAAGACGACTTCCATATGTGATTCCTCTGCGGAAAAACATAACAAAATGTGCCACGGTTACGTGGCAAGGTTGAAAGGCCGATGTTCGGTGGCAAAATTGTCCGCGAAGCGGACGCTTTGGAGGTCATGAAATGACAGTCGTTGCAAAGGTTTGGATTGACGAAGATTGCATCACGTGCGATGCATGTCAAGACATTGCTCCGGAAGTCTTCGAAGTGACCGATGAAACATCGCAAATTTTGGCTGCGGTTCGTTTGGACGGTGGCTTTGATCGCAACGAAGGCAAAAGCCCTCTGTCCGGCGATTTTGGAACACAATATGCTGACATCATCCTCGAGGCTGCGGAAGCCTGTCCGGTTGAAGTCATCAAGTTCGAACTTGTCGCTGATGGTGCAGAAACCGAAGCCGCTGCAGAAGCACCTGCTGCTGAGGCAGCCGTTGAAGCAGCACCTGCAGCCGTTGCCGTCGGTGGCGCTGCATCGGAAGAACTCACCGCGCTGATGAGTGGAGATCGCTCATTGACCATCCTCTTCGGTTCACAAACCGGAAATGCAGCAGGTCTTGCGGAAAAGACTGCAAAGATGGCTTCGAACTACGGTCTCGATGCAAGCGTTGTTGATATGGATGGATACGACAAATCGAACCTCGCCAACATCAAGCGTCTTCTCGTCATCACCTCAACATGGGGTGAGGGAGAAATGCCAGATAATGCTGAAGCTCTCTGGCAATCCGTCCAATCCGGTGCACCAGCGCTTGCGACCATGCACTACTCCGTTTGTGCTATCGGGGACACGTCCTATGACGAATTCTGCAAAGCAGGGCTTGACTGGGATGGTAAACTTTCCAGTCTTGGTGCAACCAGTGTCCAAGAAATCAAACTGTGCGATGTTGACTTTGAACCACCATGGGTTGAGTGGGTCCAAGAAGCACTCCCTCGCATCGCTTGTGTCGATGATTCAGGAACCCTTCAACTCGAACTCGTCGAGGAAATGAAGGCCTACGGAACATCTGACGATGACGATGTCGTCGAAGGTGACTTTGCTCCTGGGACGATCGATGCAACTGAAATCCAAGTCGAGTTGGAATTGTTCCGTTACTGCCCTGCCCAAGGCGAGCGTGGATGGGATGTTGTTGCAACTGCCGTACCAGCGTCTGCATCGCTCGAAGATTTGTTTACCACATTCCAGCGAGATGTTGACGGAAGTTTCGCTTTCCGACGTGGTGTCGTTGGTGGCACAGCCACCACTGGTGTTCGTGCGAATGGACGAGTTGTTCTTTCTGACGTCGCTCGAGTTGGCGACCTCGTCTCCAACGGACGCTTGAAGGTTGAACCGCTTCCTGGATACCCTGTAATTCGAGATTTGATTGTCGATACCCGCAAGTTCGAAGAAAACCGAAGCAAAGCAAAGCCATGGATGCAAGCCGATCCTCGAGAAGGAGAACGTTTGCTCAGTGGACAAGCAGTCGGCGTTCTCGCATCTGAGACGGCTCTTGCTCTGCATCAAATGAACGCAGTCTCAAGCCACATGCTCGCACACGGCATGTCCGATACAGTGGACTTTGACGCCGACTATGAGGGTCCAGGAATTCACCTCCAGCGATGGGTTCGCATCAATGACCCTCGTACCTCTGAAAAGCATCGAGCCCAGTTGATGGCTTCCTTGCAAGGAAAAGGTGGTATTTGGGGAGAAGCAGATTCTGCTTCCATTGCTCGACACGGCGTCACTGGCGCTTTGCTCTCAAACACACTCAATGATGCACGCAGCCGATTACTCACGGAGTACAAGAATGCGGGTCGTCATGGCCGCCTTGTCAAGTGGTATGGTCGATCAGTGAAGTGGTCTGGAAAACTCAACGAGACGACACTTTACCGACAAGTTCTCGGGCCATTGGGACTCGTCTCGAACGTCTTTTCGGGCGTCTCTGCTCGAATGATGCTTGGCTTTACCCGAACGGGTGGTCCTCCAATCCGCAGTTTGCAAGCGCTTCTTCTTCCACCAGCTGGTGTCGGTAAGATTCCAAATATGTTCAACGGAAAGGTGGAAGGTCATCACGAAGTGGTAAGCCTGTTCAACGAACTCGATCAGCGATTCTGAGGTGTTTTGATGAAGGTAGCCTACTATCCCGGAAATGTTGCTAGAGGCGCTATGATGGAGGTTGAAGATTGCATTCAACCGCTCTGCAAAACATTGGGTATCGATTTGATCGAACTTCCAAAGGCGACATCCGACGGTGGTAACATCATCCGACAAGCATCTCCTCGCCTTCAACACGCTCTTGCAGCAAGG
>JAPOIF010000110.1 GCA_029979085.1 Methanobacteriota archaeon | reverse complement strand
ACGAGCACCGGGAGCGTCGCGACCGCTCTGCTGGACGGCAAGTTGGACGTCACTGACGATGTGAGGATCGGAGACACGAGCAATCCGAAGCTCACTGTCGACGCGAGCAACGGCAACACGGTTATCAACGGGGGCATTTTACGCACCTGGTTCAGCTGCGGCTGTTATGGCAGAGTCCGTCCTCAACAATCGCCGTCGCCTTTTACCTGCATCGTGTTTGCTCACCGGGCAATACGGGTTGGATGATGTGTATATCGGTGTTCCGTGCATTCTTGGCTCAAATGGTGTAGAACAAATTTTTGAGTTGGAATTATCTGATGATGAATTGAACTCATTGCAAACGTCAGGCAATTTCTACAAGTCCCAACTTGCTGATGTTCTCAAGTATGACTAGGTCATATTCGACGTATTGCTAATGCGAACTCAGTACCGTTACTGGTTGCATCCTGCGCACCTGATGGCACTTGCACGAGTTGTTTTCCCAT
Organism: Methanobacteriota archaeon; assembly: GCA_029979085.1. Lineage (GTDB taxonomy): Archaea > Thermoplasmatota > Poseidoniia > Poseidoniales > Poseidoniaceae > MGIIa-L2. Next base: position 4,540 of record JAPOIF010000110.1, on the reverse strand, counting down.
CTTGTCGCGGCTTCGCATTCGTGTCAACACTTCTTGACCAATGTAACATCCCTTCGCTTCATGAACGAGATGATGCAATCCACAGTTGAATGGATGGACATTGGGCGAAATTTCAAATTCAGGATAGGGAATCAACTGTCGCGTTCGATAATCTGTAAATTCAGCCTCTGACATTGTTCCTTTGAGTGGATTCTTGACGGATGCAACAACCAACCAACCCAGATACGATTGAGATATCGTAAGTCCCTGTTGCTGATGAGGCTCTTCTGTGCTAACGTAGACATTGTTGATGGAGGTGATGTCACGTATCGTTACATCTTGTTGAAGAATTCTTGGTTGTAAATGGTTCAAGACTGCTTCTTTGTACGGCCCATATCCCACAACTGCAAGATTTTCTCCAACTTCGATTACGTCGAGAACGTCAATAATTTTGGCATTTGTTGTGGTTAGTACCGTGCTGCATGAACAATCAACTTTGTTGGTTGAAAGACCATCGAGAAATGAATACCGATCCTGACCTGATACGAGCAAAACATACGCATCGAGTTGAATCATGCCCATGACGGTTCCTCATGCAAAGGATTCGCCGCAACCACATGAACTGGAGGCGTTCGGATTGTTGATTTTGAATCCACCACCCATGAGGCGATCGACATAATCTACTTCGATTCCATCAAGAAGATGAGATGAAGCGTTTGGTACTAGGACTCTGAATCCAGAAACCTCGATCTCTTGACAGTCGATGTCGGTCGACTCAACAATTTGTAGGTCGTACATGTAACCTGAACATCCACCAGAAAGAACTCCTACCAATAACGCATGACTTCGATCGTCACCAAACGCATCTGTGAGCATTTCAATAGCCTTCTCTGTGATGGTAAGTGACACATCAACCACTTTCGGTTGAATGACCTCAATTGTTGGTGCTGTCTCACACGTTCCGCAGTCCATGGCTAAGCCAACAGTCGAACCATTATGAATCTGACTTCGTTTCAACGACGAGCAAGTTTCTTCTTTCGCTCTTTTTCGAGAATCGTACAGCGGCGTATTTGTTCCTTCGCACGCTTCGCCTCGGCATCGGATAGGCCTCTTGGAATAGACTGTTCATAGCATTTGATGGCGTCGGGGAATCGTTCCATTTCAGCATAGGCAGTTCCCATGTTGTACAAGGTCTGACCACGGACATTTGAGGGATCAATCATCATCGCTTTGTGGTATGATTCAACACAAGCAGGATATTCTTCAAGGAAATAAAATGCATTACCACGTCCGTTGAGGATGCGAATGACCATTTGATTATCGTTTGCGAATGATGGAAGGGCTCGATCAAAGGACGAAAGTGCTTCACGATACTTACCATCTTCCATGAGTTGAATTCCTTGGTTGTACCATGATATGTCTTGATTTGCCACGGAACTTGAATCAGCAGAGATGACCGGATTGGCTTGAACCATCGCCGTTGCATCCAAGGCGGCTTTCGCTAAGTCCACCTCGACATTGACTTCTTGCTCGACAACTTTGCTTCTAGGCTCGACTGGTGTAAGGAGTAAGTTGTTTGCTTCATTTGCTCGTTCGTCCTGAATAGGGTCTGCTAGGGATTCGGCTACCAAGGGTTGTTCAACGACCGCAGGGGGCTCAGGTGTCACAAGAGGTGGCGTGGATGTAGGGGGTGGTGGAGGATTATCGTTAAGGGGTTGAGGTGTGCTTGTTGACTCCAATTCTCGTGCTTTACTGTGGCATCGTTGTGCCGTTTCGATATCACCTGCAGCTTCTAGTGATCTTGCCAATCCTTTCCAAAGAGACGAGTTTTCTTTATCATGCTGAATGAGTTCCTTCCATATTGTTACTGCTTCAACGTTTTCTCCTTTGAGCGTTAATGCTCTAGCACGTTCAATCGATGCTCCTGGGCTGATGAGATCGAGCGCATATTGTGCAAGTTGAGGTGCTTCTGGCATTGTGGGAGGGATTCCAGTAATGTATTCCAGAACCTCCACTTCAGATTCTCCGCACTCGAGAAGCATCTGAACAATCTCATCACGAAGTTCTGTATCGTCTTGGCTTTCGAGCAAAATCATTCCATGCGAAAGAATCGTACCTACATCGTTCTCATTCTTCGCAAATTCAATCAGTTTTCGCCGTGCCTTCGCATGCCGTGCATCAAGGTCAACCGTTTTCTCAAATGCTTCCTTTGCTCCGCTTAGATTGTCGTTGCGTGCGTATAGGCTACCGAGGTTGTAAAATCCCGAAGCCACTGTTTCGTCGAGTTTCGTGGCGTGTTCTAATGCCGCAATTGCGTGTGCATCCAGTTCCATTCTTGCCATTGCGCCCCCTGCAATTCGCCAAGCGCCAGCGTGTTGTGCTCCAATGGTTTTGAGATGTGGCTTGAGTAAAGCGAGGGCCTTTTTTGGCTCCCCTTGTCGAATTAATTCCGTTGCCTCATCCGTCAAGCGATCAAGGTTGATTTCATCAACAACTGGACGTTGTTCCAACTCTACCTCGATTGATTCCTCGATTTTTTCCTCAACAATCTGTGTTGCAACAACGATGTCTGCAGCGCTTCTCAACTCTTCTTTGTCCAAATATCCATCGCCATCAAGGTCATGGTGTGCTGCTTCACTGAGAATAGCTTCAGCATCCTCAATCCCGGTCTCTTCCATGACAACGTTGAGGGTTGATTCTTGATGGGTTGCCTTCGTAATAGTGGATTCGATTTCATCGGGAACTTCTTCGACGGGGGAATGCATTGTTCGATTCAAAACATCTGTCAAACTAGGATGGCCAGGGAAGAACTCTAGTCCGCGCCTTGCCATTGCAGCTGCTCCTGCATCATCACCAATCCGGTCGAGTAGAATTGCAAGGTTAGCGGTAGCCGGTGCATGATCTGGGTTCAAATCAAGACAAATCTGAAACGCTTGTCGAGCTCCTCGAGCGTCCTGTTGGGCTTCAAGAAGAACACCTCGATTGAACCAAGCCATATCGCTTGAAGGGTCGAGAGCAATGGCTTTGTTGAATGCCACAAGTGCTTCTTGTGGTGCATTTGTTCTTGACTTGTACTCACCCTCTTCGATAAGCGATTGGACTTGCTCTTCGACGCTCAATTCTTCAACAACTGAATCCGTTTCGACTTCAGTGTCTTCAATCGATTCTTCTTCCTCGTCATGAATCGATTCCGTTTCTTCAATCGGTTCTTCAGTACCGAGCATCGAACCTAGGCCAGCAGAGCGTAATGCATCCGCCATATCATTCATCAATGCATTTGACATGTCATCGTCCTCTGCACCCATTGTCTTCACCAATCTCTGGCAAGACTGTTATGGTATAAGCATAGTTGCTTATTGATTAGACGTTAACAATGGATTCATCTATTGGGTCTACATCCGTGTTCTATGGCGGATGCACCACTCAAAGTAATGGGTCTTTCAGGATCCATTGGCCGACAATCAAAGAACGGAATGCTGGTTGACTTGGCACTGCAGAAGGCAGAGAAATTGGGTGCAGAAGTTCATTTTTGGGATCTTCAAGAAAAGCCTCTTCCTCTTGTAGGTGAAGATGGTTGTTGGTCGAATCCTGTTGTAAAAGAATTTCAGGAAATGGCATCAGAATATGATGCATTTCTCGTTTCCTCTCCAGAGTATCACGGTACGATGTCTGGAGTCATGAAGAACACCTTTGATTGGGTATACGATCAGCATGTTGGTGGAAAGGTCTTCGGATTGATGTCGACGCTTGGTGGCATGTCGAATTCAAACACCTTGAACCACATGCGGATCATGCTGAGGTGGCTTCATGCGAATCCTGTTTCGCAGCAACTTGCAGTTGGTCATGTGAAAGAAGCCTTTGCTGAGGATGGAACCCTCGTTGATGCTGGCATGGATGAACGGCTTCAGAATCTTGTTGAGTCCGTCTTGAAGACGGCTACGATGTACCGCAATTCGTGATGCTATGAATGCGAACCGGCCATTCTTTGAAGATGCTTTTGGGGGCACCTATCTCCTCGTCGAACCGGGACAATTCAACCTTGGAGATGAGGTAGGTTCAGGTCATCCGAATGAACAACCTCTTGTCCCTGTGGTTATTACGGATCCGTTTTTCTTTGGAGTCCGTCCTGTGACACAAGCACACTGGTCGAGTGTTATGAACAACAATCCTTCCAAATTTAGTGAAGGTTGGAGTGCTGGATTACGCCCAGTTGAGTCCATCTCGTACAACGATGTCGAACTTTTTCTCAAACGCTTGAACGGTGAATCGCAGGAATACATGGGGTTCAAAGGACACTGGCGTTTACCATCTGAATCGGAATGGGAGTACGTTGCAAAAGCTGGTACCTCAACACGTTGGTCGTTTGGCAACAAAGATTCGGAACTCGATGCTCATGGATGGCATGCTGGAAACAGTGGGGCTACAACTCGAGAAGTAGGTTCGAAAAAAGCCAATGCATGGGGTTTCTTCGACATGCATGGACTCATCTACGAAGTGACCTGTGATTCATGGACGAAGACTCACACCGAACATCATGGCCAACAATCAATTCTGGATACAG
>JAPOIF010000010.1:7944-26203 GCA_029979085.1 Methanobacteriota archaeon | reverse complement strand
GTTTGCAGAACATCCAGGAGAAGCCCGTCTGAACCACTTGCCAACAAGTCACAACGATCATCGAAAAGCTCTGGATTTCCTTTCAGACATTTTGACCTTGTTTGGTCCATATGAGGATGCGATGACCAAAGAAAGCAGAGGGCTGTTCCACTCCCGTCTTGCATCCTCTGTGAACATCCATCGGGTTCTGCCTCAGGAAGTCATCGATGTTGTCGTCCAAGCGGAGGTTCCATTGAACTCACAAGAAGGATACCTACGCCAGATGATTTGGAGAGAATACGTTCACCATGTCCACGAAGTGACGGACGGATTCCATCTGCTTAATGTCGAAACAACCACGCCACCAAACAGGACTGCTGGTTGGCCGATGGAGTTGGAAGGCGATGATACGAATCATCCAAATCATCTCAAACAAATAAAATCGTTACCTATGGCATATTGGGGTCAAACATCAGGCATGGATTGCCTTGACTGGGCTGTTGAAAGCGTCATGGATGAGGCATGGACGCATCACATTCCTCGATTGATGGTTCTCAGTAATCTTGCACAATTGATGGACATTGAACCGCGTCAATTGACCGATTGGTTCCATGCAGCCTTCATTGATGCTTTCGATTGGGTCGTTGAACCGAACGTACTCGGCATGGGAACGTTTGCTCTTGGCGATGCAATGATGACCAAACCGTATGTTTCCGGCTCACCATACATCAAGAAAATGGGAGACTTTTGTTCATCCTGTGAATTTCATCCAGCGAAAACCTGTCCGATTTCACCAATGTATTGGGCTTATTTTGAACGACACAAGGATGCATTTGCAGGTAATCACCGATTGGCGATGACGCTGCGAACCCTTGCCAAACGCTCGGTTGAAAAGAAACAAAACGATCGAGAAACCTTTGAACACGTTATACGCATCCTTGGTGAAGGAAAATCACTGGCAACACAGACCAAGTTGTAGGCTTACTTTGGCCCCGTCATTTCTTCTGGTCGAACCCATTCATCAAACTGTTCGTTGGTTAACAAGCCGAGACCAATGGCACTCTCTCGCAAAGTGAGACCATTTTCGTGAGCATTCTTGGCGATCTTTGCGGCTTTATCGTATCCAATGTGATTGTTCAGAGCGGTAACGAGCATCAATGAGTTATCGAGATGCTTCTGAATGTTCTCTTCGTTGGCTTCCAAACCATCAATACAGCGTTCTCCAAAGGCAATGCATGCATCACTGAGAAGGCGAATGCTGTGCAGGAGGTTGTAGATCATCATCGGTTTGAACACGTTCAATTCGAAGTTTCCTTGACTACCGCCGATGGTAATGGCAGTGTGGTTGCCCATCACTTGGCAGCAAACCATGGTCAATGCCTCGGATTGGGTTGGATTGACCTTTCCTGGCATGATGGAACTTCCGGGCTCGTTGGCAGGAAGTGACAATTCACCAATACCACAGCGCGGACCTGAACCAAGCCAGCGCATGTCGTTGGCGATTTTCATCAAACTCGCAGCCAGTGTGTTGAGCGCTCCGCTCGCAGCAACAACTGCATCATGTGCAGCCAGTTGTGCGAATTTGTTCTCAGCACTAACAAACGGAAGCTGCGTTCGTTCTGCTATTTTTCTGGCAACCATTTCAGCAAATTCTGGGTGAGAATTTAATCCAGTACCAACCGCAGTACCTCCGAGTGCAAGTTCAAACAAATCCTTCTGAGCGAATTCGATACGGCGTAGATCTGCTTCAAGCATGTGAACATAGCCACTGAATTCCTGCCCAAGTGTCAAAGGAGTTGCATCCATCAAATGCGTACGCCCAATTTTGACGATTCCGCTGAATTGCTTTTGCTTTGAACGAAGTTTTTGCTTCAAACTTCGTACGGATTTCAAGAGACGATGTTCAATTTCCTCAGCGGCTGCAATGTGCATCGCTGTTGGAAAGGTGTCGTTGGAAGATTGACCCTTGTTGACGTGATCGTTGGGGTGGACGGGCGATTTGCTTCCAAGAACGCCTCCTGCGAATTCGATGGCTCGATTCGCAATCACTTCATTGGTGTTCATGTTGGTCTGTGTTCCAGAACCCGTCTGCCAAATCCGAAGTGGGAAGTGTGCATCCAAATCCCCGTGCATGACTTGTTCGCCAGCATCAACGATCCAATCTGCAACTTCTCGGTCAAGGATACCCAAGTCACGATTTGTCCGAGCAGCTGCAACTTTGAGAATCCCAAAGGCGCGAATCAATGGACGTGGCATGACATCTTCGCCGATGTCGAAATTCACTAGAGAACGGGCGGTCTGGCAACCGTAGTATTTGTCACCAGGCACCTTCATCTCGCCCATTGTATCCGTTTCAATTCTGTATTCTGCATCGGATTGTGGGGATCGTGGTTTCGGTTCGCGAATGCGTTCATGGTAGGTGCTTTTGTCATTCAACCGGTTTTTGATCGCTTGAACAATCCACTGGCTACGGCCGTTGGATTTTCCTCCGCCCGTCCATCGATCGAGTTCTTGAGCGACATCTTCAGGTATACTGACAGAGACAATTCTCCGGTCTCCAACATTGTGCTTTCCCATGTTTAATAACTGAAAACGGCCGTTATTAAATCAACGCTAAAGGTGGTCTTGAGCAAGAACTGAACTGATAAACCTCCTTCACTTGGAAAGAGCATGGAAGAACGTTCCAATTTTTTGCCAAACCTAACGACTGGATACGGAGCCATGCTTGTTCTATGGGGGATTGCGGTATCCATTCTTTCCGAATCAGATTCCATCACTTCGTACTTTCCATCGATGCTTGGTGCACCGATTCTCCTCTCAGGTATTCTTGCAACTCGGAACCCGGAAAAGCGTAAATTTTGGATGCACATTGCCGTCACATTCGGTTTGCTATGTGCATTGGGTGGAACTCGATTCTTCATGGTCATGTCCGATGGCTTGAATTACGCATCATCATCGATGCTGATGCTTCTTGTGACAGGTTCAATCTACACGTTCCTTTGCGTTCGCTCTTTCATTGAAGCCCGCAAATCCGGTGCGCTTGAGGCTACGGAATAATCAGAATTTTCGTCGGCCTTTGACCGTAGGTGCAGACGTATTGGTGACATCAAAGTCGTCTTCGTCTTCTTCATCAACCTTGACAGAAACGTCAATTTGAACATCTCGTGCAGTACCCTGCTTGGCTTCCATCTTGTCGATGGTTTTCATCAGCATTGCGAATTCCAACTCGAGATCTTCGAGTGCATCGCTCAACTTCTCAATTTGACCTGCGAGACGTTGTGCGATTTTACGAGCCTTAGACAAGGTTCGGTCGTTTCCCATGATGATGTCCTTTCTTCGATTGATTATCAATCCATCGAATCCAAATCAACATCGTTTGGACCGATTCCAATCGTGATTTTTCCATCCTTCCAAACACCTCGATACATGAGCATGGTCTGGAATGGGGTAGCAACATCACCATCTTTTGTTACGGCAATAACGCCACCACGTCCACCGATTGGCTCCACGACATCGAGAACGTCTCGACACGCTTCATCAAGTGCTAATCCAGTTTCAAATTTGGTCGCGAGGCGGTGTGCGGCACATGTTCGAATGAACGCTTCACCAACACCTGTGCATGAAACGGCGATGTTCGGGTCAGCCCATGTTCCAGCACCGATGATTGGTGTATCGCCAATGCGTCCCTTCGGTTTACCTGTCATCCCTCCCGTTGACGTTGCAGCCGCAACGTTTCCGTCCTTATCGAGTGCGACTGCTCCGACTGTTCCCATACCTTCCATATCGTGATCGAGAACAGAATCGTCTTCATCGGTAGCACCCGGGCGAGCATTTTGTTCCTTCCACAGGTTCCATTGTTTTTGACGCAGTTCGGTAATGAGCCATGCTGGTTGAACTCGTTCAACACCCTTCTGAATCGCAAATTCGTCCGCAGCCTCACTGTTGAGCATCACTGGCCAACCTTGTTTGAGAATGCTATTTGCAGCGCGAATGGGATGACGAACTTGCCGGACGTTGACAACGGAACCCGCAGATCCATCTACACCGTTCATGATGGAAGCATCCATTGTTACAGTTCCATCTTCATCCAAAACCGAACCGATTCCAGCATTGAACAATGGTTCGTCTTCCATCAATTCAACGGCCTGCGTTACGGCTTCTAATGCATCGATTGAGCCTGATTCGAGTGCCTCACCAATCGATTGAAGGACATGATGCATGCATCGAATTCGTTCAGGGTCGAGCGAGGTTAGTCCACGCCATTCCCCATCACCACCAGCCCCACCATGAATGGCGAGAACGGGCATTGTCCTCACTCTACGACGGTGCAGCGAATGATTTGCTGAGGTTGTGCTGGGCGGTCGCCGGGTAGTTTTCGGCAACGCTCAATCGATTGGACAACGTCCATGCCTTCTGAGACTTGTCCGAAGACAGCGTGGTTTCCGTTGAGCCATGGTGTTGCAACCGTGGTCAGGAAGAATTGGGAGCCTCCAGTGTTGCGTCCAGCATTGGCCATGGAGAGAACTCCAGGCTTGTCGTGCTTGAGGCCAAGAGCGGATGGCTCACAAGGAATCTTCCATCCAGGTCCACCTGTTCCAGCTCGTCGAGACATTGGATCCTTTGAATGTGGGCAACCGCCTTGAATCATGAAATCTTCAATGACTCGATGGAAGTGAAGTCCGTCGTAGAACCCGTCCTCGACGAGTTTGACGAAATTGGCCACAGTATCAGGGGCGCTTCCGTGAAAGAGTTCGATGGTGATGTTTCCTGCTGATGTCTCCATGAGTACGTGCATGATGCTACCACACGTGCTTACCTCAAGAGCATTTGCTTGCCTCATTCTTTCTCAATTGACGTGAAAAGGTCGGTTGGCTTTGATAGATTTAGGCGAGTGAAATGTATCAAAGACGTAACCACACCTTCATCAATGGAAACCCGATGTTCTGCTCATGACCGACCCAAGGGACATTGAAATCGAAACCATTAATGGGCACAAAACAACATTACGCGAACTTGGTGGAAGCACCTATCTCATCGTCAATGTCGCCAGCGCTTGTGGCTTTACTCGACAATACGAAGGCATGCAAGCATTGTACGAAGCAAAACAATCAGAAGGCCTCGTTGTCGTTGGATTTCCATGCAACCAATTTGGAGCACAAGAGCCAGGAACACACGAAGAGATTGCAACATTTTGTGAAACACAATATGGAGTAACGTTCCCCATGATGGCCAAGATCGAGGTCAATGGAGACAACCGACATCCTCTCTATGCTGAGTTGTGCAAGGTTCCTGATCACGAAGGGAAGGAAGCCATCAAGTGGAACTTCAACAAATTCATCGTTCGTGAAGATGGTTCCGTTGAGCGCTATTCCCACCGTACTGAACCTTCGGAATTGCCTCTCTAAACGGCTTCCGAACTGAGAATCTTCAACGAGATTCAAATGCAAAGGCATCTCCGTTTCGTCCATGGTTAAGCAACTTCCATGCATTCCAATGGGATGTTCAGCATGTTGCCGTGAGACAACCATGCCGCTGACGGAAGCTGAAGCAAAGCGACTTTCTCGCAGGACTGGAATGGCTCTCGAATCGTTTACGTGGGAAAACAATGGCATCCTTACGCTGCTGAATGATGAGAAGACTCGAGCTTGCGTGTTCTTGCTCACAGCCAGTCCCGATACCAATGCAGAGGGCATATGCTCGGTCTATGAGGTACGTCCAGAAGGATGTCGAAAGTATCCAATCGTTCTCAATTCAAACGATGATGCCATCTTGGATGATGGATGTCCACATCGTCAAGACTTCCCAGAACCGAGTGAAGCCGATGCCATTGAATTGCTCAATCTTGAGGAACGGTTGTTGCGTAGACAATGACACGGCCAAGCGATCCGTGGACGGATACATACCACGCATTTTGGTAATGCCACCCTGCTTCAACCAACATCTCCTCAAGACGTTCCCAAGCATAGTGCTTGAGTTCAGGACGTTCATCGGATTGAAGTGGTTGAGTCAATAGTTCAGTTCGAGGCTCGGTTGGAAGAATCAGTGTCAGTCCACCACGAACAACCTCTCGAGCGCTCTGCAATGTCTTTTGGAGAAGGTCGTGGTGATCCATCGAACCTTGTGAATTTCGTCCATATGGCGGATCAAGAACGACGCCTGAGAAGGTATCCATCCCATCAGGGAGCGTTGGTTTGATGTTTGTTGCATCACCTTGAACAAAAGGATTCACCTTGGATCCAGCCCATTCAAGATTCAATTTTGCTCCTTGAATCATCTCATTATCAAGATCCATTCCGACTGCGTCTCGCCCGCTCAAAATGGCTTCAATGGTGAACCCACCTGTTCCAGTCATTGGATCGAGGCAGGCGCCATTGGCGAGTGACCCGCAGGCGAGATTGACAGCAAGTCGAGCAAGACGAGGTTCCAAACTTACCGGTTTGAAGAACGGTCGCTGAGTAGCTCTGCGTTCAATGCTTGAGTCGCCCTTTGGACCATGATTCAATAACCACCCGAAGGTCACTGTTTGCGAATGACCATCGAGTAACAGACCGAAGGTTGATTCAGGATTTTCGAGATCAATTGTTGCCTCCATTCGACTGAGGATGCCACCGACTTTTCCTGCAATATCGGTTCGAGAACAACCGTTGATTCCCCGGTCATGTTTCCAGGCATGTACTGCGCAAGTTGCTTTGCCTTGAGGAAACAGCTCAAGATATTGCCTCACTTGCCTCAACAATGCTTCTTCATCCGACCATTCAATATTGACACCGCTCTTGAAGACGGCTTCAATACCTGCTGAGATTGCGAATTCTGGAACACTCTCTGGACACTTGACTTGAGCGAGTCGTGGTGAGGAGAGCGGCTTCACTTCTTCATTTGGAAAAAGCGCAGAGAGTTCTGCTTGAGCGAGCGCAGGGTGCCATCCGCGCAGCGATACAATGAACTCGCCCATATGGTTCCCTGTTGGTGCTTGTTCTTCACGGCACCGCATGCGAACCATGACATACTCTCGTCCTTAACCGTTGGATATGGGCTGTAATCTTCGAGACCTTGCCAATGCGGAAGACATCAATCTTGCAGAACTCAAGGGGAAGCGAGTTGGGATTGACGCTTTCCTAACTGCGTTTCAGTTCTTGACGACGATTCGAGATCGATCTCCTACAGGTGATGGAGGGCCGCTCCGTGATTCCAAAGGGCGGGTCGTTGCTCACTTGATGGGCATTCTCACGCGAACAACTACCATGCTTTCGCTCGGTATTCAGCCTGTTTTCATTTTCGACGGGCCGGCTCCTGAATTGAAGGCGGATGAGCTCGCAGCACGACGAGAACGTCGTCTTGAGGCTGAGGCAGCACACAAGCAAGCACTCGAAGACGGCGACTACCAGACGGCGCAAAAGATGGCGCAACGCATTGTCCATTACAGCCCAGAAATGGTTGAGGATACGAAACAAATGCTCGATTTGCTGGGTGTTCGCTGGGTAGATGCTGCTGCAGAAGGTGAAGGCCAAGCGGCCGTAATGGCGCTCAAAGGACAACTTGATGTCGTTGCAACACAGGATTGGGATGCGTTGCTGTATGGAAGCCCCATTCTCGTTCGAAACCTCATGAGTGATGGGAGTAAACGGCACGGTCGAACCGTTCGTGCGCAGAAAATCATCCTCTCTGAGATGTTGGCAAATCACGATCTTTCACGAGAACAACTTGTTGATTTGGCGATTATGATTGGAACGGATTTCCATCCAGGATTGAAAGGTATTGGGCCAAAGACTGGAATCAAACTCATCAAATCACTTGGAACCATCGAAGCCATTTGCGAAGAGAAAGGCAAAGAGATTCCAGAACGTTTGGATGAGATACGCGAGATCTTCCTCAACCATCCCTCCAATGCAGTCGGTGATGAGGCTCTTAAGCCAGGACAGGTGGATGTGAAGGGATTGATTCAGTTCCTCCAAGAAGAACGTGAGTTCAGTCAACGACGCATCGATGAGGCGTTAACGAAGTTGCGTCAAGCAAACCTAGTACGAGAAGGTGGACAGACGTCGTTGTTCTCATTTTGAGATCAAGCGGGATCAAGTCCAGGAAGCATTTCGAGTTCGGTTGTTTCGACCTTAACGCCCATCGCCGTAAGACTACGTGCCAAACCTTCTGCCTGGTGATTGGCTGTAAATCGTTGTAAAATGCGTTCACGGCCAGCCTCCGACCATGCCATGCGGTTCTTCTCTTCACCCGCCTGTTCAACCGCCATGACCCATTGGTCAAGACCTTCTTGCGTGTTCGGCCAGGGCAACCTTCGACCGTTGAATCCATCTGTAACCGTGTGTGTAAATCCACAATCACTTACGACCAATGCAGGCGTTCCAACCATGGCGGCTTCCATTGGTGTTAGGCCAAACCCTTCGGTTCGAGCCGTTGCAATCAAGGCGTGTGCATTTCGCATCAAAGCCACGATTTCCATTTCATCAATACGTGGCATGACAAGCAATTCAGCATTGAGTTTCTTTGCTTGATGTCGCATCTCTTCGACTTCTCCACCACCGACATGAACGAGCGGAAGTGACGCTGCAGATGCAACTTGTATCGCTTCTTTACTGCCTTTCATGAAACCCGCACGTCCGATGGTGAGGAGGTATGGGCTCGTTGGCTTGTGGGCGAAAGCATCCCAAGCCTTGCGTTCTTCCTCTGACACTTCAACAGGCCACGCGGAAGGGTCAATGGCTGGCCAGAGGACGCCGACTTCTGCAGGACGTTGTTGTTCATCACGGAACTTGACTTCCCCAGCAATCCAATCCTTGCTTGTCGGCCAACCATGAGAGGATGCAAGCAATCGTGAACTGGTCGGCGTGTTGGCAGAAACGGCCGATTGAGGGCGCTTCCAGAGTCGCTTGTGCCATCGTTGATCCCAACGTCTCAGATAGGTCAATGCGAGGTTTTTCACAAACAACGGATAGCGGAGTTGACCATCCATGTCGCGTTGAAGCACATCATCGTAGATGCCCTTGTCACGCTCATGGATGTAGACGTACAATGGGCGATTGTTTGGAATGATGTCAAGAACTTCCATTCCACCAGTGCTCAAGACGATGTAACACGCATCTGCAGCATCGAGTGCAGGTTGCAGTTTCGTTCGTAATCTCCTCCAAGCCTTGAGCGCAGACCGACCTGCACGTGCAGTCACTTCAGCGATTGGTCCTGTTGGCAGTTGCCACGGTACATCCGGTGCGATAACATCGATACCAAGTTGTTCACACCGATCGAGCAGAAGTTGTGGTGCGTTCAGGGTAGCCACCGTGATAGACCATCGTTTTGCATGTTCTGGTAAAGCTACGATAAGGTCGCGTTGTGCCCCTCCAAGCAACCCCATGTTGCGATGCAGGATGACGAGGCGAGGTTTGCTCATGATTTCACCCTCTTGTAAACTTCGAGAAGATCGTCAACGACGTTCGACCAGAGATAGGGTTTGGAAGCCTCATGACCATTGTCTGACCATGTCTTGAGTTGATGCTCATCAGCTTCAAGCAACGTCGTTATTGCTTGTACCAGGCTTTGAGAATCGCCTGGTGAAACCGAAATTCCTGCGTTTGGTTCTGTTACCAATCGACCGAGGTCGTTCACATCAGCCATGACTGTGGGTGCACCGGCATGCATCGCCTCAAGCAAGACGGTCGGCAACCCCTCGAATCGAGATGGAATCAAGACGCCTTTCGCTTGTTCGAACAACCAACGTTTCTCAGCATCTTCAACGCGCCCCAACTTTGCAATGGAATCAGGATAGGTTGAGGAAGCGATTCGTTCATCCAACCATTCATTCAATTCTCCGCTTCCTGCGATAGCAAGGCGTGCACGGGGTTCACCTTGCTCACAGAGTACATCCCAAGCATCCATCAAAACGTCGAGACCTTTCTGCTCACTAAGCCGTCCAACAAAAACAAGGAGCGGAAGTTCCTCAGAACCATTGGAAAGGGATGAGGGACGTACAGCATCTTCAGCAACAGGTTCGAAACCGTTGGGTAGGACATCGATCGTTTTCCGCACGCCTCTGCCTTTGAGATGGTTTGCGTAGTATGGGGTGAGTGCAATACGAGCATCGGATGCGTGAAGCGTTCTTCGACCTTGGAGCGCCCAGCGTATACGCTTCAGAATCTTTCCAGAAAGACTGGTTTTGATGTAATCGTTGTGAAACGTTGTGACCACTGGAATCTTTTCTTTTCGAGCACGCTTGACCGAGCGTCGAATCAAAACAGGCAACGTGTCGTGAAGATGAACGATATCGAAGTCCATGTCGAGATCTTTAATCGAAACGACTGGATCAATCCCCCCGAGGACTCGCTTTGGTGGCAATCGAATCACTTCGACACCGTCTCGAATGAAACGCTTCTCCTCATGTTCGGGTATGTCTGCACACCAAACGGTTGCTTTGTGTCCACGCGCAACCAATTGTCGAGCAATGTGCTCAACGTGTTGATTTCCCCCACCTATATGAGGCCAATACCAAACGTGAACAAGAAGAACGCTCAGAGGTGCATCCACTTCCAAGGGTTCCATGATGCCAATGACTCGTCCTTGCTACATTAGCCATTCCCTGTTCTGTCAATACTCGGTGCAAAGAATACGAGTGAATCGGAGTTTTCAAGTCATATCGTGCCTCGTTCTCGACCATGCGAACCCTGACTGCGCTGATGGTGGTCGGGCTTCTTCTCTTTCCAGGGTGTACTTACTTCGAGAGCGATGAAGGCATCGAAGAGGAAGTCATTGTTGACATCGTTCGCGGTTGTACTGATGAAACAGCAGAAAATTACAATCAAAGTGCAGAAGAAGATGATGGCTCGTGCGTCTATCCAGAACCAGAACCGATCTTTGGTTGCACGGATCCAGATGCGACAAATTACGATGAAACAGCAACAGATGATGATGGGAGTTGCGAATTTATGGAAACCATTCCCTGCAATGGAATGGTGATTCTTTGCCACCGACCGTACAATGAGGTGACCTTCCCAGAAACACACAATGCATTTTCAACGCATGAAGACAACATCTTCTATCCAGCAAGCAATCACCGCACTGGGTTTCAGGCACAATGGAATGCTGGAATGCGTGCGTTCATGCTCGATACTCATTATCTCAACGATGTTGATCAAAGCGCAGCCAATGTCCGTTTCTGCCATGGGGACTCAAGCCGTGGCTTCAGTCCGTGTACCTATGGGAACGTCGATCCTTGGGCATGGTTGGGCAAACTCGAATCAGAGATGCAATCTGAGGAGCGGGATGTTGTGACCCTTCTCATCGAAAATCACGTTGAAGCCGATCATCTGAAAGCCTTGCTCGACGATGTCGGATTGACGGATATGATGTACATTCATGAGTTAAACACCGAATGGCCAACGCTCATTGAACTCATCAACATGGACAAGCGATTGGTTGTCTTTTGGGAACAATCAGGTGATGCATCTCACCCGTATTTCCATGATTTCTTGACCTTTGGGTGGACGACGAATTATGCCGATGAAAGCACATCTTCAATGGACTGCAACCCATTACGAGGCGATGATACCCAACCTGTATACCACATGAACAACTGGTTGAAGAATCAAGCAGGACTTTCCGATCCAACGCGCTCAGCTGAAGCCAACGATGTCGATTTCATGGTCGAGCGAGCAGAGGAATGTATCCAAGATCATGGAAAACGACCGACCTTCATTGCCGTTGATTGGTGGGAAGATGGTGATGTCGTCGAAGCAGCTCGCTTGGTGAATCTCATTGAGGTTGCATGAACCTCAGTGGGCTTGCAAGGGTTGTGACGCCATGTTCCTTGAGAAGCGCTCCTCGAGCGACACTTTGAACATCAGCAAGTGCTTCTGAAACGGTATTGATTGGAGCGCAAGGAATGCCTTGTAGAAGTTCCTCCAATTTCGAACGAGTATGCTGCTCGACCCATGTCTGAATGAGGGCTTCAATCTCTTTTCGGTTGGCAATTCGTCCCGCGTTCGATTCCCACTCTTCGCGAGGAGAGATGCCGGCTATGGAGCAAAACTTCGACCATTGGGCATCTGACCCTATGGCAACAACAAACCAGCCATCCTTGGCTTCAAAGGCTCGGTAAGGAACGAGATTCGGGTGTGCTGAACCCATTCGAGATGGGTCAACACCACTCGCGAGGACATTCTGTGCTTGGTTGGCAAGAGAGGCAATGGCACAATCCCACAAACTGACATCGATGTGTCGGATGGTTCCTGTGCGTTCACGGTCGAGAAGAGCAGCAAGAATGGCATTTCCAGCATACAATCCGGTGATGATATCGATCCAAGCAACGCCGACCTTGACCGGTTCACCATCGGCTTCACCAGTGATGCTCATGATTCCACTTCGTGCTTGAAGCGCGAGATCGTAACCAGGCTCATCGCGTCGTGGACCTGTTGCACCGTATCCTGAAATGGAACAGACGATGGTATCGCTTGGAAGGGTTCCAACGAGTCGTTCAAGGGTTCCTGGCTTGAAATTCTCAACGATGACATCAGCCCAATCGATCCATTCCATCAAGCGTTCTTTTTCCTCTTTCAAGTTCATCTGTAGAATGGTCTTTCCTCGATTGCAACACAGAAAATATGCTGCAACACGCTCACCATCAAAATCCGTTGTAAATGGTGGCCCCCAACCCCGCGTATCATCGCCCCATGGTGCTTCGATTTTGGTTACGTTTGCACCCAAATCGGAGAGCATTTGTGCCGTATATGGACCTGCTAAAATTCGTGAGAGGTCGAGAATGTTGATTCCCTCCAAGATTCCGCTCATGATACCTCCAGACATCCGAAAGAGTTGAACCCAACCCTCCGGCTTTGTGGTCATGAGCGAGGAGAATTCGAACCACAATCGGTTGTGGTGGGGTCTTCTCGTATTCGGTATTCTTCTGCATTTGTCGTCGATTTCTGCTAGTGATTATGGTCTTGATACACATCTTCACCTGGCAGCCATTGAATCCAATGAGGACGGTACGCCAGATCTCGAATGGGGTGATGTACGACCACAAGATCCTTCGGCAAGTAATCCAGATGAAATTCAAATTCTTGATCGTGGATGGTGGCAAATCCTTGAACTCTATCCCTCGTGGTTGCTTCCATTTGCAGCCTTTTTTCCTATGCTTGCATTGATTGGGATTGTCCTTGTCATGACAAACGGTAAACCACACGTTGCAGCCCTTCTTTCGATTCATCCTTCGTTCATTTTTGCGACTGGCCGCCTCTATCCAGAGTCGACCGTTGCGCTTGCTGTTGCTGGCATCATTCTTGCCTCGTTGCATCTCTTCAAGCGTCAAGGTTGGCAGCTTACCCAGTGGATTGTGTTGGCCATCGCGAGTATTCATTTGCTCGTTCTTGTCAAAGGTCTGTCTGCCATGGTCGCTTGGGTGCTGGTTGCAGTGTTGTTTGGATGGATTGCCCTCGACCGCCTCGTACCGAAATTCCAAACGTACACGCGTAACCCAATAATGGGATTATCGATTTCCATCCCGATTGTTTTGGCCACAATGATTGCTGCTTCATTCACCGTGGAAGGGTCGCTTTCAACCATTCGAACACATTCTGTTCAATGGCTGTTCGCACTCCTTATCGCTTTCTTTGATGGATTTGTTCTGTATCTCTTGATTGGAATGTGTTGCTGGCCTTTTGTGGCCGATTTCGTCGATCAATCAAAGAAATCAAACGATAACAGCTCAGTGTTTCTGCTTGTCTTTGTTGCCTCAGGTACACTTCTCATGTCAATGTGGATCGCTTCACTTTGGGTGTATGAGGCAGATCGTTGGGATCTTCCTCTATGGGAGAACATGATTCTTATGGGCAACAATGGACGTTATCTCACAGCACTTGCCTTTCCAATTCTATTGCTACTTGATCGTAGTTTGAAACGCAACACATTGTCAATAGGGAAGCCATTGATGCTGGCATTTATCCTCGTTTTACCGCTTTCAATGCTCGCAGGTATACATGGTCAAACGATGTGGACGGATGAGGCGGCACAATCGTTTTCCAAAGAAATTGATGCTGGTGAGGATTTCCTTTACATCGATGATGAAGCCCTTGCAATGCACTGGTTGTACACCTTCCGTCTTGAGGTTGATCCTGAGGGAGAACGGGACATTACAGGCCATTGGCGAGCCCCCGACAGCAATTGGCAAATCGAATTGGACGGACAGGTCATGAACAATCGAGGCGATTTATCGAGCGTTCAGTTCATCGTGATTGCTCCAAATATGGATATCATCATCCCATCAGGGTGGGAAAAGATAGCATCTGGAGAGGCTCCTTATCTCAACGGAGGGGGCGAATGGTTGGTCTATCGAGTAGTATGATGGCAGCGAGGGGTTCAAGTCATGCCTACTCGAGGGTTGTAACGGAGGGACTATGATGCGACGCTCCGGCGCTCACAACTCTTTGCCTGATGAGGACCCTATTCAGACCCATGAATGGGAACTATCGGTCAAGGAAGTCATTGAACAACAAGGCGCTCAGCGAGCGGAACGATTGCTTCACAGTGCTATTGCAGCAGGCGCTGATGCCGGCATTGACATCGATACGACCACGTCACCATATCTCAACACCATTGCTCCAGACATGCAAGGAACCTATCCTGGCGATCTTGAGATGGAAAAGCGACTTCACACCATCAATCGCTGGAATGCGATGATGATGGTGACTCGTGCCAACAAATACGTCGATGGTATCGGCGGACACATCTCGACCTATGCTTCAGTCTCTCATCTCTGGGAGGTTGGATTGAATCACTTCTATCGAGGGAAGGATGGCGAAGGCTGGGGCGACCATGTCTACTGGCAAGGGCACGCCTCTCCTGGAATTTATGCTCGAGCATGGCTTGAAGGCCGCTTAACTGATGAAAATGTTCACAACTTCCGTCAAGAAGTTGGAGGGGCTGGACTTTCATCGTATCCTCATCCAAGATTGATGCCGGACTTCTGGGAATATCCGAGTGTTTCGATGGGTCTTGGAGCCATGACAGCCATCCATCAAGCCCGATTCAATCGCTATCTTCACCACCGGGGTCTTGCCGATACCACACTTTCACGAGTGTGGTACACGATGGGCGACGGTGAATCCGACGAGCCTGAGTCTCTTTCTGAATTGGCGCTTGCTGCTCGTGAAGGATTGGACAACATCGTGATGACCATGAATTGCAATCTCCAACGGCTGGATGGGCCTGTTCGCGGCAACTCGAAAATTGTGCAAGAACTCGAAGGTCGATTCCGTGGAGCAGGTTGGAATGTGATCAAGGTTCTTTGGGGTTCTTCATGGGACGCACTCTTCGCAAGAGATACCAATGGGGCACTAGCAAAGCGTCTTGCTGAACTTGTTGACGGTGATGAACAACGATTGTTCACGGCCGAGGGGGCAATCATCCGCAAAGAATTGTTTGCTGGGGACGAATTAACTGCCTTGGTCGCTGACTATTCTGATGAAGAACTTGAAGCCTTGACCGAGGATCTTGGCGGCCATGACTTCCTCAAGATTCACGCAGCCTATGCTGCAGCATGCGCCCACAAAGGACAACCGACGGTCATTCTCGCTCGAACCATCAAAGGGTATGGACTTGGACCAGCCTTTGCTGGCCGTAACACCACACATCAGAGAAAGAAGGCCGATGAGAACGATTTGCGATTGATTCGAGATGCGATGGGTCTTGATTTCACGGATGAGGATTTGGAAAAGCTTCCTTTCATTCATCCAAACGATGTTCCAGATGTTGTCGCCTATGCAAAGAAGCGACGTGCTGCAATGAAGGGACCAATGCCAGAACGACGTGTTCCTGAGATGAATCTCACACTACCAGAAGACGCGGTCTATGCTGAGTTTGATGATGGAACAAAAGGGACTTCACAAGTCTCGACAACCATGGCCTTCGTGCGATTGATGCGTGGCTTGATGAAGACCAAGGACTTTGGAGAACGTGTTGTTCCTCTTATTCCAGATGAGGCCCGGACGTTCGGTATGGATCCTCTGTTCTCTGAATTTGGAATCTATCATCCCGAAGGTCAACTGTACAAACCCGTCGATCACAAAGTTTTGATGAAGTACAAGGAGTCTGCAAAAGGCCAGATTCTTGAGGAAGGTATCAATGAAGCTGGAGCGCTCTCGTCGTTCATCGCTGCTGCGACATCCTACGCAACCCAAGGCTCTCCTACGATTCCATTCTACATCTTCTATTCCATGTTTGGATTCCAGCGTGTTGCTGATTTGATTTGGTCAGCGGCAGATTCTCGTGCACGAGGGTTCCTTATCGGAGCAACTTCAGGACGAACAACGCTCAACGGAGAAGGTCTTCAGCATCAAGATGGCCACTCACTTCTGATGGCACATTCCAACCCTGCAGTTCGTGCTTACGATCCTGCATTTGCGTTCGAACTCTCGACCATTATCAAGCAAGGAATTGTCGAGATGTGTGAACAAGATGCTGATGTCATCTACTATCTTGCCGTCTACAATGAGAATTACCCGATGCCTGCCAAACCCAAGGATTGTGAGGAAGGCATCCTCAAGGGACTATACAAATTACGTGATGCCCCATCAGGCGATGGCCCTCTCGTACGTTTGATTGGTTCTGGACCAATCATGCTCCAAGTCTTGGATGCTGTTGAGAAATTGGAGACCTTTGGTGTTCGATCTGAGATTTGGTCAGCGACCTCGTACGGTGAACTCCGCCGTGAAGGTATGGACGTTTCTCGATGGAATCGTTTGCACCCGGGTGAATCGATGAAATCGACATGGGTTGAGCAGCAATTTGGTGATGGCACCTCGCCAATCGTTGCCGTATCGGACAATGTCGCCGCTGTTCCAGAAATGATTCGAGAATGGGTTCATGCTCCTTACACCGTTCTAGGTACCGATGGATTCGGTCGTTCTGACACTCGCCCTGCGCTTCGACGTTTCTTCGAAATTGACGGCCAGGCGGTTGCACTTGCAGCCCTTTCTTCGTTGGTTCGTGAAGGTCAATTGGATGCTTCAGTCTATGCTGATGCAATGGCGAAATTCGAGGCTTCAACCGACCGAACAGACATCACAAGCCTTTGATCGGAGGCGTCCATCGTCCGTTGTTTCTCGCATGATCGAGAATGTGCCAATACACGGTATCGAGTTCAATTCCAACATCCTCAACGAGATCAATCTCACTCGCAGCCAGTGGTGTTGCCAATCGTTTCCAGGCACCTTTTGCATTCCAACGCAGACCGGGAATGTGCTGGGCAGGGCCACACGTTGGTAAGGACAATCTCGTCTTCCAAGGTCGTTCGGTGATGGTACTCGCCTGAACCGTTGTTTGGACTGTTTTCCATGATTCACCCTTACCGTATTTCTTGTTGACCAACCATGAAGGATTGATAGAAGAGTCAATGACGAAATCGTGTTGCTCAAGAACCGGAATCATCCATGAACCAATGTAGCCAGCAGGTGCTCGAAACCACCGTCTGAAATGGCTTGGGAATTGTGCTTCAAGGATACCAACTGATGTGGCTAAATCCATCGAGAACCGTTCAACATCCTTTGGCCAAGCAGACCAACTTCGGTGGTGTAAACCATGGCAACCGATGGTAATTCGTTCACCGTATGTTGCACAGAGACGATTGATCATGTCTACGAATTCATCGGATTCGCATTGATTGGCGATGATGAACAACGTCACAGGATGCTGATGGGTACTCATCCAAACATGAAACCGATGAAACCCTTGCTTGAATTGATCAGAAATCTGCGGTAGTGCAGCATTTGGTTTTGAGCGAGTCGGGTGGCCTTGATTGGAAGGAACATGCCGGAAATCATCCGTATCGACGGTCAGCCATGTCCTTCGCACACCTTTCACATCCGAGGCAAATCGATGACGTGGATTTTGTGTGGAACCGTTTTGTCGTTCAACTCAATGCCGATGAATTCGTCAATGATTTGGCCGTTCCAGCGCTGACAAATCCGTTCAGCAGTAACGAGCCCAGCCTCATTTCGTGGGTGAACAGTGATTTCGATTCGGAACGTCGAACCTCTTGATTCGAGCCATCCAAGAACGGCATCAACTGCATTGGAAGCGATTTTTCGATTCCTGAATCCTTTACGAACCCAGTAACCGAGATTGTAATGCGAGTGAAGAAGTTGCATTTCGTCTCCCAATCCGATCAATCCAATGAACGTATTTTGTTGATCATGAATCGACCAAAAATGAACGCGATCCGCATTCGAGAGGTGTTCCAAATCATGCAACATATCCGCCAATTGGCGAGTGATGTCTTCCTCGCTTC
>JAPOIF010000010.1:3120-7845 GCA_029979085.1 Methanobacteriota archaeon | reverse complement strand
AGGGAGAATGGCTTTGGAAACAGGTCGTAGAGAATATCCGCCCTCCAAATCAGGAAGATTGGGTGTTGCTGGCATAGAATCCCTCATGTAGACAGATGGGCGATGGCGTTCATCACGTTCTCATCGTTTGGATGGACACGTCGTGCCATTTCAAGCATCCAATTAAGGTGCTCTGCACGTCCTGCTTGTTGCAGAATAAGTCCGATGTGATACAACAACGAGACATCATCTCCAAGTTGGGGCCCGAGAGCATCAATGTTGTGTTCCGCTTCGGCAATTCTTCCTGCTCGAACCAATCCAAGCGACTCGACAACGATTCGATGGACTTCTCTTGGATCCATTGGTTCTCCAGCCGGCCAAGGCCAAATCCTGGTACTGGCTGGCACCTCAGGAGCAACAGTATCCTCGGATTCGGCAATCTCATTTGTGGATTCAACCTCATCGTCGTCGGGTAATTCTGGTACGGCCTCATCCTCAGGTAGGTCTGGAGCAATTGTTTCTTCTGGCAATTCAGGAACGTCTTCATCCTCAGGCAGTTCAGGAATTCCAGGCTCTTCGTCATCCTCTGGAATATCCGGAATCGTGAGCTCTTCAGGAAGCATTGGAACGTCCTCCTCCGTTTCGGGCAGTTCAGGAATAGCATTCGGGTCTGGACCAACGGTTCCGGTGAAATCAACATCGGCTTCATCATCATCAGTCTGAATCAATTGTCCTTGTCCAGTGTGAACAGGCTCAGCAACCTCATCCAATGGATTGGAATCTGGTAGTTCAAACCGTTCTTCAATCATTGGAGCATCTTCGGTGGTTAACTCAACCTCTTCGGGTGTTTCAAATTCGACGGTTTCGGACAAGGTTGGGCCTTCGCTGTCAATAAATGAGAACTCTTCACTTGAGAGTTGGTCGTCGTATTGGTCGACTTCAATGGTCACGTCTTCAAGGTCAAGTACTGCTTCGACAGCGACATCATCGTCTTCGTCACCGTCGTCTTCATCCATAAGCGTCGACAAAAGATCGTTTTTGACATCGGATGCAACCTCGAGGTGCTGGTCTCGTGCTGGCTTGTTCAAATCGTAGTAACATTGCACGCACGTCGTGGCACTCTTCTCGTTTTGAGCGTTGCAAAATGGACAAGGATTCCCATCCTCATTCCCATCTTTCTTGCGCTTCCAAAACATGGTCTCGCCTACTTTCTCGGTAGGCACTTGTGGTTTAAGCATCACCATCTCTTGTACCTTGAATGCGCCATTCGCCATAGTCTGAAATGATGGCAACAATTGGCGAAAGCATGGGCGAGCGAGGAAAGGTTCGGCGGATGAACAGTTCCTCGTCAGATATTGATGTTGTACCGGAAGGTGAGGAGGGGGGAATTTGGCGCCGAGGCCAAGACCATTTCCGTCATTTCACATCGCTGCTCGAAGAGGAGTTGGAAGAGGAAACCACCATCATTCAAGAGCGCTGGTCCTCGTGGTCGCACCATCGATTGCAAGCCTCCGGGCTTGCGCTGCTTGGTCTGAAAGGCCGAACAAATGGAACGCTGTATGGTGAGGACATTTTGGTGTTTGAACATCCAGATCGTCAACATCTTGGACAACACCGTTTCACGCACGGCGACATTGTTGTTCTTAGCCGATCCAAACCGATCGGTGAGAAAACCATCGAAGGGATTGTTCTCGAACGAGGGCCAACCCGCCTTCGTATCGTGGTTGCTCAACGGCCTAAAGACCTCAGGAAGGGAACGTGGAGGCTCGACCGTGGTGCAAATCGCGTTGCTCACGATCGCATGCAAGAAGCGCTCGAGATGTTTCATTCCGTTGAAGGTGATCGTGGAACGATTCTTCGGGATGTTCTTCTTGGTCAAGTTCACGATCCAGAAGAAAATGCTTCAATGCCTCCAAAAATCTCAGGGAAGTTCAATCGTGCTGAGCGAGTTGAGGTTGAGATGAACCCATCTCAGTCGGATGCCATGGATGCGGCAATGAAACGGCGTGTTACGATTATCCAGGGGCCTCCAGGAACCGGCAAAACGCACACAGCCGTCGCCACCCTCGCTCAACTCGCTCGTGAAGGTCGCGGACCCATTCTCGCCACAGCAGAATCCAATGTTGCGGTTGACAACCTCTTGGAAGGGTTACTTGATTTGGGTATCCGTGCCGTTCGCATAGGGCGTCCGGTCAAGGTTCGTGAATCATTACGGATGGCAACGCTTGATGCTCAAATCGAGGATCATCCAAAGCAGGATGAACTTGCGATTGTTCGAGACGAGATGGATGAAGTCCAACGAGCACTTCCAAAATTGAAAGGACGAGAGAAGGGCTTAGCTCATCGAGACATTCAACACAACAAGAAGGAACTTCGTCGGCTTGAGAAGGAAATGATAGCCTCTGTTTTGGACAATGCTGAGGTAATTTGCTCAACCAACATTGGTTCGGGTCACCGTATTCTTGACGGGCGACGATTTCCAATTGTCCTGATGGATGAAGCCACGCAAGCGGTCGAGCCAAGTGCGCTCATTCCTATTTCCAAAGGATGTCGTCAACTCATACTGGTCGGTGATCACAAACAATTGCCTCCGACCGTCATTTCCAAGAAAGCCGAGCAAGGCGGTTTGGGTCGTTCCCTGTTTGAACGCCTCATCGATGTGGGAATCCAAACAAACTTGCTTGATGTTCAATACCGAATGCATCCTGTTTTGCGGGAGTTCCCAAGTGCTCGATTCTACGATGATCGGCTGAACGACGGTTGCACAGCAGATGAACGACCTGCTCCAGCGGGTATCTTGTGGCCGGATTGGGATCATCCATTCGCTTTTATTCCGCTTACTGGAGTCGAAGATGAAGAGCAGGAAGGAGGCAGTCGTAGTAACCCAATTGAGGCTGCTCGAATCTATGATTTGGTTCAAGGTCTGCTGCAACCCGGTGACGTTCAGGCTTCTGAAATCGGTATCATTACGCCATACAGTGGGCAGGTTCGCGCACTCTCAGACATTTTTGATAGCAACAAGGAACGTGAACAAGGAGGCCGATTTGCAGGTCTTGAAATCAATACGGTCGATGGTTATCAAGGTCGAGAAAAAGACATCATCATCTTCTCTGCAGTGCGATCCAATCCAGATGGTGTGGTAGGGTTCCTTAGCGATCAACGCCGCCTCAATGTTGCCATTACACGAGCAAAACGCGGTCTTGTTGTTGTTGGTGATCCGCAAACATTGCGATACGATCCGACATGGCGTTCATGGCTGGATTGGGCTGAAGAACGCGGCCTTTTTGCTTGGCATCTGGTCAATGACTAACACGCAGGTTCAACAATAAACAGCCATTGGACGTTTCATGGCGGAAAGCCCAGTCACGGTCTATCAAGGTGGAACACTTGCTCAACAGGTTATCTCAAGTGCACCTGAGGGTATGCTCATCGCACCTGTTTGGCGACGAATCGCAGCCTTTGCTATCGATGTTATCGCCATGTCTCTTCTCCTGCATGTTTTGAGCCGATTTACATTTCTCGAAATTCTGATCAGTTGGAATTACCTCGCAGAGGACGCTCGATATGCCACCTCCTTCCTCATGACTTGGGCTCTCTTCTTTGGTTCATTGTGGTTGTATTGGAAATACACAGGTCGTGCCTATGGACGTTCACTCGGCCAGCGTGCGTTTCGAATCGCCATCGTGCATGACAACGGTACGTTACTTGAATTGCACCACTTTGGCCCACGTGCCTTCCACAAATTGCGTTACCTCGTTCCTGTCCTCGGATGGTTGTTTGGGTTCAGGGATGTATTGCGTGCACGATCAAAAACGGCTGAATACAGAACGTCGATCGATGTTAGCAATCACACGGTTGCCGCTGTTGATTGGTCTCTGCCAAGTGATACGCGCTTGAACTTAAAGTGATGAACAGTTTACGGGTAACAGGTGAGAGAGATGAGTCAAGAACATTCGGCATCAGCTGGTTCGCTTTCGGTTGTCTTGCAAACAGTTCGAATGGAAATTGATGATGATGATGAGGACATCGTTGAAGTCATGCTCAATCTTACCAACGAATCCGCTATTCCAATCGGCGGAATCGCTGCAACCATCCAAACAAGTTTGGGTGCAACCGTCGAGCCCGTTGAAGGAGTTTCTTCCATTGGCCCAGGGCTGACACGTTCGTTTTCGTTTGCGTTCAAACTCACCGATGGCGACTGGACGTTCTCACTTTCTGGACAAGGCCAATCGCTTTCACTCGGTCCATACGAAGCAGACTTTGAGTTTCAACAAGTCAAGTCCAGGCAGATTGGAAATGCTGTAGGTTCGAGTCTCTTTTCTGGTGCCTTCGACCAGAATCTTGGTGATTTTGGGAACGTTCAGGAACGTGAACTTATTGATGCGAGTCAAGTCCAGATGTCAACCTTCTTTGGTGAAAACGCTGAAGGAGGAGCCACGAAAATTAGTGCAGGTACATTTGGAAACGCCGAAGAAGATGGTCCAAGAACCCCACCCTGGGAGCAGAGCAAGAGCGATGCACCTGCATCCACAGATACATTGCTCAGTGCACCTGTTTCGGATCCGCTTCTCTCAGCCCCTGTAGTGACCGAGCCGGTTGCCCAACCTCCTGTCGATTTGTTGACACAAACGCCTCTAACGCCGATAGAGTCTGCACCAGTAGAAGAAGCAGAACCTGTTCAAGAAGAACCAGCGGTTCATACAGAAGCTACACCACCTCCTCTTCCGCCTGGTCCACCAAGCCCCC
>JAPOIF010000010.1:1585-3022 GCA_029979085.1 Methanobacteriota archaeon | reverse complement strand
CCAGAACCTGTTCAAGAAGAACCAGCGGTTCATACAGAAGCTACACCACCTCCTCTTCCGCCTGGTCCACCAAGCCCCCCACCGTCACCCCCATCAGAACCACCATCCGGACCACCATCCGGACCGCCTTCAGGACCACCATCCGGACCTCCGAGCGGCCCGCCTTCAGGACCACCATCTGGACCTCCGAGCGGCCCGCCCTCAGGACCACCATCCGGGCCTCCGAGCGGCCCACCTTCAGGACCACCATCTGGTCCTCCGAGCGGCCCACCAAGTGGTCCACCGAAAAAGCCTGAATTTTGAGGTGTTCACATGAGTGATGGGTTCGCAATGGAGCTATGTGGTAATCAAGCCTCATGGCAAATCGTTCCAGATGGTGTAACGGCCATCGATTTGGAAGTCGTAGGAGCCAAAATCATAGCAAATGGTTTCGAAGTAGGCGTCCAATCAAGAATGGTTTGGACTTTTACTGGTGTTGCGGATCTTACACTGTATCCAAGCGGAAAATTACTCGTGAAAACAGCCGACAAAGACCTCGCAGAAGAAATCGCAAACAAACATATGTCCATCTGGACACGTGAGGATGAGATGAGGACTACGAATGAAGTTGCTTGGCAACAAGCGTGGAACGATGCGAATGTATTCGCTTCCACTGATGATGCATCAAAGCCGAAATTCTACTGCTTGGAAATGTACCCGTATCCATCTGGTAAAATGCACATGGGTCACGTTCGAAATTATTCGATTGGTGATGCTGTGGCTCGGTACAAGCGAATGAAAGGATTCAATGTCCTCTACCCGATGGGATTCGACTCCTTTGGAATGCCTGCTGAAAATGCTGCGATTGCAGAAGGAGGCCATCCCCACGATATCACCGAGAAGAACATGGCATCGATCACGGAACAAATCAAGCGCATGGGCTTCTCTTACGATTGGAGTCGTTTGTTGAAAAGTCACGATCCGAATTACTACAAGTGGAACCAACTGTTCTTTACCCGATTCTTCAAGTCCGGTCTTGCCTATCGGGAATTTGCTCCTGTGAATTGGTGCGAATCTTGTTCAACCGTTCTTGCCAATGAACAAGTGAAGGCTGGTCGTTGCTGGAGATGCAATGGACCGGTTCGACAAAAGGACATGAGCCAATGGTTCGTCGACATCACCAAGTACGCTCAACAGTTGCTCGACGGACTGGATACCATCGAATTCCCAGAGAGCGTTCGACTGATGCAAGAGGACTGGCTTGGCCGTTCCGAAGGAGCAGAAATCGAATTTGGGATTGAAGGAAGTGAGGAAACCATTCGCGTGTTCACAACTCGCCCCGATACCTTGTTTGGTGTTACCTTCGTCACACTCGCACCTGAACATCCTCTGGCGGAACAATTGGTCAAAGGAACGGAACATGAAGCGGGCTGGAAAGCCATGCACGATGTGTACGCC
>JAPOIF010000010.1:0-1487 GCA_029979085.1 Methanobacteriota archaeon | reverse complement strand
TGAACATCCTCTGGCGGAACAATTGGTCAAAGGAACGGAACATGAAGCGGGCTGGAAAGCCATGCACGATGTGTACGCAAACATGAGCGAATTTGATCGCATCAAGAACCTCAACAAGAAAGAGGGCGTTTCACTTGGACGATTTGCAATCCATCCACTTACAGGAGAAAAAATCCCAATTTGGGCAGGAAACTTCGTCCTTGCAACGTACGGAACAGGCGCCGTTATGGCCGTTCCTGGTCATGATGAACGTGACTTTGACTTTGCTAAGACCTACGATTTACCCATCAAGCGTGTTCTCATCGAAAACGAAAATGATGATACGAACGAGACTCTTGAATCGGCCTTCACCGATGATGGTTACATGGTTCATTCTGGAATGGATGGATTCGATGGCCAATTTGGTGATGCTGCACGTACCACTGTCATCGATGCTCTCGAAGCAGCTGGAAAGGGGGACCGTCGAGTCAACTGGAAGATTCGCCCATGGCTCATCAGTCGTCAACGATACTGGGGAACACCCATTCCAATCATTCATTGTGAAGATTGTGGGGCTGTTCCCGTTCCAGAAGATCAACTCCCTGTTGAACTTCCACGAGATGTTGTCTTCGATGGGAAAGGAAATCCGTTGGAAACCTCAGAATCTTTCCTCAACGTAGCCTGTCCTGATTGCGGTAAGGACGCTCGAAGAGAAACCGACACAATGGACACGTTTGTTGATTCATCATGGTACTTCTTGCGTTACACGGACGCCAACAATCTTGAGCAATGGTACGATGCAGACATTGCTGACTATTGGATGAACGTCGACTTCTATTGTGGAGGTATCGAACACGCTCAGATGCACTTGATTTACGCCCGATTTTACACCAAGGCTCTTCGAGATCTCGGCTTCCACAGCATCGATGAGCCATTCAATGAACTGCTTTGTCAAGGAATGGTCAACAAGAGTGCTCCGTTCTGTGAAACCTGTTCAGTGACGCTTTCGGTCGATCATGCAGGCGCACCGTGTCCACACTGCAATTCGGAATTGGGTGAACGATCGGCGAAGATGAGCAAGTCGCTTGGAAACACCGTATCGCCTGAACAAATGATCGAACAATTCGGTGCTGATACCGTTCGATTGTTCATTCTCTTTGCTGCAAATCCGACTGCGGGAATGGATTGGTCTGACACCGCTGTTGAAGCCAACCACCGAGTCATGCAACAACTGCAAACGATGCCTGACCAACTTCTCGCATGGGACAAGCCATCGCATTCTATCGATGCCTGGATGCTTGCCCGACTTCGACAACGTCTCCAGCAGTGGTCAGATGCCATGGATCGGTACGATTTGCGTCGAGCTGTCGAATGCTCGCATTACGACATGGTCAAGGACATCAACTGGTACGTACGACGAGGAGGAGGCAATCCAGAAATCGGTCGAACATTGCTCGAATCGTGGACGCATATGATTGGTATTGCAACACCTCATCTTGCAGAAGATT
>JAPOIF010000109.1 GCA_029979085.1 Methanobacteriota archaeon | reverse complement strand
CTGCAAGACTCGGTTGAGAACCACCTGCGAAGATGGTTTGATTCATATCAAGAAGTTCTTTGAACAGAACACCAACGTGAATTTGATCGTACTCATCAACGAACATATCGAACATCAGAACCTCTTGCTGATTGGCGATGGAAACAGCCCACTGCCAACCGGACTCAATATCGTATCGAGCGATGTAGGCATTGCCTTCCTCAGAATCAGCTTCCTTGTCCAATGTTGGAAGTGAACCGAGCGTCATGTTGCATTGAAGTCCGGCACTACCAAGGCAATAGTTGCCTGCAACGATGAAATCACCATCACTCATCAGAGCAACTGCATTCACCGAATCCACGCCAATGCTACCAAACGATTCGCTGAAATTCCATTCATTGGTTTCGTTGGCGATGGCGATGAACCCATCTGCATCATCGAATCCGAGTTGGGTAGAATCATGTCCATTTTCTCCGATAAGAATCGAAGAAGTGAAACTACCTCCTGCGAGGACGGAGTTGTTGGAAAGTGGTACGAGTGCATTGATCGAATCCTCGCCAAATCCACCCACTGTTACAACCCAACCTAACGGGTCAGCTTCCTCTGAATTGAATTGGGGCAATTGTTCTTCATCGAGTGCTGCCAATTCAGAAGGAGGTAGCGTTGCAAGAACAAGCGCTAGTACAATGATAAGGGGACGAAGCATATCCTTGTGATGAACTGCCACTTCATGAAGGTGTTGTGTTGCAGTCCATTCACTGAAAATTGACGATTGGTTCAAAGACGGTCGACGGCGAGGTGCAGATATGTCGCAAGGCCGTAAGCCAAATCATGGAGGTCAAGGGCGGCAACGAAATCGACGAAGATACGGCGGGCCTCGTAAAGCAAACCTCATTGAGCAATCAAAGAACGAACTCCTTGAGTACAACCAGCGAGCCAACGACCGTCTCAACTATGAGAAAACAGGAATCCAACCGGTTGGCCTTCCTGACGATCCATCTGGTGCGAAATCATTCTCCTTTGAATGGACGTGCAACCCAGTGAAACTTTCCGACGAAGAAAAAATGGCTGAATTTGTTGTTCGAAGAGGAGAATTCGGCTGGGTTGATGACGACCGAGTTGATGAAATCGCTGCCTTTGCTGAACCCCTCTCAATCTCATCCGACCAGGCTCTCTCACTTCGTTCAGCCCTGCTTCAGCAAAAAACAGTGTATGGGCATTCAGCGATGCGAAATCGAGGCCGACAAATCCATCGTGATTACAAACAAGGTATGTCTGTTGTTGAATTGTCAAAGAAGTACGATTTTCCTCCCATGAACATCTTTCGACAAATCCTAGCGGAAAAGGGATGGTCAAAATCGAAGATCAAGGAGGCTGTTCGTGCACCTTCCCGATTCTCAGAACGTGAACGAAAGGAGTTTGAAGCCGCCGAAGAAGCCGACCGCGTATCGAATGTCGATCAAAGCGAAACGCATCTCCGCGCTGATGTTTTTGAGAACATTCTCGCAGATTGGTTCGAAGAACAGGGCGTGCGCCTCCGCCGTCAACCTGAACTTGTCAAGGAACAATCAGCAGAAATTGGGCGCCCAAAATTAACGCCCGACATTCTCTTTCTCGACCATGTGGAAATCAATGGTCAACCCGTTGCTTGGATCGATGCAAAACACTTCTATGGTGCTGACGTTGGATTTCAACGCAAGAAAATGCAGAAACAAATGATGCGGTATATTGGCGAATGGGGAAGTGGAGCCATCGTTTTCCGGCATGGCTTCTCTGAAAATTTGTACATGGCTGGTGTTACCATGCTGGATGCAAGCCCATTGGATCTCTCTGACTTGCAAGATCGCCCTTAGACAGTTTGTTGTTCGGCAATTTGTGTGATGGTTGACTCCAGATTCAGTGAACGAAGTCGTTCCGAAAGCCGCATCAAGTCTTCTTCATCCAATGGCTGATTTGCCTTAGAGGGTAGGAGAACACAGGATGTTCCGAGCATACACAAGCGTGCTCTCATCTCTGCTTGGAGATTCAATTCATTCAGAGCAGATTGTACTGATGCAAGCATCGCCTTTCTGAAGGGTTCTTCCAACATCTTTGACATCCGCCCGAACGTTTGTGCTTCGTTCAGCAATTCCGGCCAAATCGAAGAATTCCAAGTCTTCGTTGCGAGACGGTCTACGGCTGCATCACCTGCTCGCGTGATGCTTGCTTTCCATTCAGGATGATCGATGTACTCTGATGTGTGCTTTGACCCACCCGACTGCCAAACAAGTAGGATTGGTGAATCGAGTGGAAAACTTCTGGCGACTCCAGGTGAAGGAGGCGAACCAGGATGAGTTCGAAGCTCAACACCTCCAACATAGAGCCCCAAGACGTCTCCAAGTCCTCCAGAATATCTGCGCTCAATGTGGTGGGCAGCCCGAAAATACTGAGGCTTCGCTCCTTTTTTTGTCATTTCAAAACAAGCCAAAGCGAGGGCTGAGAGCCCTGCAGCGGACATTCCAAATCCTTGACTGAGCGGTAATTGTAGTTCGACGTCAACGGAATAATTGCTGTCGATTGGAAGGAGTCGTGCCTGTCGTAATTCATCAACAAGGTCAACGTACATCTCATGACTCAAGGATTCATTCGAATCAAGGGAATGAATGTTGACTTCTGTAACTCCCTTTAATCGGATGGAGGGAATGTCCTGAGTCCAGCCCGCCATTTCTTGGCCTTCTTCAATCACTTCGCTCCGGCCTGTTTCCTCGATGGAAACGCGAACACCTTTTGCGAGAGATAGACCCGCTCCTCGACTACCTTGGTTTCGAGGAAGGAGTGCTTCATCATGAATTGAGAACAGTAAGGTGATGTGGCCACCGACCTGAACTGTTGCCATAGACAAGCCATCTCTTCAAGAATCATCAAGATGGCGGAAGTGCCGATGATCGAATCAAGCAATTGCTCGGTCGAGATCTTCACCGAGGTCGCTGAAGCGGGACTTCAATTCACCGATGGCCATGTTGAACACAGCCTCAGGAGCAAGCGATCCATCGGTTTCGAACGAGAAGACGTAACTGCCATCGATTTTGTTGAGGACGATGGCTTCGTCAAAGTCTGCGTCTCGGCCGGTACCGTGTCCAACTTGGTGAAGTGCCTTTTCAAGATCGAGAACGGTTGAAACATCACTGCACTTCTTGCTGGTGAAGAGTTTCGCATCGATAGCTCGTCCATCGCTTGTCGTAAGACCAAGGTCAAAAAGAACGGAGGCCTTTTTTGGCTTCTTAAGTTCAGCCTCATAGCGTGGCTGGAAGGTAACAGCAGAAGCAGCAGACCACTTTGCGTGGTCTCGGCCACGGCCAAGTGTTGCGAACGCAATGAACTCAAGGAATTGGCCTTGAGCAAGGTAGGTGATTGGGATGGATTGCATCTCTTCACTGATGTCAAATACAGGGTCTGAAACGTTGGTCAAATCGCCTGCACGAACAACTCGGTACGGCTCATCACTATCAGCTGATGGTCCTCGAACATTGAGTGAGTACAAGACTTGGCATCTTGGGCAACCCTTGTCATCTTCAGCAAGATCATGGCAATCTTCGCATTCTTCTGGGAACGCCATGCCTTCATCTGGCTGGGTTGGAATTGGAATCATTGCCAATCGATGAGCAATAACTTCGTCAGGGAGTGCATTGACGGATTCGTAAACCTCACCTCGGTTGTTGTTATCTTCGTTCACACCAAGCGTGAACATGACCTTGCTGATGGCCATTTTTGGAACATCAGCCATGATTGCACGGCGTAGTGCATTCACGTGGGATGCCTCAGCATCTTCGATGAGAATTTTCATTTTGTTTCCTTTTGGATACCCGTCAACAACGCTTGCCTTCATGTTCATTCCTCCAAATCAGACACGTCGTCCACGTCGTCCACCCTTTTTCTTGGTGCCGTCGTGAGCAATTGGTGTAACATCCTCGATTCGAGTGATGGTCATACCTGCACGTGTCAGTGCTCGAATAGCTGCTTGTGCACCAGGTCCAGTGTTGTTGGACTTGTTTCCACCAGGTGCACGATACTTGATGATGAGTTGTGTGAATTCCTTGTCCTTGAGCATGTCAGCGAGACGCTCAGCGGCACGGGTAGCAGCGAATTGGCCACCACTGTCCTTGGACGACTTGACAACCTGTCCACCGGAACAGGTTCCAATGGTTTCAGCACCGGTCAAGTCGGTAGCTGTCATGAGGATGTTGTTGTACGATGAGAAGATGTTGACGATGGCTCGACGTGTCATCAGGCCTCACCTCCATCTTCAGCGCTTGGTGCAGCAGCAGCGGCTTCTGCGACTTCATCAGCGAACGGCTTGGTTGCTTCAGGATCGACTTCTTCCTCATCGACAGCGTACTCAGCCATCTCTCGGCGTCCGTCAATGGCCTTGCGGATGTCGTGGTCAGGATTGTTGAGGTCGCTTGATGGGTGGTACTGGATGACTTCTTCCTCGTCACGGTTGACTGGGTAGGAAGGGATGGTGACCTTTTGGTCGCCGATGCAAATGTGGCCATGGGTTACGAGTTGACGTGCTTGCTTGAGCGAGCAAGCGAGACCCTTGTAGTAGACTTGTGCTTGGAGTCGTCGGTTGAGAATGTCCTCTGCACTAAGTGAGAGAATATCGTCAAGGGATGCTTCCTTTGAGATGAGACCCTTGTGGTGAAGGGAGCGAAGGAGATCGTCCCTCTCTCGCATTCCGTGACCTTCAGAGGTATCGACCATACCGATCAAACGCATGGCTTGACGTCGATGTCGGCGGAGTTGAGACTTGGCCTTCCAAATCTCACGCATGTTCTTCAAGCCGTGATTGGCTTGGATGAGGTGCTCTTCTTCGATTCGTGCCTTCTTCCAAGGATGTGGAGGCGTATCGAACTTTGGTCTGGAAAACTTTGGCTCACCCATACTTCATCACCCTCATGCCTTCTTTCGGCTTACACCGAGTGTTAGGCCACCACGGCCATTGCTTCGTCCACGTTGTCCACGGACTTTGTTACCGCTTGCGTGGCGTACACCACGGTAGCACTTCATGGTTCGAAGACGGTTGATGTCTTCTTCGAGAGTAAGTTTGACCTCTTGTCCGGTCAAGTGGATGTCGTTGCCGGTTTCGATATCGGCAGCACGGTTCACCATCCAGTATGGAACGTTGTT
>JAPOIF010000108.1 GCA_029979085.1 Methanobacteriota archaeon | reverse complement strand
ACTCATCTGAACTTTGAGTTGTTCAGGCATCATTTGTTCACGCAACGTGTTGGC
This sequence comes from Methanobacteriota archaeon, assembly GCA_029979085.1. Taxonomy (GTDB): domain Archaea; phylum Thermoplasmatota; class Poseidoniia; order Poseidoniales; family Poseidoniaceae; genus MGIIa-L2. Next base: position 5,113 of record JAPOIF010000108.1, on the reverse strand, counting down.
CTTTTCCATGAGAATAGGGTCGCGACTCATTCTACCGTCGTTCATCATCTTCCGAACTTGCGATTGTCGATGACCGATATGTGCCTGTTCAATTGGGTCAGCAAAGAAATTTCTCAATACTGTGTTCAATGTCATTGAGAAGGTTCCAAGAATCAAAACGGTCAAGATGAAGAATTCAGTCTCTGGAAGAACTGGTGCAAGGATCGGATCAGCCATGTTGCCTAGTGCATTGCGAATGTTCGGGTTGATGATCAGGAAGGTCATCAAGATCATAACCAGCAACATGGTCATCATCGAACCGTTTGGAGGTGGTGGAGGAGGAGCCGCACGATTCGCCATGATTCATCTGTGCAGCATAAGGGTCATGAAGGTTAGTCTTCCGTTGGATTCAAACGATAGGATGTTTTCCTCCTAATCATGCGCCGAAAGGAACCCCTTGATGTAGCCAAAACATGGGAATATCCTGTGCCTATGCCCATGCCTGGTCGCCCAGTATGTTGCACAGAAGACGAAGCGCTCAACCAACTTGAACGAATTGGTTTCAGTGAACGCATCTTCTTGTGGACGGATGATGAGCGAAGGACAATCTCGAATTGGGGCTTCCTAGCAAGCGTACGACAAGGCGTCCCACCTCTAGGTATTGAAGCGGAATTGAACGCGTGGTTGACGCAATATCCAACGGCTTGGTTGGCGGTCGATCTACGCGATGGTGTTATTCCACCATCCACTCAAACTCCTCTCAATACACTGCTTGAGAACACAAAACGCAACGTAATCATCATCGTGAGTAGTTCTTCAGACCACGAGGAGTGGCCTCAGTGGAAACTACCGTTTTGAATCACTCAAATGTGTAGTTGCAAGCGATGCATGCGCCAGCATCATGTTCATTTGAAGTTCCACAGATTGGACAATCCTTGGCTTCAGCAGCATCATCGGCTTGTTCTTCAGGTGCAGGTTCCTCTGCTGCTTCTTCGACGGCTACTTCTTCGTCAGCAGTCTCTTCTTCTGAAGGAGCATCCTCTGCGTCGCTTTCTTCTCCTGAATCTTCATCATCAGCGTTGAATGCCTCAGCAGCCGCAACAAATTCGGCCTTCTTGAGGTAACCATTTTCATCAAGATCGAAGTTCATTGAGTGAGCAAGGAAGGCATCACGGTCTGTAATACCATACTCTTCCATGACTCGGAGCATGATGTCCTCACGGAATTTAATCGCTGGTGCTTCAGCTTCTTCGGCTTCTTCTGCACCATCATCCTCGCTCGCCTCTTCAGATGCTTCAGCAACGTCTTCAGAAACTTCTTCAGCGACTTCCTCAACAGTATCATCTTCGGTTTCAAGTTCATCACCGAAGTGAGCACCGTGGAATCGGTTGAGCGCCTCTGCGTCGATTTCACCCTCACCCTTGATTTCAAAGGAAACGTCAAGTCGCTCGCCTTTTGCAACCACAGGTACCTTCCAAGTGATTTCTACACCATCTTCAGTATCGTTTGTGGTCATGTCAACATCGGTTCGCTTGTCGCCTCCAGCACCTCGAATGTGCCAGTCTTTGATCTCAAAGTTGGATGGAATCACATCGCGAATGAAGACATCTTGGAGAGCGGTATCGCCATTGTTCTCGAACAAGATGAGAACTTCGTATCGGCCTTTTCCACCCATTGGAATGGCTTGCTTCCCTGCGGAGAAGTTTCGTCGGAGGTGACTCACACGAACGCTTGGAGCCTCTGGTGCATCGCGAACACAGACTGGACCAAATTGTTCAGAACTGAATTGGAATCGTGCAGGAGCATCAACACGCTCGTTGGCAGGTGATGGATCTGGAGCGTTCAATTTGTATGAAACCTCCATGGTCTTACCCGGCTTGAGACCGATTGGTCCCTTTGTTCCAACGGTAAGCGTCATGGTGTGACCGTCACCATCAGGTGATCGGTGTTCCTTTTCGAGTGTAATTCCTGCTGAGAGTTCACCCTTCCACTGGTCTTCGGCCAATTCCTTGCCGTTGACACTAATGGTCATTGAATCCATATCAGGTGCTTCGAAAAGACCTGGGATGTCATCGGTAATTCGCATCAAATTGATTGTTGCGGAACCTGTGTTCTTGACGACCATATTCGCTTCGACTCCTTGTTGTCTGAACGAACGGAGCGTGTCATTTGAGTAGGTCTTGGAGATTTCAGCATCCACGACAGTGAATGTGTTTTCTTCAAGCTTCAACGTACCTTCAGTCTTACGAGTGGCTCGGGGCAAAACGGTGTATGAAAGGTCGTAGGTGAAATCTGGTTCAGCAGTAGCCATGACAGTGCGCTCTTCACTTTCCCACTTTCCTTGTGGATGAACGTCTTCCTTGACATCACTTACATCGAACAGAAGGTCATCGCTTCCCTTCATTCGTACTTGAAGTTTGACGAGATCGACTGCAAAGGACGAACGGTTCTCAAAAATGGTCTGACAAATCCAATTGTCTGGGCGCTCATCTTCTCGAACACGCATGTATGTGAATCCACGGCAGAATGCATCCAAGTCACGGAACGAAAGGTTGGATAGAGTCGAATCTGCTTCGTATGTTGCCTCTGCAGTTCCGGCCTTGATGGTGCCAGTGGACGTAACGAGGATTTCTCCTTCAATTGCCAATGTTTGCTTTTCACCTGGATTCAATGAACCAACAGCCCAGGTCAGAGTTCCTGCTTCAATGGTCGAAGCTCCACTGTGATTGAATGTGAGGCAATCAGGGATGTTTCGTGTTACGTGAACGTTGTTGAGTTGAACGCCTGAGACGTTCTCGACTTCAATTGTTAGGGCAACTGTACCAGCCTCTTCAGACAATGCAATGCTGAGTGAACGCTCGTTGTCACGAGCAGGGTTTGTGTCGAGGGATTCTCGCAAAACCAACATCTGTGCATCGGATACGGAATACTTCTTGACGTAGTTCTTACCAGCTTCAAGTTCATCGACTGAGATTTGATCTCCACCAATGTCCGTTGAATCTGCGTTGTCGAGCAAAACGTCAATGTCGTAAATTCGATCCTCAGCGGATGGATTGTTGACAGTAAGCGTACCTTGGATTTTCTGCTTGATGACAGTACCGTCACTTGCTAGAGTTGCTGTTTCAACCTCATGGAGGGTTCCTTCGAGTTTGTCTCCAGGAACTTCGTCAACTTCAGCACTTGAACGGATGGTTGCGCCTGCGATTTCTCCGACTTGAACAGCATTCTCATCCGCTCCCATCAATGGGTCGACAGAAGGTTCAGCGACTGGGAGTGGAGCGAGGAGTGGGTCAGCAGTTGGAGCATCTTCCACTGGTGCTTCTTCGGCAGGTGCAAGCGGTGCGAGAAGATCCATTCCCAAAGCAGGAGCGGGTGCTTCTTCAGCATCAGGAGTTGGAAGAGGGGTGAGCAAATCCAGACCTGGTGGTGCTGCAGGTGCTTCTTCAGCTGGTGCTGGCTCAACAGGTGTTAGCAAATCGAGGCCAGGCGGTGCTTCAGGCATAGGCGGCATTTCAGGAGGAGCCGGTGGTGCTTCAGGCATTGGCGGCATTGGTGGCATACCTGGAGGCGCAGGAGGTGCTTCAGGCATTGGCGGCATTGGTGGCATACCCGGAGGTGCCGGAGGTGCTTCAGGCATAGGTGGCATTGGTGGCATACCGGGAGGAGCCGGTGGGGCATCGTTCATTGGTGGCATAGGTGGCATGGGTGGCATAGGTGGCATACCGGGTGGTGCATCAGGTTTGTTTGTATCATCGTCAGTCATTTTCTCTCCTCCGTACGGCAATCTGCATCCTTGCCATTGATGTCTAGCACATAACCGTTCTGTTGGTTAGTTTTGCTGCACAAGACGCTTTTGGCGCTTACTTCATGTATGTTGGGCATGAGGATTCATCATGGTCGGACAAGATAGCGGTACCCCGCCAGTGTTGTTTGTGGTTGGAACAGCAGGTGCTGGCAAATCATCTCTCGTAACTTCGTTTCAGCGATGGTCTCGTTTCCTTGAGACAGATGTCATTGCTGTCAATCTTGATCCCGGTGCCGAACGTGTGCACTATGATGCTGAATTTGACGTTCGTGATTTGATTTCATTAACGGAGGTCATGACTGAGTATGACCTTGGTCCGAACGGAGCTCAAATTCTTGCTGCGGACCTTCTTGCTTCACAAGCCGGTGATGTGGCCGAGCAACTCCATGCTCTATCGGGAGAAATGATGATTGTCGATACGCCAGGTCAGGTTGAACTGTTTGCATTCCGTGAGGCCAGCAACCACTTGATCGAAGTCCTTGGTCGAGAACAGTCAGCAATCATTTACTTGTTTGACCCAATGCTTTCTCGTTCCCCGTCAGGGTTTGTTTCTCAAATGCTTCTTTCGTCAATTGTGGAGTTTCGCCTTGGACTTCCAACGAAAAATTTCCTTTCCAAGAGTGACCTCCTCGATCCAGATGAACTCGACAAGATTCTGGAATGGTCAGAACGATTAGAAATTCTAGAAATGGCATTGTATGATGAGGCAGGTGGCCAACGAACCGAATTCGCCATCAATCAATTGCGATTGATGCAACAATTCGCTCAAAGTCCAGGATTGACACCTCTGTCAAGCGAATTGGAGGAAGGTCTTGCAGACATTCTCACCTTTGCACAGGCTATGTTTGGTGGTATGAATGATGCGAGAGACGGATTCGCTAGTGACATCGAACATGAGAAAGATGTTGACGATTTTGTTTGAAAAACATTGTAATCTGTCTCGATGACCGTTGCTCATGGTCAACCATCTGCTCGCCATTGATGACGTCAAAGAAGACTTTCAACAGATACTCAATTGGGCAATCGAATTCAAGCGATTGTGGAAACAAGGAGACGAAGTCGCTCTAAATTTCATGCCTTTGGATACGATGACGATTGGATCAATCTACGAAAAGCCATCAACACGTACACGGGTTTCTTTCGAAGTTGGTATTCACAGACTTGGAGGTAATGCACTAACGCTGTTGAAGAATGATATTCAACTTGGGAAATCTGAGACTGTTGGTGATACTTCACAGGTTCTTTCCCGTTTCCTTGGTGGAATGACGTACCGATGTTTTGGTCATGACGACGTTACAGAACTTGCAAAATATGCTACAGTTCCAGTCT
>JAPOIF010000107.1 GCA_029979085.1 Methanobacteriota archaeon | reverse complement strand
GTTCAACCCATATCTGTTGCCGCTTTGGTAAAACACCTTCAGACGATTCCAGTAGATTACGAACTTCGGTTCTGTTTGTTGCTACGATAACATCCGATGTTGTTCCGCTTCGTATGAATGGAGCAAGCAATCGCACATGTGCTGGATGATCCAAGACCCAGCAGGTGCGCATGCATCTCCCAGTGACTCGTGGTTAATGTTCATGAGCATTCAAGGGTTAGCACCTTCATGAAAGAAGCAATCTCGCTCGATGGAATCGTTACGTACGCACCTTACACACCTGGAATACGACATGGTCAGCATTTCTGGCTGTCTGGCCAAATCGCCATCGATGGAGACCTCGATATCAAATCACAAACCGAAGGAGCCCTCGCAAAAATCGATGCTCTCTTGAAGGCCGGAGGCCTATCCAAGAACGATATTTGCTTTGCACAGGTTCTTCTCGATTCCATCGAGGATTATGGAGCAATGAACGATATCTATGGTGCATGGGTTGCGGACATGGATATGCCCCCAGCACGAGCTGCGTTTGAAGCAGGAGGACTACCGAAAGGTGCTCTTGTCGAGATTGTTGTTCAAGGCGTAACATCTTGAGGTTCAACCATGCCAGGCTCGCCGTATCTTGAGGAACCCCCGAAAGGTCTTCTTACGTGGCCAGTCCTCTTACGGATGACTATCCCAACACTGTTTGCTCTCACCATTGCTGCATGGTGGACTGGTTTTCTCTTCGAATTCCTCATTCTCTTGACCATCAGTGGTCTCGTTTTGCTCGTTGTGCGGCGATAGGCACCCTTGATAACAAAGAGGACGACCAGAACCCATGACGGAATGGCCAGTGTCGTGTTTCAAAGCCTACGACATTCGTGGATTGTCTGGCGATGAATTGAGCGATGAATTCGCTTACCGACTTGGCCGTGCGCTTGCTACCTATCTTGAATGCGAGTCGTATGCAGTCGGCCGAGACATTCGAGAATCAAGCCCTGGTTATGCATCAAATTTGATTCAAGGACTCGTCGATTCAGGCGTTCGTGTTCTCGATCTCGGCATCGTTTCAACTGGGTGTGTCTATCATGCATGTTGGACACTGCCTGTGGATGGAGGTGTCATGGTCACAGCATCTCACCTCCCTATGCCAACACACAACGGATTCAAAATGTGTCGAGGAACATTACCGCTTGCAGGTGAAGAGATTCAAGAATTGAAGCACGTCTTCCTCGATGGAAACTTCCGTAAAGGGCAAGGTGAGCACATCGACCATCCACATGAGGATGCGTATCTCAAGGCAATCATTGAATCGACTGGAACACTCTCACGACCTGTCAAGGTTGCTGTGGATTGTGGCAATGCAGTTCCAGGCCCTGCAATGACCAAACTCCTCGATATGCTCGGAGCTGAACACATCGACTTGTATTGCGACTGGGACAATACAGAACCAAATCACGGTGCAGATCCAACTCGCGAATACAACATGGTCGATCTCGCAAAAGCAGTCGTCGACAATGGATGTGAACTCGGTCTTGGTGCTGATGGCGATGGTGACAGAATCGGAGCCGTTGATGAAAACGGAGATTTTGTTTATCCCGACCGACTTATCGCTCTGCTTGCAGATGATGTCGTTGGTAGCGAGGAAGGAAAGGATCTTCTCATCTACGATGTCAAGTGTTCCATGAACGTTGAGAAAGCCATTCTCTCAGCAGGTGGACGACCAATGATGGCCAAAACTGGGCATTCGTTCATGAAGCGTGTTCTTGCCGAACATCCTGATTCATTGATGGCTGCTGAAATGAGTGGTCATATCTTCATGAACGATCGAGGTTGGTACGGATTCGATTGTTCCTTGTACAATGCTGCACGACTTCTGGAACTCTGGTCTCGTAGAGATGCAACCTTCAGTGGAGAATTGAATCGACTTGCCCCCAACCTTCCAACAACTGGAGAAGTCAAAGTTCCATGTGCAGAGGAAGACAAGTTGGAAACGGTGGAAGCCATCAAGAACGCCTTCTCAGATCATGAAGCTTCAACAATTGATGGTGTTCGAGTTCGATTCTCTGAGAATGGAGAACAAACGGGCTGGTATCTGGCACGGAAGTCCAACACAGAACCTATTCTGGTCATGCGCGTTGAAGCAAACAATGAGGAAAACCTCAATGCAATGCTGAAACTCATCGATGAGCGAATCAGTTCAATCATCAACATTGAGAAGTTACTCGCTTAGAGCCAACGTCCATCTTCATCGGTCGTTGCTGTCAACGTCGATTGCCATAGGTTGGAAATTGCTTCAGTATCCGTAATCTTTCCAACTTGAATATGATAGACATAGCCTTGTGCGTTTACGAAAAGAACGTATGGAATATTGCTCAATTCAACTGCTTGAGCCAGTGATGGGTGAAGCATGAATGGACGATCAACGGTTCGATTCAAGTTCGATTCCGTCTTGTTATGCCAAGCATCCATGTCGCTGTAATCCTCACGTCCATCGTATGAGAATACCATCATTTTTCCTTCAGGAAGAACCTGATCGTAGGCATCGAGCGTGGTCTCACAATGTGCACACCAAGGAGCAGAAAAGTAGGCAACATAGGACATATTCTCAAACATTGTCCCATTCATCTCTGAAGAATCATGAGCCGTTGCAGACCATGTTGGGAATGCCGTAGCCGCTGGCACTTCAACACCACCCTCATCGATGAGTTGTTCTTCTTCAGCCGTACAGCCGCTTAGAAACATCAACAGAACAAATACAACAAATGCATTTCGAGACATGTTTCCACCTCAAATGTCTTCGATTTCGATGTAAGGTGTAATTTCGTAATCGAGAACGATGAGTTGGACTGTGTAGGTAACCGTTTCTCCGGAATCTGAATTTGAGCAACCAGGCCTATTTCCAGCGTTTGCAGTGACTGAAATTTCTATTGTGTAGTCTCCCAATCCTGCGCCGTTCGAGTCTAATTGATCTGCTATCTCCGATTCAGAAAGACCTTCTACTTCAGTCCCGATGATCGACGAATTATACCATTCAGCAGTCACATCGTGAGATCCACTTCCTCCCTGATTTTGTCCATCAGCAGAATTTGAAAATTCAAGATGTGTTGCGGTTCCTGAAATCGTATCAGGGGCTGGTTGAGGGGCTCCTGGTAAACAAGTAACGGCATTTCCATCCACCTCATCCTCGCTATACGACATAGAAACAAGAACACCAACGATGTTCTTGCCTTGATCTTCTGAACTTATCGCATCGGTGTTCAAATCGAGAACAAATGGAGTACCATCGGCAATCGTTTCTTCACCGGAGTCAAAATCGATGTACGAAAACTCTCCAGTTACGGAATAAGTACCAACTCCACCCATGCCAGATGGGTCATCGGTAGCCGCAGCTTTGAGGAAGAAATACGAAGGGAAAGCGAGCAAGAAAAAGACGACACATAGCGCCTGAATCTGCATCTTTTGGTCTTCTTTGATATCATCAATGAAGCCCATGTGATTCTCCTCCTGTTGTGTCCGAAGAGGTGGAACCCTCTATGTATTTCGGTGGATTATTCTTCTTCATTTTGATTCATCCATTCTGAAGTTGGAACGTATGGCCATGCGTTTTTGTCCGTATTGAAGCCCAGTGATTCGAAGGAACGACGTGATTTCTTCCAGGTTGGAAGGAGGAATCCAATCTTGGATCGCTCTCCAAACGTCCATCGCCATGGACATCTTGGAAGATTGGCAACCCAATGTTTCAACAAATGCTGAATCTTAGGATGTTGAGGGCCACCAGGAAGAATCCATGAACAGATGTGGACGGCTCCTGCTGAACCTCGAACTTCAGACCATGTTGTCAGTTCAAGTCCCATCAAGGGTCCATCAAGGATTTTCAATCCAAGGGTTCGTGCGGATTGAGCCATTGGCATGATGATGGCGAAACGATCGACAAGGCGTGCGCCTTCGTGTCGTTCGAGAGACCAGTTCTTCTCTTCACAGAGTTTTCGAAGCGATCGGATGCAATCGACGGGAGCGACGCTCAGTTCGATATCGAGACTGTTTCGTCGCACCATGTCCATCGTACCTATCACTATGGCAAGAACCATGCGATGCTGGAGTTACGCTGCGCGAATCTCATCCAGGGATGAGATGACCTCCACAGGTTGAGTTCACGCAACGCTTTGGAATCGGATGATGCCTTCGGCACCAACGATCGAGAGCGATGTGTTTCTGGGTTTGAACTCAACCAAAGAGAGAGCCAAGACCTTCGAAACCGCCAGCTTCCTCTTCTTCCTCTTCCTCTTCCTCTTCGGCAGCGGCAGGGGCGTCACCGCCAGCAGCAGCAGGGGCTGCAGCAGCGGCAGGAGCAGCGACGGCTTGGGTCATTGCTTCAGCGATGTCGACACCAGCGAGCGAAGCAACAAGTGCCTTTACTCGGGATGCATCAACATCTACACCAGCAGCCTTGAGAACGGCTGTGATGTTGTCTTCGGTCATTTCTTTTTCAGCAGCGTGCAGTAGCATAGCAGCATAAACGTATTCCATTTCATTTCACCTCAATGTTTTGTGTTTGTTTCAGCCGAAGAGATCTCCAAGGCCAGCAAAGCCGCCCTCTTCTTCCTCTTCCTCTTCTTCCTCTTCTGCCTCGGCTGGGGCATCAGACGCACTCTCGACAACAGCTGCAGCGGATGCTGCTGAAGCAGCAGCGCCAAGCATAGCAGCCAGTTCGTCGTCAAGGGCGGAGGAGTCAAGCGAGCCTGCAATACCCATGGCACTGCGGTGGGCTCGTCCAAGTAGATGAGGTAGCGTTTCAGCGGTTGTGATCGCTGCCTCAAGTGCAACAGCAAGCGCTTCTCCGCTTGCCTTTGCGAGCAATGTTGGCATGGTTTGTGATGTAAACCACGTGATGTTGCAAGCGAGATTGAATCCGCCAGCAGCCATACCAATGAGATCTTGTTCGAATTGCTCGAAGTCGATGTCGAGTGTGGATGGTGAGAAGACAACGCCATCTTCGTAGGTACCGCAGAGACGCAGACCAGTGACGATTGGCTTGATTCCGATTTGACCAAGGAGCATACCGAGGTCGCCTTCGAAGACTTCACCAGCTTCCAATGCAACATGTCGCTTCTGAATGTGGACGGAACCACCCATGATCTTTGCAGGGATTCCAACAGAGTTCAGCTCACCAACAATTGGACCTGGTGGCATACCAGTATCTTGCTTTTCGACAACAATGTCTACAGGAG
>JAPOIF010000106.1 GCA_029979085.1 Methanobacteriota archaeon | reverse complement strand
CATGAATGCAATCAGCCATGCAGCGATAACACCTGCAGCCTTTCCGAAGTGGTCACGAGCAATTGCCGCAACTGGAAGGATGGTCAATGCACCGTAGATAGCAGGGAGAGCGAGCATGCTCCACCACACCGCGTCGTCACCGAGGAGTGGTTGCAAGATCATGGCACCGATCGCTAGCGTCCATGAAAACAACGGAGGTCGAGGATTGATACCACCAATTGGATAGAACCGGTCTGCATCGACAACAAGGTGCGCATTCTGAGCGAGAATGTAATCAATGACCCGCTTCATGTACCACGGGTCAGAACCGCCAGTCATGTCGAAACCTTCGGTTCCCATGGCGTGCATGGACGGGACTGCGTACCACTGAATTCGGATAACAAGACCTACCAAGAAAGCAACAGCGGTCAAAAGACTCGCCCAGTGTGCGTTCCAGAATTGGCGAGCACCGCTTGGGCGGTGTTCTTCTCTGTTTGACCATCCACCGTATTTCTCGTGGTTTCCAATCATCGAAATTGCGACACCAATAAAGAACGTGATGGCAAGCCAAATGAGTGGAGCCCACGATTCTCCAAATGTCTCGTTCGTCCAGAATCCTTCTTCATACCATGAACCAACAAGGTACAAGGACCAGAGCGATGTAAGCGTCATTGCTCGTGTGAACCATCGCTCTGCAACCATTCCAGAAACGATAATGGCAGCGATTCCAGTAAAGAGTGCAGAATAATAACCTACGAATCCATTTGCTTCAATGCCACCAAGACCACCAAGACGAAGACGGTCTGCGACACTTCCTTGATCGAAATGCCAGATTGTTGCCAAGTGAGCTGCAGCCCAAATCAAGAGCGCTATCTGCAAAGGTAGGGCTTGACGGTTCCATCCAGATTCGACAGTGTTGAAGGAAAACCATCCTTTGTCACCAGCAGGATTGAGAACTCCTCGACCCGCTACACCGACAAAAAGTCCGATGATTGGGAAGACAGTAAACCATGTGAAAAACACGAAGCCGAGAGCCGTTTCTTGGAACGTAGAGACGTTGTACTTTTGTTCACCCGTGAACAAGTACTCGAACGGTAGATAAGCATCTGGCAGGTACGTTGCTGGCTCATCGCCAGTCGCTGGAACGTATCCATCATAGTAAACTGCGCTTGCTATGTCAAGTGCTGCGTGCACACCAACACCCGCAAAGACGAGCATGGTCATCCACTCGTAGCGTTCTCTAGTGTCAAGCAAATAGCCACCAAAGAGAACAACGAAGAACGTAAAACCAACAAATCCATCGGTTTGTGTTTCGGCAACTCCTGAACCAACGAGAGCGAGAACAAACATAGCGAGGGAGATTTGTGTTTGAGAGATCGACTCTGGAAGGGTTCCTAGTTCACGAAGGATGCGTGGAGTAACAGCCAAGAGACCGGCGACTCCAGTGATGATGATGGGCATCATCGCATCGTTGTTCATTTCGACATCAATGGACATGAGTCCATCAACGTAGTTTGCTAGTATTGCAATCAGCACTGCAAGTGGGGCAATAAGCCACCCAAAAACAGGGCGTTGCGAGGTCTTTGATACCTTTTCCATTTTTTTCCCTCAGAGGATTGCTCGACAGCAGCAAGGCTGGAGCGTTTTGCCCACTTTCGACCCTCTTTTAACAATGACGATGAGAGAATAGCGAAAATCGAGTGACGTCATTGAATATTTGGAATTACAAAGCGCGGTGACCGATGTCCGTTCGGTGATGCGAACCTTCGAGTTGAATTTGTTGAATCCGAGCATACGACAAATCACGAGCATTCTGCAAACTGTCGGAAACAGATGTGACTGATAGAACACGTCCACCGGATGAAACGATATTACCCTGTTCATCAGACGCCGTTCCCGCATGACTGACCCAAGTTGAGGATGTATCAAGTGAACGCTCTACACCGAGAATCTTCCGGCCTTTGACAGCCGATTTTGGATAGCCCTCCGAAGCAAGAACCACGGTGAGAGCATGTTGAGATTTGAACGAAACAACCGCTTTAGACAATTGGTCAGTAGCCGCTCCATACAGCAGTTCGCCAACATCACCGTCAATCAAAGGCAGCGTCACCTGACATTCAGGATCGCCAAAGCGTACATTGAATTCCACAACATATGGGTCACCGTTTTCATCGATCATGAGTCCAACATAGAGGACACCACGGTAAGGGATGTCCATAGCAGACAGATGCGAGTGCATCGGCTCAACGATGCGTTCAACGGTTTTTTGATGAATGGCTTGCGTCACGACTGGAGCAGGGCAATATGCTCCCATTCCACCAGTATTGGGTCCCTCATCGCCATCATAAGCTCGCTTGTGATCTTGGCTCGGAGGCAAACAGACGTAGCCTGATTTGTCCATCACGACGAGCATACTCGCTTCTTCACCAGGCAGGAATCGTTCGAGCAGGACGTGTCCATCCGTCTCGATGGATTGCTCGATGAATTCGATGGCCTCGCTTCGGTCAGAAGTGACAACAACTCCTTTGCCACCAGCCAATACGTCTCGTTTGATGACCCAAGGGTCCTCTGAACGGGCATCAAGGTAGGCGTTGATGTTGCTCGAAGCGTTGAGGACATCGTATTCAGCTGTTGGTACACCTGCAGCGTCCATCGCTTTCTTTGCGAACAGTTTCGAACCCTCAAGTTCAGCATGGACTTGCTGGGGTCCAAAGCACGGTATGTTGGAGAGCAAGAGTTGGTCAGCGAGTCCATCGCATAGCGGTGCTTCAGGGCCGACGACGACATAATCCACAGCCAAGCGTTTGGCCAAGTCGACGAGACCATCGATGTCCGAGGCGGAAACGTTGTGGTTTGTGCCAAAATGATGCGTCCCTGCATTGCCAGGCGTTGCATGAATTGTATCGATGGATTCCGAAATCGAGAGCGCAAGACAGAGGGCATGTTCTCGACCGCCACCACCAACAACAAGTACGCTCCGACCCATGTGTTGCCCTACAAGAATGGGCTGATAATTCAACCGCTTTGTCCATCAGATGACAACAGTCTTCATGTGCTTGGTGGAATCACATCTCCTCATGAGCGACGTCACAGATGCAACAGAGATGGGTGTTTTCCTTCTTGCCTTGATGACTCTATGGCTTTACCTTCCAGGTTTCATCGCAAACACCTTTGCTATGATGTGGGGGAAGTGGTTTCCAAAAACGGGTTATGGCCCTTGGCCAATTGATGGTGGACGCGTCATGAAGGATGGAAATCGCATGCTCGGCGACGGAAAAACATGGAATGGATTGATTGGAGGTTCCTTAACGGCTGGATTGCTTTGCATGCTTCAGGTGGCGCTTGTTGGAACAACGTTCGATGATGCATCGGTTTTCGTCACACCCTTGACCGGTTCAGAAGACGCATGGTTCTCCATTGGAGGCCCCTGGTTAACGGCATACATCCTTGGGGTCTTTCTCGGCTTTGCATGCCTCGTGGGTGACATGACAGGATCGTTCTTCAAGCGCAGAAGAGGACTCAAGCGAGAGGGAGATGTTTCATCCAAAGCACCTTTGCTCGACACACTACCTTTCGCAATCATGGTCTTCCTTTGGGGTCAACTTTTCTTGGGTTCCTCTCTTTTAGCCTCGAATGAGTTGCTTCTACCAATGGCCATTATCATCATCATCACACCCATTCTTCACCGCTCATTCAACCTGATTGGATATGCTATTGGCTGGAAAGACGTCCCGTACTAGACAGAGAAGGGTTGATTTTCTCCTTTGTCTTCGGGTCAACCATGCGAACTGCAACGTTTCTGGCACTTGTCATGCTTACCTCAATCACTCTTTGTACACCTGTTCTTGCTTCTGCACCCTCAGATGGTTCATCTGTAACCGTAACAGATTCTGTCTCATGGAACGGTGGCACATTTGATGGTGAAATCGTCATTAAAGATGGGGGAGAATTGCATTGGACTGGATCTGTAAGCGTTGAAGAAGAGTCCAGAATCGTTGTTGAAGATGGGGGCATTCTTCATCTTGATAATGCGAATTTTGAATCGGAGGAATCTGCTTCTACCCTTCTTATCTACGATGGAACAGAAATCGGTATCGATGAGGACATCGATGATTCTTCAGCAACCATGACCATCTACTTCAGCATCGATGTTCCAGAATCAGCACACCTCAACTTGACAATTGATGACATCACAACAAGCGATATCACCGGAGAAAGTGAATCGTTCGTGGTTGATTTAGGCCAACCTGTGAACGTCACTGTCGACCACTTTTACCCACTCCAGATCGGAATAACACACATCGAATTGTTCCACTCAAACGCTGAGTTGATGACATTCGAAGCCTACGAACTTACACAGACTGGAGGGAACGTCATTTGGAACCAAGCGTCCTTCAAAATTGAAAACCATGGAACATTTTTGTCAGAGGATTCCATGGTGATGGGTGCGAACATTACCTGTCATGGAAGTTGCACCATTGAGGATTCGAACTTCTACGGTAGTGGGCCGATTCACGTAGCAGATGGTGCGCACCTCGATTTCCTTGAATCCACGATGCTTGGCTCTCGCACGGATGAGGACATTATCTTGCACGATCAAGCCACAATTGATTACAGCAACTCATCAGGAACTGGTGGTTACACTGACGCATGGATACGATTGCTCTCCACGCGTGAACTGATTATTAACGCACCAACAGCCACAGTGGTAGCCACAGGAATTGGTTACAATGGAAACACGATCAACACCATCATCAATGGAGACTATTCTGACCCGGGCACATGGAAAGTTGACATTGGCACAAGCGAGCAGAAGCGAATCGTTGAGTGGCTTGACGGATACGGTGTTTACGGGCAGGAATCTGGAACAGTCAAGGTGACGGTTGAGACAAACTGGGGCAACTTTGTTGCCGACACAGTCGCACCTGTGACAACAAGCGCAACCATTGATGTCGTGTATCCTCAAATCAGCATTGATAGGATTGAACCTGAAGCGGTTACAGCAGATACCGGTCGTTCACATGGGATGATGGTCACCATTTCCAATACCGGTACGATTGCCGTTGATCCGAATGTTCGTTGTTTTGTTGGGGACGCTGAAGCGGACACAACCGCCAACACAGCAAACTGGGCTGTTCAACCTGGTGAAACCAAAGACGTACCAATCACGTGGTACCATTATTCAGATGAAGCTGTGCAGTTAACCTGCAACTTCCTCTACCCAGATGTCCTTGAACCAGTGAGCAATCTCATCGCTACTGAGGTTGGTACAGCATCAGGAGAAGTGTCATGGAATACTGCTGAGGAAGTGGAAGAGTTACCGATTGTACTCTACGCCGTGATCATCCTCATGGTGGTCGTCTTTGCAGGCGTTATCGCTGCTCGCGCTCGAAGTGAAATTGCGAAACAGGATATCGTGGAAGAGGCGGATCTATCAGAAGAAGCTGAGGCATGGGTTGATGCCGATGGCAACCCAATTATCGGAACGGAATAAATTCCAATCAGCAGGTGTTCATGTCCCAAGGCCCTTCTTTGTTTGATT
>JAPOIF010000105.1 GCA_029979085.1 Methanobacteriota archaeon | reverse complement strand
CAATGTGGATACCAAGTCGCTCGACCTCCCCGAGGTTGTGAAGGGTCGTGTTCTCAACCGTTACACCGCCAACACGTTGGGGGGCGATTCGAGCAACAGGCGTTATCGTACCAGTTCGACCTGTTTGCCAATCAACATCAAGAAGAACGGATGTGGCTTCTTCCGGAGGGAATTTCCATGCAAGAGCCCAACGAGGATGATGTGCTGTCATACCAAGCAAATCCCGCTTCTCAAGGTCGTCAACTTTGAACACCAGT
The DNA here is from genome assembly GCA_029979085.1 of Methanobacteriota archaeon. Classification (GTDB taxonomy): domain Archaea; phylum Thermoplasmatota; class Poseidoniia; order Poseidoniales; family Poseidoniaceae; genus MGIIa-L2. The sequence goes on along the minus strand of JAPOIF010000105.1, from coordinate 5,422 downwards.
CCATCGATTTCAAAACCATACGTCTCACGTTCTTGGCTCCATTTTTCAGTCTCTTGACAAAGGGAAGCGATTGATGCAGCCTCTGTATCTGAATCATGAACGACCCATGGTGCTGGTTCGACCCCCGCGACGTTGCTTAGCCATTCAAGGATAAAACTGTCAAAAGATTCAGTTGGAGGTGTTTCAGCATCTGGGTGACGGCGTACTTCGTTCGGAAACTTCGCATCGTATGCAAGGAACACTAAATCGCTTGCATCGGCTTTTCCATCGGCTTTTTTCTGACGAAGAGCACCTGCTGCAAGATTACGCGGATTCGGAGAAATATCACGATACTTTTCTTCAAAGACAGATTTTCTCATCACGACTTCACCCCGGATATGGACATCGACCTCCCTGCCAAGCATGTTTGGAACGTTCTCAACCTTACGAGCGTTCTTGGTAACATCTTCACCACGATCTCCACTCCCCCGCGTCGCTGCGCGAACAAGACGTCCCTTCCTATATTCCAAAGAAAGGGCTGAACCGTCAAGCTTTGGCTGAGAAATAAATCGAGTTGATTCAAGTGAAGATTCTTGCACAAAATGAGCGATGTCCTCGTCGCTTGTACCTTTGTTGAGTGAACGCATTGGGAACATGTGATCAACTTTGACCGTGCCAGGATCGATTTCTGCTCCAACACGTTGCAGTTGTGGGTGGTCAGGTTCGAGTTGCTTCAACTCGTCCCATAATGCATCAAATTCAGCGTCTGAGATTTCATTCCTGGCCTGGTTGTAGTACAGATCCGAATGGTATGCAATTTGTTCCGCCAGCCATGCTACGCGGCTCTGGTTGGAAGAGGAATCTTCGCCACCCTGAGCCATGATAAACCACCAGGTTGACCCCATTTAAGGTTCATGATTTTGCAATTTGAGTTCAACGAACTCGCCATCGGCCATCGGGCAACGAGTCATGACAATTTTTGACATGATGCGCATGTGAATCTCTGCTACAACAAACACTGTTGCTTCGAACATATGTCCTGATTTTGTTACGAAATCATCGTCGGCGAATGTAGCATGAAGATGCGTAAAAGCCGAACCATCTTGGTGTCGAGCCAGATTGCCCTGAAGCGTAACGAGTTCTGCAGGTTGTTCGAGGGTTCGACGGTGATATGTGAACGTATCATCCATGTAGCCAAATGTTGAGTTCATCGTCCGTCCGATTCCACTTGTAATCACTGCCCCGTTGATACCCAGTTCATCCGCGAGTTGACGCAAAGAGGTATGAATCTCTTCGCCAGGTTCGAGGACAACAACCACATCATCTCCACTACGCGCCCATTCCATGATGTGAACACATCAAGGAATCACTTAGCCATACCTCTCATCATTCCTCTTGGTCGGGATGAAGGATTTCGATGATTCTCTCTGCTGCGATATCAAGGTCGTTGCGATCGCCCCCGAGTGGTAGTGGCCCAAATGGGCCCCAGCCCTTTCGTAGCAGCATAATTCGGTGCTTTGGTTGACGTTTAGGAAGCACGAGGCGAGACCACTCGTAACGTTGTCCATCTGCGAAAAGATGAGTCGATGTGACAGCATACCGTTTCGGAACCAATAACGAAATGATGTGCAATCCAAGCAATACATCCCAGAGAATAACGTAGATGATTGGTGTGTTTGAGAATGAAGCGAATCCCCAAGGTAATGCCATCATAGCTGCCATTGAACCTAAATTCGCCCATTGACGAAACATCTCATGGTTCCGTTCACTTTTCCATGCAAAGCCATTGTTGGAAAGATGTCCGAATTGTGGAATATCTCGATGTTGGCGTGTGAGCCACCATGCATCCCATGCGACAATGACGCCGAGAATGAGAACCATAGCGATAGCAACTGGTTCCGCACTTGGTAGCATTCATCCACCTCAAAGCATTCGTTCATCGATTTCGCCCAAAGACTTGGGTCCACCGCCACGAACACGAACAAAGAAGATGATGAGAACGGCGATGAGAATTGAACCGATCAGAATCAATGGTGTTGTCGAATCTTCCGATTCACCTAGGGAGGTTCCCTCGAGTTCGTCAGGGACACCATCTCCATCATCGTCCTGATCTTCAAAGAGCAAGGTCGATGCTCCGGGTGGGCATTGAATTCGATCTGGTTGGCCGTCCTCATCGGTATCAATCCAAGCGCATGGGTCTTTTGGCCAGACATCATTTTCATCAAGACGGCCGTCATTATCGTCATCTGGATCGTAGATATCAGGCCCGCATTGCAATCCCTTGCTCGCATCAAACCAGGTTTCTGAACTGCATGTGGAGACCCAATCTCCATCCGTATCGAGTTGGGTAATTTCGATGTCAACTTCTGCGATTGTCGACAAACCAAGGTCGTCCGTTGCTGTTAATTGAAGAACAAAAAGACCGGTGTCCAATAAGGTGACATTGAATGTCGTCGATGTCGCCACCCCTTCGTTGACAAGTTGATTTTGAGCGTCGAAAATCTTCCACGATAGAGCAATGTCAGACAATTCAGTGGTGTCATCCAAAACCGTCAGAGCAATCTCGACTGGTATTGTTTCCATATATCTCTGTCCAGAGAATGGCGATTGAATGGAGAGGGCTGGTGCTGCATTGGCGAGAAGGGAGATCTGCACATTTTGGAGCGAGCCTGGCCCAATGGAGAAGGTATGGTTTGTTGGAAGGCTTTGGGATGATACGACGGCTGCTGTTGCTTCTGTGATCGACGAAGAGCCATCCGACGTTGTCCGTTCATGGAGCAATTCGACATCAACAAACATTCCAGAAAATTCAACTGGCACATCTAGCAAATCCGACTTCAGCGAATACGATGCCTCGACTACTTCTCCGTTGAGCATTGCGTGAAGCGAATGGGTTGACCATTCATTGAGTAAACCTGTTGAATCGATTGTTTCTGTACCGATGACCGTTGAATCAACTGCATCAACAGTACTGCTTGCAATCGAAATATCTCCATTAAGCGATGAGGATTCAATGCGAATATCGAAGTATTCCGCCGATAAGGCTTCTACAGAATCAATGGAGATGTTTCTCATCATGGCAGGTGCTGGATCTTCGAAATCGTGAGCATGGAGTTTGAGGCCGACCGAATAGCCTGTAATCTGGATTTCTTCGCCAACAACAGGGTCGGATAATCCGTGCCGTATGGTCAAACCAGTACCTGAATTATCTCCCTCTAGGACGATGTCATTCATCTCGCCTGAAGTCTCGTCAAGATCAATTCCTGGGGCTCCATGGACGGTGAGATTGTTCAGAACAATACCTTCAGACATGAAGACAAACACGCCTCCAGTGTCCCCAGAATGGATGGTTGAGTCTTCGAGTTTGAAACCGTCTTCAATGGACTGCATTCGAACCACATAATCGCCATCAAACAATGAAGATTGAATGCCACTTACTTGGCCTGAAGTACCTGTTAAATCAATGCCGTCATCAAGTCCTGCTCCGAGGGTGATGCCCCGAATATCAATTGAAGAAAGACGTGCCCAAAGACCATCTCCTTTGCAATCAGAGAGTGTGATGTCCTGAAGCACAATGGTTGCGTCTGGGCTTTGACTTTGGATGCACCTCGAACCTGCGTCGCGTAGCTCTGAATCGATCAGTGTTAGCGATGATTGAGATGATGCATAGATGTTGATGAGAGGATCAGCCCCTGCGGAGCGAGCGAATTGAGCCCCTTGTGCACTGACTTCACCACGACCTGCCATGGTGATGAGTGGTGAACCTTCACCCAGAAGTGTTCCAGACAAATCAATCCTCGAGCCAATGATTCCATCCAACATGAATCCGCCCCATCGGGCTCCGAATCCTGTTGAGGAGATGGTGGCCTCTCCTGCTTCAAAGACACCTTGTACATCGATGATAGCATTTGATGCGATCCGTAATTCTACGCCATCATTGACTGTCATTCTCGTATTCGATGCAATGGTCAAATCACCCTCGAGTCGATAAGGGCTCCACGTCTCCTCAAGGATGAGCCATGACGTTATTGTCCCCGTTGGTACCGTGGACGCCATGAACGTGTGCGACGTGGACTGTTGTGCATTCCAGGCATAGAATTCGGTAAACGAGCCTATTTGCATGGTAACGGTTTTTGTCCCCTCCTGGACATCTCCTTGTGAATCGACTGTACGAGCGGTTGTTTGTGCAGTCGCTTGACCGAAGGAATCCGTTTGGACAGTCTGACCATCGACAATAATGGTTGCTGCTTCAACTGGATATCCTTTGTCTAAGACTTCAATATCAAGGGTTGAGATCAACGAAAACGAGGCGCTTGAACCAACGGATATGGCTTCACTCGCCTGGCCACCAATCATCTCAACTTCACAAAGTGGTGCAAGTGAAATCGTTGACATAAAACGGATGTTTGCGATATTTTGAGCTTGGGAACACGACCACTGAACAGGTGATTGGAGTTCCAGCCCTTGCCCTTCTGAAACGAGCGTTGATTGTACGCTCATGGTCAGGGATGAGGCATTGAGGATTCCATTGTCGCCAGTAAGCGTCCCCGACGCTCCCAAATCGACTGAGGATGATGCGTCAACGATGAGCGTTGTATCGATCAATTTGAGATGTGAATTGGAACCGAACGTTAGGTCTCCATTCAATTGGTGTGGTTGGCCGTCTGGACGTGCTCCCAACACGACCGTGGAAGAAGAAGGAAGATTCCAGTTTCCTTCAGGAAGGGTGATGATTTGAACGGTTTGGCCTTGTTGATTTCCATACAATTCTGTGCTTACACCTTGACCATCATACAACACTTCGACGATTGAACCCGATGAAAGAAGTGGTAGTGAGGCAATGCCATTTGAATCTGCAGTCGATTCAAAGCCATGTGCAAATGAAGTTGCCTGGACGGGTTGGTTGTTCACGTCAACAAAAGAGATGTACGTCTCATGTAGATAACCAGAGTTTGATGTTGAAACACTGCTTGTTGTTGGCCCCCCGTAGAGGAAGGTTCCATCACCAACTGCATCGCTCGAGCCTTGCGCCGTGTTCAGTGGAACGAAGTCTCGGGCATGGGCGGTGGATGCGTCTTCAAGCAAGAGAGGTGTGTTGTGCAGGTTGGCCGTCCAATCTTCGACGATGGCGGTCGAAGCGTCACTAAGAACGAGCCCATACTCCTGGGCTGTGGTGGTAAGTATGCCGATGGATACTGTAGAATCTATGGCATGAAGCCCACGCAATTTACCGTTGATGAATGCGCCAACATCGGCACTGAGGGTTGAGTCTTCAATCTCTGCGCCGTAGGCAAAGCCATTGGTTGTTATTGAGGTTGATTGAATGGTCGAATACCACACATCAAGCCCCAAGGATTGCGTATCAAGGCTGCTGTAAGGTTTTGAAATTTCAACATCGTTCCACTGATGCTCTCCCTCAAGCAAATGAGCCGCTGGACCGGTT
>JAPOIF010000104.1 GCA_029979085.1 Methanobacteriota archaeon | reverse complement strand
ATGATGGTCACATTGATGGTGTCCGCTCCGAATGGTGTCGCTTGGGGGATTGTCATTGTCCAGAGGAACCGTTTTGTTTCTCCATTATCAAACACCAGTTCTTGTCCGTTACCTGTAACGCCACTCAAGTATTGCGTTCCAAGTTCAAGTTTAAGTGTCGAACCAGAATTTCCTGTGTAGGTCACATCGATATGATGCTGAACCGTTTGTCCAGGATAGGCGACATACCTGTCTGCTGGCGTGATCTCAATCGATGAGGAATCAGCGTGAACATTGAGGGGCAATACCAGCAACAGAACAAGGAAAAACACTGTTCGTTTCTGGACCATACCGAGGCTACTTTGTCTTTGGTTTTGAAGCAAACGGCATTCTGATTGACTCACTTCAAAACAAATATGAAGACGGAATGAAACGCCATGCTATGCCCCCCTTCTGGCCGTTCAAACGGACAAAGAAAAACGAGGATGTCATTGATGAAACGCCTCCCGCACCGATTGTGTATCGTAAAGGAGAAGATGTTCACACCGAAAAACATTCAACATCCCAGGAGCGGGATGAATCGGCTTACAAGGACGCCTTAGCATTGTTCGGGGGTGGGGAAACAACGGTTGTCGCTTCAACCAATGTCGCCGATGCTTACGATGGTGTAAGCAACGAATCCCCGGAAGAGAACCCACCATCATTTGAATGGGTTCACCATTCGGACGGATACCATTACAAGAAATTGAGCGATGGTCAATTTGAACCAACGGCATACGTCAAGAATGCTGATGGATCGTATTCCGAATACGCTTAATCAAAAAGCGTACGTATTCGTTGAATAAGTTGCGGTCCTTGGGCTGTTGTTTTGTTCACTTCTCGGCCAACTGGATGGACGAGGATGTTGCTTGGTGTAGGTGAGAGGAGTGAACGTTCCATCCATGATGTTCCTTCATTTGGTGTGATGAGAACCGGCATCCGATTGTGAATATGTTCGATATCTGGAGAGGCATCTTTTGTCAAGAGCGTAAAGGTACTCAACAATCCATCATCGCTTTTCCACTGCTCGTAAATTCCAGCCATCAATACGATCTTCTGGTCGTTTGAGGTGTGGTAAAAAGGAACCTTCCCGCGCGGGGTTGTCTTCCACTCATACCATCCATCCGCCGGTACAAGACATCGGCGATGATGGTATGCGTCGCGAAACATCGGTTTTGACTCAACCGTTTCAATTCGGGCATTGATGGGCTCCATTGTACTCTCTTTATTCCATGAGGGGCGAAGACCCCATCGCATTGAAGTTACAGCCGTGTTTCCTGCATCAAGATGAATGACGGGTACACTATCTTGAGGACATATGTTGTAGTTCGGCTCAAAATGTGGTTTGTCGATATCGGCAACAATGTCTGGCCAGTGTTGACCTTGAAAGGCAAATCGGCCGCACATTTCCCTCATCACACAGGGTCTGTGATTGTGTTGTTGAGTGCTTCAACATCGAATTCGGCTCCGTTGAGGGGAACAAGGAGTTCAAAGGTTTGGGAGATTGAAGGGTCAATCTCTCCGAAGCAGCCTACCCATTCGCCATCGATTAAGACGCGAGCAGCTCGGCCAGCAAGCCATGGACCTTCATTTGCGGGAAGTGCTTCAATGACAACATTCTCTGCCCCAATGTCACGAAGAAACGCTTGGATTCGACCACGAATGGCGGCAAAACCTCCACTTCGCTCTGCAGTCAGGAAAGCCAAACGATCCATGTTTTTGTGGTCGCGAACAACCGTTCCAAGTTCGTATACAGACTGGGGCAAATCATGATGTCGATTTGTTGCAAGGAGTCGGAGCAACCCCGGCAACAGGAAATGTCGCATCATCGTGTGTTCAAGTGTGATTGGATTCGTGATTCGAGTAATTGCATTGAAAGGCTTCCAGCGCATTCGGTCGAACTGATCCTCATCATTGGAGAGGGTAAGTGATTGTATCTGCATGAATCCCATGCCTTGCATGGATGTTCGGATTCGCCGACGCAAATGGTCATCCGCTCGTGGTATGGCATTCATCGGTGCTTTCGGTACATCGCTACCAAGATCTTCGTAGCCATGGCCGATAGCCAAATCCTCAACAATATCGACAGGATGGAGCAAATCGAATCGCCAACGAGGCATATCGAAGCCAAGCATATCTTCACCTTCGCCTGCATATTGCATCGTACCATCGTCACTGATTTCCTCTTGTGTGGCTGGAGAACGTCCAGTAAACTTTCCACCCATTCGAATCATGGCATTTGTCAATTCCTTGTCTTCGAGTTCACGACCGAGAATCGTTTTCACGAGCCGAGCTGGTACTCGATGATGAACAGGGTTCCAGTTTGGCAGAATTTCTTCTTGGCCGTTGCAATCGGTGATTCGTACCGTTTCGATGGTTCCTCCACGCTCCTTTGCTTGGAGCGCAACAAGCATCAAACAGGATTCACATGCTCTTCGATCCCAACCTGTCACATCGATAAACAGGTCGCGCGTTGAGGATTGAACAGTGGTTTGTGCACCGTTGATAATCGGAGGAAATGAAAGAACGGCGCCCTCGGAATCCTCGATGATCGGTACTCGGTCCATGCCTTCCAGCAAATGAGCATAATCGACGCCTTTGGGATGGGTTGTCAGAATTTCTTCAATTGTCATGGATGTATCCATTGCCAATGGAGTAAAGGCATGACTTCGTTCTACTGCTTTGACGGCAAATGGCGGGTGGAGCGTTGAAAGATCGTGCACTCCAATACTTGCACGTCGTCGACCTCGGCCAAGGGCGAAATGGAGTTTCTCTTGGTGATCCATCAACTGCTTGATGAAAGCGTCCATGGCTTCATCGTCCTTCATCTCCAGACCTCGAACGACTGCACCCAAAATGATTGGTCGTATCGTTGCAAGTTCTGGCTCAACTGTGAGTTCAATACCACTTTCATCGAGAGATTCTTCTGTTAATGTGGCCTGATTGTGTAGGAAACCACGCATCGCAAGACTGAGTGTTTCCGCACTGAGTAAATCTGGTCGGTTTGGAAAAATTTCGATGTCCAAGGTCTCTTCATCACATCGATCGATGTCTGTCCCCAGCAGTGGTAGTCGATGGTCAACATCAGCGATATCGTGTTGGCACCCATGTTTCGATAGAAGGGAAGAAAGGAGTTTTTGTTCAACGGAGATTGTTGGCATTTCTTCACCTCAGCGTGCGAACCAATGGGGCAATGGTCGTTCATAACCGACCATTCGCAACCCGCTAATGGCAGCCGTATCATAATCCAATGCACGTAGATGTGCACGTTGAACTTGGTCGATGGATTCAAGCCCGAGTTGACGAAGGATTCGCTTCATATCGATGGAGAGACCTTGAAGCCAAAACTCCATGTCGTCGGATTCCAAGACTGGAGGTTGCGTGATGACGAATTGTGCACCTGCGCATCGAGCAACGATGATATCGTGAGCATCGCATGTGAACCCGAATTCAAGGGCAGCTGTAGTCTCTGAGGACTCAAGGTTCGTTTTCACCGCTCGCCCGATGATGGGTAGTGTTGCAGCCTCGGGCACACCAGTTCCATCTTCAATTCGAGAAACCGCAACCTGAATGTTATGGTATACAGAGCGCTTTTGAAGCGATTGAATTCTTGAGATTCCTTGGCATGCCAAAAGAGGTGACTCTGGGTTGAGCAAGGTTCGAACAATAACGAGGAGACCATCGAGTTCTTCATCGGTCATTGATGGGAGGCTGTCAAAATCGATGCAGGCTCCAGCGACTGTGCTCGAGTAGTCTGGAAGTGTTGCTAAGCTCCTGATGTTCAGGGAGAGAACATCGATCGGTCGAGGGTGCTCCTCGACAAGAAACGGTTGCGTCTGAATGTGGGACAAACGTCCTGTTGAATTGGATTCAATGGAGAGTACATTCCCGTTAGGGACGAACGGAAGGATGGGGAGGGGAAGCAAAATCGGAAGTGCATCTTCATCGGCACCATGAATCAACGCAGCAGTGTCAACATCGTGGTTTTCGATGAGCGGCGCTTCATCCATTGGTGTGATAGCGATGCTTGAGAGATCTCCTGAGGAAACGGTTGAACCATCGATATGATACTCAATGCTGTTGTTGGACTCAAGACAAAACGCATCACTTCCGAGGTTCATGTTGTAGATCTCAATCATACCATTGATTTCTTTTAATTCCTTGGACGTCAGTGGGCGAAGTAGAGTGCCCTGTGGAGGGGTTGGACAACGACCTTCAATGATGATCATTCCACCTTTCATACCACAACCAGCATCGTTACCAACATCGCCTTGAACCACGATGATGCCACCAGTCATGCCATTGCCTATACGCTGACCAACATCACCTCGAACAGCAATCAATCCATCGTTCATGAACATTCCAAGGTCGTCACCACTGCCATCGCCGCTGGTTATGATTCCACCTTGCATCATGAAACCTGAACACCGTCCGATGTATCCCGTTGCAGAGAGTTTACTCCCCTTGTTGTAGGCTCCAAAAAATGAACCGGCTTCTCCTTCAATATCGAAAGAACCTCCTAATCCAAAGCTACTGATCCAAGAACCAAGTTTCCCTAATGCACGAATGCGAGCACCCTCCGGCATGGCAGGGCAAAGCCCTATCTCACCATCTTTCGGTACTTCTTCACCAGAACCCGTCCACCCAATACGAAGCAAGGCGTTCTGCTCAACCGCTGCTTGAAGACGAGGAAGAAACTTGGCATTGATGCTCATCGAGCGCTCAAAAACGTCTCCAGGCCCCGCCATGTTTCTTCGGTGTCAACTGTCGGTCAAATACCCTCTCCTTCTTGAACTGGAAAATGATGAATTCTATCCTCATTGTTGTCTCACGAACTGTTTATGGATGTTCAGCCATGCCGGATGTTTGAGCAGTATGGTCGTCAAGGTGGCAATCAACGGATATGGGACAATTGGGAAACGTGTTGCGGACGCAATCGATGCACAAGATGACATGGAAATCATCGGTGTGACCAAGACCCGTCCCTCGTTCGGATGCGACCTCGCCGTTCGAAAGGGTTACCCATTGTACTGCACATACGACGCAGACGACAAAATTGCAGCCTTTGGGCCTGCAGGATACGATTGTAAAGGAGGATTGAGCGATCTACTCTCTGTGGCCGATATCGTTATCGATTGTTCTCCTGGAAAAGTAGGAGCCCAGAACAAAGAGATCTACCAGAAAGCTGGTGTAAAATGGATTTTCCAGGGCGGTGAAAAACATGCAATGACGGAAATGTCCTACACCTCGAGCGGCAATCATGCCGAAAATATGAACGTCGAAGGAACACGTGTTGTATCATGCAACACAACGGGGCTTTCCCGAACGCTTGTTCCATTGCTTCATGCTTGTGGCTCCCTCTCCGTTGAGTGCACCATGATCCGAAGAGCAGCAGATCCTGGCGACTCAAGTAAGGGGCCAATCAATGCGATTAAGCCTGTGCTTAAGGTGCCAAGTCACCATGGTCCTGACGTGATGACCATTCGTCCTGAAATTGCGATAAATTCGATGGCTGTTGCCGTTCCTACAACCATCATGCACGTTCATGCGATCGTTGCAACGTTGCCTGATGGTCACGGGATGAGTACTGAATCTGTTCTTGAGTTGTGGGCTCAACAACCACGTGTTCTGATCATGAACGGAGCGGAAACAGGCATAACAACCACAGCAGAAGTCATGGAGTTCTCAAGAGACATTGGTAGAAAATGGGGCGACCTGCATGAAATCTT
>JAPOIF010000103.1 GCA_029979085.1 Methanobacteriota archaeon | reverse complement strand
CCGGAACCTACAGTTTCTTTTGTGAACCTCATGAAGCGGTTGGAATGACCGGTTCAGTAACTGTTCTTGATATTGAGGCTCCTGTTGATGAAGAGCCAGACAATTCGATTGGAACATCAACTGGTGAAACTGAGGCGTCTTCACTTGATGTTCGCATAGGCCTTGCTCTGGGATTGTTCGTTCTTCTTGCAGCAGCCATGTGGCGTGCACGCATCTACGATTGATCGAGTACAGCATCAACCGGTTTCAATTCGGATGCTTTGGTAATGGTCATGTCACCAGACATGTCTCTCCAGGGGTCTTCTCCACGAAGAAACTCTCCAAATGTAGTCCGACCTTTGATCAAGTCTCGAACCGTATGTTCTGCAACAAGGATGCTTGGAAGAAGGAACGAACTGGTGACGAAAGCGAAGATGATGAGCAAGCACATCAGCATGAAGAAGTTCTCCAAACCTGGGAATGCTGCGAGGAAACCTGCAGAGATTCCAGCGACTGTCGTGATGGTTGTCTCGAAGATGGTCTGACCAGTTTCTTCGATGGAATGCGCTATACCCTTGGAATTCTCACCCTCTTCTTGGATCCGATGCATGACGTGAATCGCATCATCAACTCCAATGCCGAAGACGATGGTTCCAATCATTGCTGTGAAGATGTTGACATTGACATCCCCACTTTGCATGAGAAGTGGTTGCCAAAGGATGACGACAGCTACAGGAACCATGGTCACGATTCCTAACCGTATGGAACGGAAAACGATGGCTAGAACAATGGTCAAGATGAGCATCGTCAGAATGGTCGTCCGCGATTGCGTATCGTGAATTCCTTCATTGATATCGAGTGAAACAGGGAGTCCACCCGTCAATTTTGAGGTTCTTGTTTGTTGCAACTCAGGAGGTTGAGACAGAATCTCATCGATTTCATCACGCAAATCCGAAGCAATGTTGAGATTCATGTACGGTTGGTCAACGTAGATGATGGCCTTTGTTTCCTGTTGGTTGAGCAGCATTGAGCGAACTTCAAGCGAGAGCGTATCGAAGGCAACGTTGACCATGTCCCTTCGCACTCCTTCACGGCCATTAGGTCCACTTGCCTCCAAGGCAATCCAAGGCGCACATTCGGGGGCATTACTTTCCCAGCACTCATCGTGAAGCAAATCCCACAATGATCCCTCGTAGAGCACAACGTTATCGGTGAATTGGATGCTCACTGGAACAGCCTTCAGGAATGTGATGATACTTGTCGTATTGGTGCTTTCAACAGCATCGATGCGTTGTTCCAAGCGGTCAATGGCATCCATAACAGGTAAGTCTCGGATGTTTGATGTTTCGTTATCGTTGAAGCGATTGGTCGCATCAAAGACAAACATCGATGTTTGTCCACTGTCAAATTGTTCGGAATACTTTGCAATCTTGTCGAGCGACTCAATACCTTCAGGAGCTTCACTTGAACCAGTAATTGGCTCGTTAAGTTCATCCAAGTTTGCGATTCCATACATCGTAACACTCGAGGTAACCAAGAGAATAACAACGAAGTAACGGATTGGCACCTTACCGATGTTCTTCCACATGCCAGGATTGGTTCGCTTGTGGAAGCGTAACATCCAAGCGAGGGCAGGGACGAGGATAATGGAAAACAGAAGTGTCGACAGAATTCCTACAACGAGTGTCAATCCAACAGAGCGAATTGGTGCGATGTTGACGATGCTTGGGGCAATAAGAACTGAGAATCCAACAATGGTCGTTAACGCTGAAAGGAAAACGGCAACCCCTGTAGAGCCTGCCATCGTTGTTACGCATCGAATGTAGAATTCTTTGTCCCAAAGATCAGGTTGCTCAAGAGGTTCTTTTCCTTGGCGTTGCCGAGTAGTATTCTCTTCAATCATCCTCTCGATTTCTTTTCGCCGCACTTCTTCGATACGGTTGACCATGTGAAGAGCATAATCGACACCTAACCCAATCAGAATTGGGAAGGTTGCCACAATCATCGGTGTTAACGTCCATTTGAGGACGACTGATGCACCGAAGGTGACACCAAGAGCGAGGAGAATTGGTGTACCAGTGATGATAACGACCTTTGCTGAGCGATGAAGGAACGAGATGATGAGAATGGTGAAGAGAATGGAGTACGGCATCATCTCAACGAGATCGTCGTAAATGGCATCGGATACGTCTTCCAGTGTTTTGGTAAGACCAGTCACTGTCATGTTTGTTGATTGTGAATCCATTGGCCGATTATCGATGATATCGTCAAAGTGGTCTAACAGTTGATCAAATTCCCCCCACTGCTCTGGAACATCAGATCGCATTCCGACAATAATTGCCGTCGTATCCCATATTCCGTCACCATCCATATCGTTGGTCGGATCACCATCACCATCACTGTCAACGGAAAGGTCATTGTCGTTCGTATCCTTGATGAGGGCTTCAAACGAACCACTAGAATTCTGAATAATTTGGTCGATGGTTTGCTGATCTGGAATTGCATACCGACCTCCACCTGGCAGATTCTCACAATCAAGATCGACAGGCAAACGAGTATTGACGCCATGGACACACATCGATTCATTGAATCGACCATCTGCGGAATTGATTTCCTTCATGATTTGAGCTGGGGAAATAATCCATAATACTCCGTCAATGGCACCATAGTCCTCTTTGTTGTGATCCATTCCTCGACCCGTAAATGAACCGCCAATGTTGTCATCATCGCCTTCAACCCAACTAATTTCTCTCAGGATTTTTTCGTCCGTGATGTTGTCACCTAAACCTCCGCCAAGTCGTGCGTTATCGGTTTGAATGTAGATAACGGCAATATCTGTGGACCATTCTTCTCGAACTTCAAGAAGCAGATCTGTGGATTCTGCTCCATCTGGGAGAAAGATTTCAACATCGTCTTCAATTTGTGATTGGAAATCTAGACCTCGTTGGCCAAGGAATGCTGCGATGACAATCAGCAACAACACGAAGACAGCAGGGGATGCGAGGACGGTTCGGTACAATTGTTCTGTGCGCTTTCGAGCATAGGAATTGAAGTCACCTTGCCACTCTTGCATCTTTTCTCGAGCAGGCTCCGTGGTTTTCCGGAAACTCTCGAGGATTGTAGAGAGTTGTCCTGCCATGATTGAACCAACCGTGTTCAATTGAAGAACAATGCGACGACTTGGGTTCAGTCAAGGCCGAATTCCCGTACCAACAAGATACGCAGGAACCCTCGAACCGTCTGAAGAATAAATCCAGTTGCAATCAACGCCAATCCGAGAACGCCAATCCATACTGCGGTCAAACCTTGGCCGAGTACGGTATCGATTTGTGTGGTAAATCCTTGGGCTGTATTCATGCCCATCGCTGCTCCAGTCGCAAGGAGTCCAAGGCCAGGAATGCCAAGGGTCAGGAGTGGCTTCTTTTGTGAAAGCGAGAGTAGTGCCCAAGTGAGTACAGTAAATCCGTGAGAGATGGCCGTGAAGTTTGATCCCTTTGGAACATCGTAGCGGATAATGGTCGGGATTTCTTGAATTGTGAGTTGCTTCTCTTTTGCATCCTCAAGCATCTCAAGTGAGAGTTCCATACCATCTGCATCGAAGCGCAATCGATCGATGGCTTTGCGTGAGAACGCACGGAAGCCAGATTGTGTGTCCTTGATGCCAAGGTCGCTTGTGAGGTTGCTTGCAGCGGTAATGACTTTGATTCCGAGTCGTCGGTATGCAGGCATGTCATTTCCTTCTCCCCCTTCAACAAAACGGGAACCAATCGTGAAGTCTGCTTCCTCATCAAGAATGGGTTGAATCAACTTCGGAATATCTGCAGTGTCATGCTGACCATCCGAGTCAAGGACGACAAGGATGTCAGCATCGCTGTCTCGGGTGGATTTGAACAAGGTCTTGAGAGCAGCACCGTAGCCTTGATTGCCACGGTGGCGGATCACTGTAGCACCGCATGCTTCTGCAATACGGGCACTAGAATCTGAAGATCCATCATCAATGCAGATGACTTCATCGACGTACCGAAGAGCCATGGTTACGACTGTACCAATGGTTTCCTCTTCGTTATACATAGGCATGCCCGCAACGATACGGACTTGACCATGTTCGGTCTCCATGTTAAAACCTCGAAAATGTAGAATATATAGTTGTACTCCCTATAACACAGGTTCTTGAATGGAAAAAGGAACACTGCCCAACCTGGATTGAGCAGTGCTCGGACACATGTACTCCCTTGTACATGGTTACTTACTTCACCGTACTCCTCTATCAATCAATCGAGGAGTTGTGAAACGGTCGTGACAGCTCGCTCACCAGCGATGACTCGCTGGAGCGCTGCCATGGAAACAACCAGAGGAACGTAGGATTCCCCATCGCTTGTTTCGTAGGTTTCACAGTCTGCGAAAGATGCGGTGTTGATGGACAACTTGATCGCTCCGCCAGCATTGCTGCGGCGAACGTATCCTACCAACATGGTTCGGCTTTCTTCGGTTTGCTTCGTTTCGGTTTTCTTGGTTTTACTCATGTTCAACACATCCCCTCACTTGGTGAGGTAAGGGGAACATTTTCGTCAAAGATTATCAAACAATCGAAGCGATGAAATTTGAATAAAAAAAGGCCCCCCACCAGGCCTGAACCTGGTGAGGGGCGGATGCCCTGAACGACGTTGTTCAGGGCTTGCGTACCCTTGTGCAAAACGGGAAACGTTTCAACCAAGTCTTGCCTTCATATCGGCAAGCATATCGGCTGGTAGTGGTACGTAACCAACATCAGCAACTTGGTCCATGCCTTCTTCTGAGAATCCATACTCGAAGAAGTCTCGAACGAGATCCCAGTCGTTGTTGTTCACGTTCATGTAGATGTAGCGTGACAATGGAGCATAGGATCCATCTGCAACTGTACTCGACTCTGGTGCAACTGCGTTGCCAGCATCTTGAACACCGTGTGTGTCGTTGTTGGCAATCGCAGCAACAGACAACTCGTTGGCGTTTTCTTCGTAATATGCGAAACCAAAGTAGCCGATAGCATATTCGTCACCGGTTAGGCCGTTGACGATTTGGTTGTCATCAGCAGAGTTTTGGTAGCCACGAGCTGTGTCGAATCCTTCTGAGACTGGATCTGCATCTGCGAAGCAATTCTTACAGAACACTTGTTCACCGAAGTATTCGTAGGTTCCAGAATCGGAGTCAGCTCCCCAGAGTTTGATTTCCTGGTTTGGGCAAGCACTGGAGTTGTGCAAATCTGCCCATTCACGGACGCCGTCATCATCGGAGTTTGGAATGACGGAGGACATGACAAGTCCGTCGCCTTCGAGCTCGGATTCAGTCCAGTCTGTGAAGACCCAGCGCAGCTGTGCCATGGAGATGCCTCCCATTGAGGAAATGCACTGGTCTGCTGCACCACCTTTCTTGTAAACAACGGATAGTCCGTCGATGGCAACGATGAGTTGTGTAACTGTAACATCGGAGTTGACACAGTTGTAGGTGTAGCCGTCAGCATCGACACTTGCTTCGGATGACTTCCAGCCTCGGCTCATGTCACCAATGTTGACGGAGTCAGCATCTGTGCTACAGACCTTTGATGCTCCAGCACCAGATCCTCCGCCTGCAACAGTTACTGTGTAATCAGCATTGAGTGCACTATAGGATTGTCCCCAAGCACTCGCAACTGGGAATACTGTACTGCTTCCTGCGATGTTGATGGTTTTTTGTTCGTTCTCGGTATCTCCATCACCAAGACAGCCAGCAAGGCTTGCGATCATCAAGGTGAGGATAATAGTCCAACTTTTTGCGTTCTTCTTTAGGTTCATGTTCTTCATTCTCCCTGACCGTTGCTAGGCCACTTAACACATAGGATTCACATAAGTGATATATTGAATACTCTATATTTCTATATAGAAATATATATTCTATGCTGGTGCTCGATATACACCGCCTTGTAGTCGGTAAACACGGTGGTTAGAGTGGTAGATAGCGAGTATCGTAAACTCCAAGTTACGGGGGGTTCAACGATGATTGTCTCACTGCCACGTGACTGGGTTAAATCCAATCAAATGAAAAAAGGAGATATCGTATACATCGAAGAACTAAATTCTGGTGGCCTTCACATCTCTGCTCTTCAGGCTGAGTCCTCGAAATCAAGTATAACCATTGATTGCTGCAATTTGTCTGATGGTCTGATTGATC
>JAPOIF010000102.1 GCA_029979085.1 Methanobacteriota archaeon | reverse complement strand
CAAGCATTGTTGTCATACCATGCTTGTGGCACAACTCCATGTATTCGCCGAGACGAGTGTAGAGTGTTGGTTCACCATTCAATGAAATGGCAACGTGTTTTGGATCCTGAGCTTCGAGAAACTTTTCTCGTGGAACCTTGTCGTTTCCTCCAAAACCTGAGAGCAATCTGCGTTGAGCACGTACACTCTCGTAGAGAAGTTCAAGGGGATCTTGATCGGTCAACTCAAGGGTATCCATATGGGGTTCTCTCCAACAATAGGTACAGGCGAGATTGCATTGATCCACGACGGGTGACATTTGCATGCACGTATGACTCTTAACACCGTAGAATGTGCCCTTGTAGCATGCACGGTCGCGGAGTAGTGATTCTTTGGTCCAGTGACAGGTTTTGACACCGCCGTGTTCTCCGACAATGTGATATCGTTGCTTCTGCAGTTTTGCTTTGAGAGCCGGGTCCATACCCATGGTCATTCCTCCTGTAGCCGGATTCCACTGTCGATGAACGGTTGGGAACGGCTCGGATGAATACCGCTCAGTTCTTTTGTTCTTGAAGGAAACGGTTTTTACGGTGTTTATAAAAACACTTAATGTATTTATTACACCTTTGTGTTGGCAAGTTTACCACGCCTTTGAATAGGTAGAGCACCACAATTAGAGTGAGGATAACCATGGATAAAGAACTCCAGACATACACCGACCAAATTATCGATCAGCAACAGTACCGCTCGGGAATTTTTTCTGATGTGCTGTCGCCAATTGCCAACGCTATTGCTGGTTTTCGCTTTTCAGCTAACAAGCGAGCAGCTTACACTACAAGGAGGGAACAATAAATGGATCGTGAATTAGAAACGTTTGTTGATCAGGCTCTTGATGGACAAGTGTACCGTAACGGTATTTCCTTCATGCCTGGCTTCGTTCGTCGCATTGCTTCCATGCTTCGTCGTTCTTGATTCGAAGGCAACGCCTTTGAATCATGAGTCGCTCGTTTAGGCATGGCTAAGTGGGCTCCGCATTTGATCGGATTGCTCACACCTGCATCAGCTGCGATTACGTTGCTGATTGGTGGGTGGTGGATGTTGACACCAATCGTCTTGCTGCTTGGTTTGTACCCGTTCCTCGATACACTTGCAGGCTCATCAACGGTTCATGATGTCGAAGAAGAAGGCCGAGGCCACAACGTGATCGTTCACCTTCATGGCATTCTCGTTCCTATTGTTGTTCTTTGTCTCTTGTACAGAGTATGGGATGGACTTGGAACAGTTTCGATCGTTGTTCCTGCCCTCTCTGCAGGTCTTGCCACGGGTGCTGCTGGAGTCGTTGCAGCCCATGAACTTGGACATCGAAGACCTCGTTCTGCGAGTTGGTGGCTAGGGCGTCTCGACCTGTTGTGTGTATTGTACCTTCATTTCACAGTTGAGCACAACCACACGCACCACAAACATTGGGCGCGCAAGGTCGATCCAACAAGTTCTCCTTGGGGTCGAAGTGTCTACGGTCATCTGGTTCGAACTGTTCCAAGACAACTCCGAAACGCATACAGAATTCGAAAGAAGGATACGACCATTTCAGTCATTCTCGAACTGATTGTACTCGCATCCCTTACCGTTTGGGGATTGCCTTTCCTTGCAGCATTCGTAGGACAAGCTTTTGTCGCTATCTACTTGCTTGAATTTGTCAATTTCATCCAGCATCATGGGCTTGAACGTGGTGAAGATGAACGTCCGAATGCAGGACATGCTTGGGAAAGTCGAACGCGTTGGTCTCGATACACGCTCATGAATCTCCCTCTCCATGCTGCGCACCATCTTCGTTCAAGCACACCGTACGAACGACTGCGTCCATACGACGAGTCACCACAACTTCCTGGTGGATACTACCAAATGTTTTGGCTCGCCCTCATTCCACCGCTGTTCAATCGGCTGATGCAAAAGTCTGCCAATCACTCTGGCGGTGTTGGCGGAGCATAGCCCCCATCAACAGCTTCCTGAACAATGGCCAAGTCGGATTCGACCATCATTTGAATGAGTTGCTCAAAGGTTGTTTTTGTTTCCCAACCGAGTTTTTCCTTCGCATAGGCAGGGTCGCCAATCAGAAGATCAACTTCTGCAGGGCGGAAGAATTTCGGGTTGGTTCGGACGCGAACCACCTCGTTTTGGTCGGTAGCGATGGTATCGACTCCTTCACCAGACCATGTAAGGTCAAGACCGATGTGCGAAAAGGCAAGGCTGATCATGTCGCGAATGCTGTGCGTACGTCCTGTTGCGATGACGTAATCATCAGGCTCATCCTGCTGGAGCATCTTCCATTGCATCTCAACATAGTCTCCTGCAAATCCCCAATCACGCTTGGCATCAACGTTGCCAATGTGGAGACATTCATCGAATCCATGCTTAATGCGTGCTGCCATCATGGTTACCTTTCGTGTCACGAATTCAAGGCCACGTCGTGGGCTTTCGTGATTGAAGAGGATTCCAGTACAAGCGAACATATTGTACGATTCGCGGTAGTTTCTGGTAATTTCAAAGGCCATCACTTTCGCACAACCGTACGGTGACCGTGGGTGGAACGGTGTTTGTTCAGATTGAGGAACTTCTCGGACTTTTCCGTATTGCTCACTTGAACCCGCTTGGTAAAATCGGCAATCTGGTGCGTGCTTTCGGACTGCCTCGAGACAGCGTAGTGCACCAAGACCAGTAATGTCAGCGGTCATCATTGGTGAACGCCATGATTCAGGAACGAAGGACATTGCACCAAGGTTGTAGAACTCATCAGGCTTGACTTGATGGACAGCGTTGTCGATCGAATTTTGGTCAGCTAAATCACCGTTGAGAAGGTGGAAGTTTTCGTTGCTCATCAGGTGGTTGATGAGGTTACGGCCGAGGCTTGGTTGCGAAACACGGCGAACCAATCCATAGACTGTGTAACCCTTTTCGAGGAGCAATTCAGCAAGGTATGAACCATCTTGTCCGGTGATTCCGGTAATGAGTGCCGTCTTTCCGCTCATAGCGATTCCTGCGGCTTGCCTTTTTTCAAAGCGTCGCAACAAAATGTAGGGTCGTTCGATACAAACCATTGTAAAGAAATAACGTCGCGATTCTAACTGCATGCAGAATTGCTGGAGTTTTTGAGATGCTTGAAGTTCAAGGCCTTACCAAGAGTTTTGGGTCTCTCGATGTTCTCAAAGGCGTGAACATGCAAGTCGAAAAAGGCGAGATGGTAGCCCTTATGGGTCCTTCCGGTTCAGGAAAATCAACACTCCTCAACATCATAGGAGGATTGCTTGCTGGTGACGGTGGAAGCATCACGCTTGATGAGCGAACCTATGGGCAAAAGGGACCATCGAGCGTCGTTGATGTTCGTCGAAACAAGGTCGGTTGGATTTTCCAAGATTTCCATCTCCTTGACAACCTCTCTGCTGTTGATAACGTCGCCATTGCGCTTGAATTGTCAGGAGTACCCTCTGATGAAGCGGTTGCCGCTGCAGAAGACGCATTGCAAAAAGTCGGTCTTGGTGATCGCCTCAATTTCATTCCAGACCAACTGTCTGGTGGCCAGCAACAACGGGTTGCGATTGCTCGTGCAATCGCAGGGAACCGACCGGTTTTGCTTGCGGATGAACCGACTGGAAATCTCGACATTGCAAGCGGTAAAGAAGTGATGAAACTGTTCAAGGATCTTTGTCATGATGAAGAAAATCCGATTTCGATACTGATGGTCACACACGATCCAGATTTGGCATCAAATGCCGATCGTATGCTTCTGCTGAATGATGGGAAAACAGAAGCGTCCGACATTCGCTCTGCTTGGGGTCTTGATGAGGTAGGTGAGGAAGAATGAGCGATGACGCTTCAGAGTTGAAAGAGAGTGACTTCGGCCAAGGCCGTTCTCGTATTCGACGCTACCAACATTCCTTGATGGAACTACCAAGCCGACTTCGGCTCGCTGGACAGAGCGCATGGCGAGGTAAAGAGCGCGGAATGGCGGTCATTGCCGGTGTTTTCCTTGCTTCTCTTGTGATCACAACCGTTCTTGCTTATGGCGTTGGATTATCTCAATTGTTCTTTGAAGAATCCTTGGATTCTGAACCGTTTGATGCGAAGATTGAGTTTGCACGAACGCCTGTTGAAAATGCATCTGGATGGTCAAACAACACAACGACGATGACCGAAGTTTGTGATGAATTGTTAGATGAATTTTCCGAATTCAATGACTGCACACTTGTTCTTGGACGTCAAGGAATCCACAGTGGTGGCTTCTTCAATATTGAGTTCGTTGTTGCTCAACCACTCGAAATGCGAGCGATCTCAGACAACGAAAATCCTCTGTGGGATTCGATGAATTTTGACTATCCCGAAGCTCTTGATAACGGCCCTCCGATTTCAGATAAGCGTGCCATTCGATTCCTAGGACCAGAGGCTTTTGATGGAGAATTGGCCGACAGGCTTGGTGAAAACATCATCGCTGGGCTTGGTGAATGGCCAACGCCTGAGAATATGAGTGCCAATCGAGGCATTATTCTACCATCCACAATCGCCAGCGAGGCGCAAGCCAAGGTTGGGGATGTGCTTGATGAACTCACATTCGCTTATGTTGTCGATGAATCAACCCTCCTCGAAGCGAGCGTTACAGAAGACAATTGTGCAGGAGAAATCACGCCTGAAAACAATGAAATGATCTATTGTCGAATGTGGATGACTGTTGAAAATTTGACCGTTATGGGAATCTATGAGCCATGGGACTTTGGTAATCCAACCCTGCCATTCAATCCGATTTTCACGACATGGGAAGTTCTCGAGGAAGCACAACGAGCGACGCTCATCGATAACGACCACATGTATCTCGGTGTTACTATCGATCGAGGCCAACTGCCGACATCCTCAACCGCTGATGCCGCTGACTGGCTTGAGAATCTAGGTACGGAGGTTCAAGATGGAAATTACACCGATGCAGGTATTGAGTTGTACTACACTGATATCGTTTCAGGAACCATTCTTTTCCTCAACATCTTCCTTGGATTGATTCAAATCTTTGACTACATCATTATGATTCCAATCGTCTTTTTGTCCATTGCCGTTCTCATTTACGGGCTGGTTTTGTCCCTTGAACAACGACGTCGCGAGGTCAGTATTCATCGCGTCATAGGAGCGGATGGGAAGAGTCTGCAAGGCATGGTGCTTCTGGAACTGTTTGTGATGTCTTCCGTGGCTTGGCTTATTGGATACATCTTGGCGCTCATGGCGGTACCTATCGTCCTCTCTGCTGTCGGATTCATGGAATTCCGAACCGGTGATTTCGATGTCAACCCAACACTCGGTATAGGCTCGACACTGTTCACAGCCATTGCTACATTGGGACTTGCTATGATCTTTGGACGAAGCCGTGCTCGAGATTTCATTGAACTTGAAATCGAAGAAGGGGTTCGAAAGACAACTGTGAAAGCTGAGCCAAAACGATGGCTTCACTGGTCCGCCTTCCTTTTTGGTATGCTTGCGGTCATTGACACATGGCTCGAGATGAACGGAAGTGAGGATGGTATTGTTTCCAATTTCTTCATTGAAGGATTGATCGGGATCATTGGTCCATTTGCTCTTTGGATTGGCGGTGCGCTGCTACTTGGAAGAATTGGAGCAAAAGGCCCTCAAATCATGCAACTCCTGTTTGGGCGTTCACCACTTCTCAAAGATGTCAAGCGTGGACTAAAGGGTTCAGGTTCTGCTGAATCCGTCAACCGACTCGCTGTTATTATGCTCCTTACACTCTCTATCGTTACGCTAGCAGCAGTTCAAGGCTATACAGGAACGCTTGTCGATGAGAAAACGGCTGATGCAACGGTTGGTTCAGACTTGCAAATCTCGACCGAACTCGCGATCAATTCGACAACACTCATCTCCCTTGTGAATGAATTTACGGATGGTGATGTACGTCCTGTTGCTACGACCGTACCAGAAATCACGCTAGCTGACCAACAGGGCGGCGACAGTCTGCAAACGTTCGTCCTTTTGGATGGAAATGACGACGTTTTACGTTGGAGTGAGCAATCGATTCCAGGAACGAACATTGAGTCTGCAATGAAGGGTTACGCCAACAACGGTTTTTCGGCTGGGGAGGATTCAGCCTATTCACTTGATTTGCCTGGTTCTGACCGTGGTGGTGATGAAAACCGGCTTGATGATGTCTTACTCAAGCCTGGTGATGAGAAATCTCGTGAGATTACCTTCGTTTGGGAAAAGATCGAATTCAATTTTACCTCTGGTGGCTCTGAAGAGACAGATCCACTCGCTTTATTCGAAGCCTACACTCTTCTCATGG
>JAPOIF010000101.1 GCA_029979085.1 Methanobacteriota archaeon | reverse complement strand
ATGATGAAGATATCTATAGAAGAGGCTTAAGGGAAGAGTTATTTCTTGAACAATTGCCAATTCCAAAACAATCTTGGGGAGGTCATGGCAGAATTGGAGCTACACTGGCAGTCCTATGGCCTGCGGAGAGGAAAACCTTCGAAGCCATTGCATGGAGAGAATCCACCAACAAGAGTCCACGACAATTGGATCAAAATGCAGTGAAACACATAGAAGAAATGGCAGAGTCATTCCTATGTCGCGATGATCGACTTGGCACGAGTATGTTGGCGCCAAGGGGTGCCTCTCCCGTTCTGTTTGGGATTCGCACATGGACGCAGGACGCTGCAAACGAAGCACTGAAACTTCTTCTTGATGCACCCGGGACTGAAGAAACTTCAGGTTCGTTGGTGTTTGAAACAAATCATGCAACCAACGACCATTTGGACGAACCAATCGAGATTTGTGTTGAGAAGGTTGAGATTCTCAAGGGCGGTCACACGCTGATTCATGCCGAGAAGCATCGTTTTGTGGCCTTCAAGGAATCAGGCGAAATTGCAAAAATTTGTCAACAATTGCAACCAAATGACATCCTTGAGTGCAATGGGCTCATGTCACCAGATCATTCAATCCACATCGAAGTTTTACGGATTCGACACCTCGTCGCCGATCAGAATCGCCCTTCTTGCCCCACATGTCAAAAAGCCCTTTCATCCATGGGAGCGGATCAGGGGCTTCGATGCAAAAAGTGTGGATTTAAGTCTGAAGATGAATGGGTAGAAACACATCGCAATTTGCCCCTGAACCAGTGGATTCAACCTCCTGCCTCATCACGTCGGCATTTGGCGAAACCCCTCGATGAGTCGCCAACAGTGCAAAACAATCTTTAGCGGTGAGTTCGAGAAGGATTCATGGCAGAAGACAGCACCAAGACAATCACCACTGTGATTCTCATCCTAGCCTTCCTTGGAATGATGATTTTTGTTGCCATGCGTGCACGAAAAAATCGAGAAGAGATGTTGAAAAATCATGCACCAAAGGTTGCTGGTGAAGATACGTTGGAAGGTGGTGCTCGACACCCTCAACGCTTTGATGAACCTGATGATGAAGCCCTTGAAGAAATGGCCAAACTTCTTGGTGAAGATTCAGAAGATGAATCCTGATTCTTCGATTTTTCCTTCGTTGACAAGCCCCGAAATGTCGAGATGAATTGTCTTTTTCGGGTTGGAGTACAACCCCCAAATCTCAAATCCATTTTGTTCGAAATCTG
Source organism: Methanobacteriota archaeon (assembly GCA_029979085.1). Lineage (GTDB taxonomy): Archaea > Thermoplasmatota > Poseidoniia > Poseidoniales > Poseidoniaceae > MGIIa-L2. Next base: position 5,077 of record JAPOIF010000101.1, on the reverse strand, counting down.
ATTTTGAACGCGGCCGGTATGCTTCTTCAGCGCCTGTTACGTCTGTACCTGACTTGGAAATAAGCAGGAGTGTCGTATCTGGCTTCATTCGCTTTGCAAGGTCGAAGACAGCATCGAGATTATCTTTCTCAATTCGACCGGTTGGAGCACACCAATCATCGAGGACAACCAAACCAACCCTTGGCAAACTGCGTTCAGCTTCGACAATAGCATCCACGCATCGATCCATGGCGCCGATGAGATTGAGGGCGTGAAAGCGACTCGATTCAACGATGTTCAACGATGCAAAGAGTTGAGAAAAACGTGTAGCATTAGGCATTTCAGGTGAAGCCCACAACACCCTTCCACCCGATTGAATCTCATTGACTGCACAATGAAGACCGAATGTCGTTCCACCGCATCCACCTTCGACCGAGAGATGGATACGCTTTCCGCCCATGTCCATCGACCATCGCTCCGCCATATTCCACCGTGAGAGTCTTAGGATTTGATTGCGTTCATGCAAAATGCTCTTGACCTCCCTCCGGATGGTTGCATCATGGCGGGAGAAGTACGGAAGGGAGAACGGATTCCTCGGAGAGACCCGCCTCCTTACGAAGAAGCAGAAAGTTTTGGGCAAGCCATAACACGTGACGGTTTCTTCAACACCTCGATCAATGATGCCAATCAGTATGGCCCAATTGGTATGATGATTCTGCTGTTCATCGTTGCAACCATTACAGGTGCAGCCATCAAACTGCTTGAATCGCTTTGATGGACTTTTGAGGCAACCATCAAAACTGCCTTCAAATCACTGTGAAAGGCGATATATTCAAACCCGTTTTTGCAAGGTCTTGCTCATGAGTGATGGATCTGTCAATGTTGAGAGCAGAACCTCATCGCAAGACAAACGTTGGACAATTATGGCCGCATTGTTAGGAACAAACACTGCAGTGATGCTTTTCCAGGGAATGGAGCAAGAGGCAAATCCAACACAAATCCGCGAAGTAGCCTTGACCATCATTGCCGCAACGCTTCCATTCCAAGCGATTTATTTCCTGATTTACACCTTCATGTTGGAAAACAATGGGAGATTAAGCCATCACATGGTGAAGAAACTAACGATTGCTTCGAACATTTGCCAAATGTTCGCCTATATTTCCTTGGTTGGCGTAGCCATGTTGTGGTACAACCTTTCGATTTTCGTCGGCGTTGCCTTCCTTACATCCACTGCATTTGCAATGATTTTGGTGCGTTATGCCATGACAACCGATGAAGAAACACGCGAAGAAATGAACCCAAATGCCACTGAGCAAGGTTCATGAAGCCTCTTCTCAACCACGAAATATGGCCTTCTGTCCACTCGATTACCGATACGGTTGCCAAGATTTCAAACACATCTGGTCTGAATCTGGCCGTCATGAACGTCAACTCGAAGTTGAACGTGCGCTCATTTGGGCGCATTGGCAACTTGGACGCGTCTCCGAAGAGGACTACAATGCTGTAGCCGCTATTGCAAACCCCGAATCTGTACGAAAGGAGCGTGTTTCAGAAATTGAAGCAGAGACTCGTCACGATATCATGGCACTCACAAAAGCCATGGCTGAGGCTGCTGGGGAAGCCGGATGGTGCATTCACCTTGGTGCCACATCCAACGACATCGTCGATACTGCTGTCGCCCTTCAACTGCGTGACAGCATCGTTCTTCTGCGTGAACAACTCTGTCTTTTGATCGGCGTTTGTGCTGATGTTGCAGAACGAGAGCGTGATACCGTCATGCTTGGACGAACACATGGACAGGCAGCTGTTCCGATTACTTTTGGACTCAAGGCAGCCGTATGGCTTGATGAAATGAGAAGGCAACTTATCCGACTCGATGAGGCTACGCCTCGTATTGCGGTAGGCAAATTCCTCGGTGCTGTTGGCACAGGTGCTGCTCAAGGTGAGAATGCTCGTGAACTTCAACGACTCATCCTTACGCACCTAGGTCTTGGTGTCCCACTTGCAACGACGCAAGTTGTAGGACGCGACCGGTATGTCGAATACGTGTCTTGGCTTGCTAATGTAGCAACAACGTGTGAGAAAGTACTCCAGGAAATTCGAAATCTGCAACGTTCTGAACTTTCAGAAGCGGGTGAAGGCTTTGACGTCAAAAAGCAAGTTGGGTCCTCAACAATGGCGCACAAGAAGAATCCAATCAAGTCAGAGAACGCTTCTGGATTGGCCAGAATCGTTCGTTCATTCATCATTCCAACTTACGAAAATGCACTCCTTTGGCATGAACGAGATCTCGCGAACTCGAGCAGTGAACGGTTCACATTGTCTCACGGAAGTGCGCTTTGTGAAGATGTCATCGCCAAAACCCGACAAGTGTTGACAAACATGTGGGTTGATGCTGAACGATGTATGGAAAACATTCGAGCACAACGTGGTTTGGTCATGGCTGAAAAAGTCATGATCGACCTTGTTGAACATGGGATTCCTCGTGATGAGGCACACGAAATTCTTCGTGAGGCTTCTTTTACTGCTGTTGCAAACAAAGAGGAACTCATCGATGTCTGCAGCCGAACACCTGCAATTTCGGCAGCGTTTAGTGCGGAAGAATTGGAAGCGATGTTTGAACCAAGCAATCACATTGGTGTATCAGGAGAAATCGTTGATGAAGCGGTTGCGCTCGCTCGTGCAGCCATTCATTCAACGGAATGAATCGCAAAGATACCACGACTCGCTGTATGCTGCATCGAGCCCTCCACTCGCAAGGCTCTTGACCAGATAGGACCGCCGAGAACAAAGGTTTCGTATTCTCCACCCTCACCATCAACATTGAACCGGTGTTGTTTCGACAATGCATGGAGTTCCAATAGAGATGATTCTGTCAAGACATGCCCCAGCCAAGTATGGTCTAATCCTTCACACGATACAGAAGTGAGCATGATCTGAAATCCTGCTTCAACCATTCCTTTCAGGTGATCGATGGGTGTTTGATGCCATAGAGGTGAAAAGGAATGGATGTTCAATCGTTGGGACATGCATTCAAGCCGCTGTTTTTGGAAGTCTGAACGCAAGGCACCACTCACAATTCCATCGATTTCGAGTTTCGATAAAGCCTGTTCAAGAGCCTCAATTTCATCTTCGACTGATCCTGAAGCTGGAACGTTCACCCACGGCACTTTTGCCAGAAGTGCTTGACGCTCAACCCAATTCGTCGATGGCACTTGGAACATATGTGAATCACCGTCTTGTATGTCCACGGTGACAACGGCAACAATCTCCCACCCGCGACACATCGCCCACCACCATGCTGCTGAGGAGTCCTTGCCTCCCGAGCTGAGAACGGCGATTCGCATAATCCACCCATGAACTTCAACTTCATGAGATTAAGGGAAAACAAGCCAAGTGTTCAAATGGGTCGTTCAAGTGGATAGCATAGGGTGGTGAAGCATCACCCTCATAAAGCGTCGAGGACGAGAAGGAATTGGTGAGAAAATGCAACCGAGTGGAAGAGGATACGATCACGGAATTACAACGTTTAGCCCAGATGGACGCCTGTTTCAGGTAGAATACGCTCGTGAATCTGTTAAGCGAGGTACAACAACAGCAGGATTGAAGTTCAAAGAAGGTGTTGTTCTTGTCTGTGACAAGCGTATTGCTTCACGATTGATTATTCCCGAGTCCATCGAAAAGATGTTCAAAATCGATGAGCACGTTGGCGTTGCTACATCAGGTCTCGTAGCCGACGCACGACAACTCGTTGCTCGTGCCCGAGTCGAGTCTCAAATCAACAGAATCACCTATGCGGATACGGTCCCAGTCGATGTCTTGGTCAAGAAAATCTGTGACTTCAAGCAATCGTTTACCCAATACGGCGGATCACGTCCATTTGGTACAGCCCTACTTATCGGCGGCGTGGATGACGAAGGAATTCATCTCTACGAGACCGACCCTTCAGGTGCCTACCAATCCTACCATGCTGGAGCAATTGGAAGCAACAGAAACACCGTCATCGAGTACTTCGAAAAGAATTGGAAGAGTGGAATGACACTCAATGCTGCAATGAAGATGGGACTTGAAGCCCTTCGCTCAGCCAATGATACTGAATTGAACCGTGAAGCGGTCGAAGTCGTCGTCGTTGATGGTGACGGATATCGTATTCTCGACCGAGGAGAAGTGAACAAACAACTTGACCGACTCAAGCCTCTTGAGGACTGAGCAGCAAGCGAACCGTTCACAAGCGTGAGGTGACCATATGGTCAGTCTCGATGATGCTGTTCTCGCACGACTCGAGAAGGGTGGAAAGCGTTACGAAGTTCTCGTTGACCCTGACCTTGTTGATCAATGGAAGAGCGATTCATCAACCATCGAGTTGGACGACTTCATGGCCATGGACGAGATTTTTCACGATGCACGTGCTGGTGAACGCCCCACTGAGGAAGCTTTGATGAATACATTTCAAACACTTGATGTTGAGGCAATTCTCAACATCATTCTGGAAAAAGGTTCCATCCAGTTAACAACGGCTCAGCGCAAAGCACGTGTTGAACACATGCGGCAACAAATCATTCATCACATCCACAGTCAAGCCATCGATCCCAAGAGCAAGTCGCCACATCCACGGACGCGTATCGAACTGGCATTGGAAGAGTCAAAGTATTCCGTAGATCCGTTCAAACGCCTCGAAGACCAAGTCAAAGATGCCATTGCCAAACTCAAACCGCTCATTCCTCTCAGTTTTGAATCCGTACGACTCGCTTTCCGTATTCCAGGAAGTGCCTATGGAAGTGTGAGTCAATTGCTCCGCACGCATCAGCAAAAAGAAGGCTGGCTTGAAAACGGAGACTGGGCTTGCGTAATTGAGATCCCAGCAGGTATGAAAGGTGATGTAATCGGTCAAGTTTTGAAGCGTGCAAACGACGCTGAAGTCAAGGAATTATCCTCGTGACAAAAGGGTGTCCTTTATCATGGGATGTCGAGTGGGCGGGTCGGAGAGAAAAGTATGTCCGAAGGTCAAGTTGGCGCCGAGCAGCGCCTCGTGACCCCGGGAATGGTCATCGGACCATCATCCGGGAAGCGAGCAGGTTCTGGTACGATTGCCGAAAAC
>JAPOIF010000100.1 GCA_029979085.1 Methanobacteriota archaeon | reverse complement strand
CATATTGGCGCTCGAGTTCAGTGATGTCACGATCTCGTCGACCACTAAACTCGTCCTTGTATAGCCAGCGAATGAGCATGAATGATGGGACGATTGTCAGCAGAATACCAGGTGCCATCTCGATGATGAAGTCGTTGAATGTGACGCCCTCTGATGCAAGGGCAGCAATCTCAGCATTTTTGTTTCCTTCGATTGCCGAAGGAGACATCGCAGATCCGATCATAATGTTTGGAGGATCTCCAATCATCGTTGCTGCACCACCAATGTTCGAAAACAAGACTTCCGAAATGAGGATGGGTATCGGCTTCACATCCAGTACCTTTGCAATCTGAATTGTGACTGGAGTCAGCAGCAACATGGTTGTCACGTTGTCGAGGAATGCAGACAAGACTGCAGTCACAGCACAGAGAATAACAACAAGCGTCCATATTTCTCCTCCACTCTTCTTGTAGGCTTGAACAGCAAACCATTCGAACACGCCAGTGTGAGAAATGACGCCAACCATGACCATCATTCCGAGCAGAAGGCCAATGGTTTCCCAGTCGATCATTGTCGTGACAGCTTTCAAACTAAGTGTATCCTCAACAGAATAAAAATTCAGAGCAATAACGGCCAGCAGGCCTCCGAGTGCAGCGGCGAGTGTGCGGTGGACGACTTCTGTAATGATGAGCGCATAAACGAACAAGAGGATTCCAAGTCCGACATAAACGGCCTGATTCTCCATTCCGTCCTTGACGGTAATACTCAGATTGATTCCATCTCCACCGCCAGCCGCAAATCCGCTTTGGACGAAGTACATCGCTCCTACGACAACCAAAGAAAGGAGTGCAATCAATTGCGCTGGATGTCGCCGTGAGAAAAGAAGACTACCGCCCATGAATGTTGGACTAACATGACCTTATTGAGCGTTGGGTTGATGTTTGGTTTAATTCTTCCAAAAAACAGCAACATTTCCTCGAGCAAAAACAACCCGACTGGACGTTTGTTCAGCAAGATGGTTCCACACTTGTTTGAGATCATCTCGAGTGAACAGTCCACGATTGACCTTAGCCTTGACGAGGGATCTTGAGGCGAGTTGGCCATCCAATTCAACGACAACGGCTTCTGTTAACCCTGATTTTCCGATTCTCATCGTCACTGGCAACGAGGCATCTTTTGCCTGACGAAGAATCGCATCGGGAATTGTCATAAAGAAGCCCCATTGGTTGATTTGTACGGCACTCTTCTCGTGTAGCCACAGGCATGGCAACAATAGATTTTGTAACCGTTTCGAAAACGTATTCGGCTGGTCGTGCCATGAATGAAAAGTGTTGAACATTTTCGACAAATGACTTCCTTCGACTGGTTTGACAACCGAAGGCGATGTCGACGTGAGATTTTAAACAAATGATTCGCATAGATTTGGCGATGTTCCAGTGTATGGTTAGGAACATCGTAGAGCATTGACAGCAAACGATCACGAGAATGAAGAGCATGTTGCCTTCGCTTGTCTCGTTGTCGCTGACGTCGACGGCTCATTCATGAACACCTCAATCAAGAGCCTTGAGAAGATCGGTTGTAATCAGATCAATGTCACGATCGCCGTCAACCACCTTGAAGAGGCCGGATTCTTCGTAGAATGTGGCAAGAGGGGCTGTTTGCTCATGATAGGCTCGCAACCTGGCAACGACGGTTTCTTCAGTATCATCAGCCCTACGCTTTTCTGAAAACGCTCCACATTCACACCCTTCATCTGAAATCGGATTGAAAGTATCATGGTAAACAACACCGCAATTCCCACAACTGTAACGTCCACAGATTCGCTCAACGATGCGCTCATCTGGAACATCGATGGCTAAGACAATGGAAACATCAACGATTTTTGCGAGCGCCTCCGCCTGAGGGACAGTCCGTGGGAACCCATCAAACATGACACCATGTTGAGCATCATCTTCTTTCATTCTGTCTTTGATCAAATCGATGATGACTTGGTCAGGAACAAGCGCTCCTGCATCCATGTATTTCTTTGCTTCCAAACCTACGCTTGTTTTTGCCTTCACAGCAGCACGCAACATGTCACCTGTCGAGACTTGAGGCAATCCTGTTGCATCCATCATGCGTTGAGCTTGTGTTCCTTTTCCAGCGCCAGGTGGTCCAAACAAAACAATGTTGAGCATGCTTCAACGTTCCGTATCATCCATTTGAACGTATCACTTCAACCCCATGCGTTGAAGGTATTGCTCTCCATAATGTTGCCACTGTTCCATTGTCCATCCGTTTGGAAGGCCTCCGGGGGGCAAAGGAGGTCCAGTCGGGAGAGGCGGCACCTCTTTCACTGGAGCCGGAGGTAATCCGGCTGGAGGTAATCCTGCAGGAGGTAACCCCGAAGGGGGCAGCCCTGCTGGTGGAAGTCCCGCTGGAGGCAATCCTGCTGGCAATGATGGCTGTGGTAGAGGCATGTCCATCGATTGCGCTAATGCAGCGGCAATCTCATCTTGAGACACCTCGCCTGAGGCAAGGTCATTCACAGAGTGACTGATATCCAAGGCCTCATCTCGCCGCGTCCCTAGATGGTCTGGATTTGTATGTGCGTCAGGGGAAACTAAATCCGTTCCTGAATCACTGACTTTTGCCGATGACTTCAATCGACGAGCACCAACAATCAAGGCAACAGCAAACAACCCAAGCAGTGGATAGGCAATAATTGGAGACATATTGAGTAACCCACCACTGGATTGCTGTGCACTTACACTTGTATCTGCTGAGAATTCGATGACGACATCTGCATCAGAAGTGAAGATCAGAACCAGTTGATATCGCCCATCACTTGCATCCGTGTCCGGTTTTACCTTTCCAACGATTTCAATAGATTGTCCAACAGCCAAATCAGAGATGCTTGATGGAGAAACGCTTGCTTTCCTATCGGAGAGAATCTCACCATCTGAAGTCCGCACTTCCGCCCGTAGCGTACCACTCAACGGGAGGTTGCCCTCGTTCACAAGAACAAACGATTGCTGAGCGGAACCTCCTCGTGGAATGAAGAGGAGCGGCGCTTCGGAAGAGTCTGTCGAAAAGCCTGCAAATTCACTCGATGGAACTTCAACTCGGAGCACCAATTCGCTCGTAACGTATCGGCCATCATTGCTCGCATTGACGTAGAGAGGAAGATCAAACCCTTCCCCGACGCTTGTTTGGTTTGGAGGTCGTATCGCCACAATGACATTTGCCTGAGACAAGACTTCAACGCTGGAAGGAGGGTTGGCGTAATTGACAGTCCAACCATCAGGTGCTAGCCCGTAACTCCAATCCAGATCGAGATCAGCGTTTCCTGAATTGGTTACAATGAGGTTTACGAACGTGAAATTCTCACCGATTGTCGCCGAAACGACACCACCATCATCAACCTGTTCGAGTTGAACATCGAGGTTATCGGAAACAATCAATGAGGTTGTGTTCAGCGTAAAGTACTGAGAATTGTGCTCAACCCTTAGCGTGTAGGTGTTTGAATTTCCTTCACGTGCGGTTTCAGGAACCAGTAACATAAGTTCGACATTCGCTGATTGACCCGCAGCAAGGTTCAACGTCAAACTTGTTGAACTCGATGCATCAAGATACGACATTTGAGCGGCCCATGAAGGATTACCACGTTCGAGTGTCACGGTGAAATCCATGTCCGTGTTACCGTTGTTTGAGATGCTATGATTGTAGTAAACGACCTCTCCTGTGTCAGCATACACTGGAGTTGCGAGTGCACCTGGGCCAATCGCCCCTGATGGACCGTAGAGATCGGATTTGAACGAACGCAATTCAGCGACGGCTACATTGACAACCTCAACGTGATTCAACGTAGGATCAGTAGGTGAGGTCACGACACATGTCACTTGATCATTGAAACCAGCAGATGGTTGGCCGTTGGTTACACTTGGTACAAACACGTTGACGTCCATTGAAAGATCTTGCAAAATATTGAGCGGTTCAAACTCAAGGGTCGAAGAATTGGAATTGCCAAGCATAATTTGCCATTGCGATGCAGAACTGCACGACATGGTGTATTGAGCTGCTGAATTTCCGGTGTTTCGAACGCCGATTGAAAAGCCTGTGCTATCACCAGGTTGTGCTTGTACTCCGACCGTTCCAGAAGGAACGACATCTACGGAATCAACTTGTTCGATTGTGAATGTGAGACGCTGTGTGTGGGAAACTGTGGGTTGATTTTGGTAACGTGCCGTGACATCAACCACAAAGGTACCTGCACGAGCAAATCGCTCGGTTGAGGCATCCAATGTGGCCGATAAGTCCTCTAAGTCCAACTGGAGATAGACCGTATCGTTTTCAGTTCCTTGTCCACTGAGCGTGAACGGACCTGAATCATTGACTGTTCGAGACCATTGGTCTTCAGGACTGTTCAAGATTGCGGGGTAAATCAGGTCGGGTTCTTGAACGCCTGAAACCGTCAGACTTACTGGACGTTCGCCCGTACCTTCATGCACAACGACAAATGGGAGGGATAAGCCGGTTTCATTTCGAACATCCATCGCAACAGTTGCTGCAGCCTCCCTCTCCGAAGAAGATTGTGGAATTGAACCGTCCTCATCAAGGAAGATGACTCTTAACCCTTGGGCTGTCACTTCGATATCGATCTCCAAAACGTTGTTGTTCGTGCCTGAAACGCCATCGTTTAATTCTACGACCTGATTGTTCGTATCAAGAGAAAGTCGTAACGTGTGGATGCCAGTTGTAGAAAATTGTGTGAAGAAAGATACGGAATCGAGTTCCCCGCCTTCAAGTGATGAACGGTTGGAATCGTAAAGGATTGAACCTGCGGTTACATCTTCCAACTGAACACGGTAACTGCCTGAAGCAAGCGTTCCTTGATTGTGCCACGCTAGGGATACCGAAACAAGGTCACCAACGAGCGGCGTAAATGATGATGGCAAAATGCTGTTCCCAAATGTTGTCAAATCTGCTTTCGGAATGAGCGTAGCATCTGCAGCCATGACGATGCTAAAGCGTTGATTCCCACCTCCGCGATGTTCAACCATCACCATCCATTCACCGTTTTGTGTGCTGGTTCCTGCTGGCAATCGGATTCGTTCGATGTTGTTCACGTCATCAGCAGTACCGCCAACGACAGAGACGCCATTGGCGAAATTATTCCCTACGTATGTTGTTCCATCTGGAGCCAACAAGATGAGATCGAGATCGTTCATAAGACGGGCTTCACCCTGTGGTGCATTGGCACTTCCTTCCACATCGCTCCAAGCGAGGGTAAGATCGATACCCTTGGAGGCGTCAATGTTGAATGAGTACAAAAGTGAGAAACCTGCCTGTAATTCGCGAGAATCATCATGGAACATATCCAAAGGCGTACCGGAAAAGCTCGGTGCTAGACTGTTTTCAAGGTCGATTTGTCCCCAACCCTCGTAGTTGTTTGGGATGTCTGGAGTTCCCAGATCCTCCGCACCATTCACGAGCGTTGCTTTGATGAGACTCGCTGAAGGTTTGTTAATACCAGCAACTTCTCGCAGATATTCTCGTGCAAGGGCTGCTGATCCACCTGCAACTGCAGTGGCTTGCGAGGTTCCGCTCAATTCCATGTACAGTGAACGAGAATTGCTGTGCGTTCCAGTCGCACAGACTGAACCAACGGGATTCTTGGCTTCTTCAGCCCGTGCAGAACAAATTCCTTCACCAGGTGCGACTAAATCGGGTTTGATACGACCGTCCAAGGTTGGACCTTGGGATGAAGAAGGACTGACACTCCCGTTGTGACTTGAACCGATTGAAAGAACGTTCTTTGCCGTCCCAGGAGCAGTGACTTTCGATGCACCCGATGCTCCATTGTCACCAACCGAAAAGACTGGAAGCAGGAATTGGTTGTTTGAAACGTATTGATCAGCCGAACGTGAATCCGCTGTGTAATATCCAAAGTTGCCATTCGAACCCCATGCATTGACTGCAATTCGTGCTGTTTTGAGTTCAGCATCAGAAAGCAAGTCGTAAATTGAACCTTGGCGACCGAAATAACCTGTCGGGTCGTGTTCGAGTGCATACATGACCAGGTTGGCATCTGGGGCGATTCCAGTAGTCGACGAATCACCGCTTCCGTCACCGAGGACGGTCATGACGATGTGTGTGCCGTGACCGCTATTGCTATCGATAGGGGACGAATCAAGTCCATACTGTGTGTTGATGGCTGCAATGCGACCCAATATGTCGGGATGGTCGTTATCGAGACCTGTATCCATCACAGCAATCGTTTCTCCAGAACCATCCAAACCGAGCGAGTTCGTTGCTCGGACTGCGACTGCACCGACTTCAGTTGCTGCGAGATTGTTATGGAGTGAGAGATCGTAAGCACGTTCGATGAAGT